>JAJRZI010000122.1 GCA_024275295.1 Gammaproteobacteria bacterium | reverse complement strand
ATAGAAGGCCAGAAAAGGCCTTTTTAAATGAAAAAATGCCTAAAAACCGGACTTATACGGGCAAATTAAACTGTAATGATTATCAGTAACATCTATATCAATCGATTGGTGAATATTAAAGGTAATTATTCAGAGGTTCCCAAGGTATAAAGTTCAGATTAAGATGGGTTGGCATAACAATAATAGAAGATGTCTGCTGCAACTCTTGAAGTGTGAGAATATTTTAAACAGCCTTTTATTTAGTGCTTTTTATCAGGTGCCAGATAGCAATAATCATCCATGCAATATTAAGCATTAAGGCACCTAATGCTCCCATGTAGATGGTATTGATTCCTACCAGAAAAGCCCCTATTAGATTGTAGGTGTGATAAACAGGTGAGGTGTTTGTAAACCTCCCTTTAGAGATCATGGCGTATGCATACAATAATATAATAGCCCCCATTATTCCGGCTATTTGTGAGGCAGATTCAATTGTAATCATGGTTTAGTAAAACTATATGGAGATATAGGGGTAATGGGCTTTATCTGTATCAAGTGATGATTTTATATTAGAACAATATATGCTGCCTTTAAATAACAAAAGTAAAATCGGGCTGCTTTGCACCCTCCTTGTATTGCTTGTAATTTCAGTCTATTGGCAGGTTGGTAGATTTGAGTTCCTTGACTGGGATGACACAATATATATCACTGAAAACAGCGCTATACAATCAGGTGTTACCTATAGTGGCATAAAGTGGGCCTTTAGCACATTTCATGCAACGAACTGGCACCCAATCACTTGGCTATCACATATGTTGGATGTGCAGCTGTTTGGAATGGATGCTGGGTGGCATCACCTGAGTAGTGTTCTGTTGCATATTTTTAATACACTGCTGCTTTTCTTGGTATTAACCAGAATGACAGGATTGATTGGGCGTAGCGGCTTTGTGGCGGCGCTATTTGCACTTCATCCACTACATGTTGAATCAGTGGCATGGGTTGCAGAACGCAAGGATCTGTTGAGCACCTTTTTCTGGATGCTGACAGTATATATTTATGCGTTTTATATTCAGCGTCCAGAGCTGAAACGATATCTATTGGTTGCAGTATGTTTTGCAATTGGATTAATGGCTAAACCGATGTTGGTTACACTGCCTTTGATTTTATTGTTATTGGATTATTGGCCGCTAAAGCGCTTTCCAATCAGATACCCGGTGGACAGTAATGCCGTTGTTTTAGGACGGCAATCATCTATTGCTTATCTTATTCTGGAAAAAGTTCCTCTGTTGATGCTCTCAATGGCATCCTCTGTCATTACCTTTATTGCTCAGGACAGAGGTGGTGCAGTTACGAGTATCAATGACTCTGTGGCTCATGGTTCGGTTGATGCTGTTGCCATTGGTTTTGGTTGGGGGGAGCGAATTTCCAATGCGCTTTTGTCTTATACCAGTTATCTGGGTAAGACGTTTTATCCCATCGATCTGTCATTTTTTTATCCATTCCGAAGTGATGTTCAGAGTGGATTACTTATCCAATCTGCACTCTTGATATTGAGTATCTCTCTAGTAGCGGTTTGGTTAATCAGACATAAACCCTATATTTTCATTGGGTGGTTCTGGTTTATTGGCATGCTGGTGCCGGTAAGTGGAGTGGTGCTGGTTGGATGGCAATCAATGGCAGACAGGTATACCTATCTGCCATTGGTTGGGATTTTTATAATCATTGCCTGGGGTCTGCCTGATCTTCTAAAACGATGGCCGGGTTGTAATAAAATATTGGCATCTGCTGCAATTTTTTCAATCTTTGCATGTGCAGTGTTGTCATACATCCAGGTTGGCTATTGGCGAAATAATCTTTCACTTTATCGACATGCTGTTGAAGCTACCCCGGAAAGTGCTTTTGTGCATTTTAAGTTGGGCACGACACTGGCAGAAAAGGGAGCTTATGAAGCAGCAGCAGTGCAGCTTGAGGAGGCTCTGCGTATCCAGCCGTTTGATTTACGCGCCCGGTTTAATCTTGGCCTGGTGCTGCTTCGATCAAAGCAATTTAAAAAGGCTATCAAACATTTTACCGAGATACTCAATCGCTACCCATCCTATACCGCTGCTGAACGCCAGATAGATATTGCTCGTTCAATGTTGAGGCAGCAACAGATGATAGCTGCTGTTAATGATTCTCCAGAGATCTATATGCAGCGTGGGATGCGGCTTGAACAGCAAGGGAGGGTTCAGGACGCCATTTTGGTTTATCAACAGATTTTACAATACAAGCCTGAATATATTAAAGCCCACCAAAAACTGGGGTTTCTCTTCTATCGATCAGGTCGTGTCGATGAAGCCATTATGCATTACAAAACACTGCGGCGTTTGCAGCCAGATTCAGCCATTGTCTATTATAATCTGGGATTGGCGCTAGCAGATAAAAATCAACTTGATGAAGCGATAGAGCAGTATCAACATGCACTGCGTATTCAACCCGATTGGGCTGAGATTTATAATAATCTTGGGGTTGCGCTCTTTCGTAAGGGTATGGCTGACCAGGCTATTAATAATTTTAAAAAGGCATTGCAGATTAGGCCAGACTACATTCAGGCAAAAAACAACCTTAACAGGGTAATCAATGCCCGCTAAGGATGATCAGGGCTACTCTTCTTCTTTTGTGCGCTGAAATAGATTGTAGATGGCCGTGCCAATGCCGATGATTCCCGAGAACATAACAGAGTATCCGATTGCCATCAGTGATAGATTAAAGTTCCACTCTTGCAGAAGAAGCAGGCTGATGGTGCTGGCTTGCATCATTTTGCCCATGGCAACGCCTGCAGCTACAAACCCGGTTCCGAATGCCAGATAGCCAAGAGACATGCCTGTAGACGGTATGTCGTAACGTACTATAAAGACGCCCGTCGATATAAGTGTAATGGTAATTCCCAGTAGCTGGTGAAGCAGGTCGTTCATTATGTGTTGTATGTGTGTGGTGATTGAAGCCGGGTTTGTTTAGCAATCCATGGGGTTTTATCTGCCGCCTTCTCGCGCATTTAGCTGACATAGTATACTGCACGATTATCATCTGTTTGTATCCGGGATTTATCTGTGATAATAACCGATTAGAATCAAAATTATTCGTGTCAAATGCCTGTTTCGTGTGATTAAACGTTTTTAACGTGTATGTGGCTGCAACCAATTGGTTCTGAAATAACTCTTTCAATGATGTGAGGTTATGTGGCGTGTATTGGATTCGTAGAAGCGTTGCCCTGCTATTGGGGCTGGCTATTAGTACAATGAGTTGGAGCCTTGAATGGAATCAGGGGAGTAAGGAAAAAGAGCGTGCATTGACACTGAAACCTAACTATAACCGTGGACTGGCGATCTATCATATTTGTGCCAAATGCCATAATAAGCAGGGCTGGGGGCGGCGTGATGGATCATTCCCGCAGATAGCGGGTCAGCACTACAATGTCTTGATCAAGCAGCTTGTGGATATGCGTGAAAATAACCGTGAGAATCCATCCATGCAGCATTTTGTGATGCCTGAAGTGCTGGGTGATGCCCAGGCGCTGGCTGATCTCTCCTACTATATCTCCAAATTGCCGATGACACCGGCCAATGGAAAGGGGCGGGGCAAGCACAAACAACGTGGTCAGGAACTCTACATGGATAAGTGTATAGGGTGTCATGGTGATAATGGTGAAGGTAACAATGAAAAGTTTTTTCCTCGTATTCAGGGACAACACTACCGATACATGCTGCGTCAGTTTAAATGGATACAGGCCGGGGAGCGGCTCAATGCACACCCCGATATGCAAATTCGGATTGAGCACTTTACGATGGAGGATTCCAAGGCAGTGGTGGACTATATCTCACGCTTAAAACCAGCAAAAGAGCTTGTGGCACCCTCAAGAAAGTGGAGAAATCCAGATTTTGAATAGATTCAATTCTCTTTGATTTCCGGAAAGCGCCATATCGCCATACGGATCAATAGCTTGTGCCATGTGAGTATAAACACTTACAGAATTTAGGTTATACTACCTCGCTCTTGAGGCAAGATAAAAACCAAGTTGCAGAGGGTGTGTGATCTATGAGTGGGTTTGGTTATCATATCTGCCATATATTATCCCTTTGATTTATTGCCGATCTTTCTTATTTACTGAAAAGAAAATGAATATTCAGACAGCTGATTTTTTGAAAAATAGCCTGAAGGTGCTCTCTCTCGCATTGCTTATGCCTTTGCATAGCGCCATGGCTGGGGATGCCTCCTGGTCCATGTTCCTTCAAAACCCGCAACACAATGTCCAGTCCACCTCCAGCCTGGCGCCACCACTTGAGCCGCTGTGGGAATTTGATGCGGGTGACCTGATCTATGCCTCCCCGGCTGTTGCTTCTGGCAAGGTCTTTATTGGTGCGCTCTCTGGCGTGTTTTATGCAGTGGATCAACAGACAGGCGAGCCGGTATGGAACTTTGAGAGTACGGATGAGATTACATCATCCGCTGCCATCAGTGACGGCAAGGTCTATTTTGGCAGTAAGGATGGCACCCTCTACTGCCTGAATGCTGCCAATGGTGAACTGATCTGGGAATATAAAACTCAGGGCAAGATCGTTGGCTCTCCCGCAGTGACAGAAGGGGTGGTCTATTTTGGCTCTAATGACATGAGCATCTACGCCATTAATGCGGAAGATGGAGGCTTCATCTGGTCAACCCCCCTGGCCAAAAAGCCCTCCAGCTCGCGTGGCATCTATGCCTCGCCAGCCGTTGGCCATGGGCTGGTCTATATAACCCGCAAGGCATTTAGTGTCTATGCGCTGGATGCCAAAGATGGGCATATTGTATGGGAATTCAAGACCCACTCAGCCAACTATGCCTCACCTGTACTCAGCGGTAACACCCTCTATATTGGCGGTTATGATCGCAACCTGTATGCGCTGGATGCAAAGACAGGTAAAGCCCAATGGCAGGTAACGGTAGATGAGTGGATCTATGCTTCACCCACTCTGTTTCAAGGCCGCGTCATGGTGGGCACCAAAGATGGTCTGCTGACCTCATTCGACAGCGCCACGGGTAAACAGCGTTGGTCACAGGATCTGCGTGCGCCCATCAGCTCAACCCCGGCAGTTACGCAAAATGGCATCGCCTTTGTGGCCAGCGAGTATGGTGAGCTGACCGCAATTGATGTGAAGAGCGGGCAGCCTATATGGCAGGAAACCCTGCCTGATGATGGTTTTCACTCCTCCCCGGCCATTGTGGGTGATCGGCTCTATATTGGCACCATGAATGGTTACCTGATGGCCTGGGGGCAAAGGTAGCGATCATGAATAAGCAAGCGCTGAGGTTTTTACTGGGGTTATTGCTCGCATTTTCGCTCTCTCTGGTGGCGGCAGAAGAGGATCTGAATATCAACCCTCACTGGTCTGAAACCAAGGATAAATGCCTCTTGTGTCATGAGCATCTGCCGGAGAAAGACGGCAAGCTGAATCTTCGGTTTGCTGGTCATATAAACAAGCTCTGTAATCACTGTCATGCTGAGATATCCAAAGACAAATATATCCATGCCAGTGGCATGATTGCCCCTCAAACCATGGTAGACAAGATGCCAGAGGAGTTTCGTTCCGGGCTGGATGATGATGGGCGTGTCACCTGTGCAGTGTGCCACAACATAACCTATCAGTGCCTCAGCGAAGAGTTTTGGCGTAAAAAAGAGAATCGCCTCTTTCATCGGGGGGCGCCATTCAAAAAGCGAACAGAACTCTGTTACAACTGTCATGAACCCTCCGCCTATAAAAAAATGAATCCACATGACCAGATCAATGATGAAGGTGAGCTAAACACCGATATCTGCACCTACTGTCATTCCATTCTGCCGGATCGCCGGAAGGCTCAAAGCATTGCAGATGTTAAATTTAAATTTGATAATTTTGATATGCTCTGTCTGCGTTGTCATACCGATGATGCCTATGCCGTGGGGTGTGTGATCGGTTATGAAAAGGATGGCAGCCCCAAGTACCATGCAGGACGACCCGATGCAGGGATGTCCGGTCGGATTGAGGCAAACCAGGGGGGAGCCATCCTGCCGCTGGATATCATCACGGGTAAAATCTTCTGCGGTACCTGCCATAACCCGCATGAACTGGGTGTGCAACGACGCAGCGAGGCCGATGCAGGCGCTGACTCTCATAAGCGATTGAGAATCAGCAAGATGAACTCTGGGATCTGCCTTGGCTGCCACGATGCCAAGGAGATTAAACAATTTCATCTGCCGTAAGCCCGCATTCATGATGCAAAGAATGATCGCTCTCTGGCCCTGCTTCCGACAGGCTGCATGGCTTATCTTATTGACCGCCCTGTTGCTCTGCACCCAACAGCTCAGCGCCGCCCCCGCCAGTGACCTGCTGCCTGTCGAACCCGTCAGGGTCATCGAAGGCGGCGACAAGCTCGGTCTGCGCCACCCCAGCAATGTGCGGCTGACCTCGGATAACCGCATCCTGGTATTGGATGGTGTCTCGAATCGGGTCGTCATCTACAGCTATGAGGGTAAATTTCAGGGCACTTTCGGCCACGGTGGCAGCGCAGACGATGAGCTGAGCTACCCGCTGGGCATGACCCTCGATGCCAAAGATAATATCTACATCGCCGATGCAGGCAATGCCCGCGTGCAGATCTACAGCCCGGACGGCAAGCATCTTGAGCAGATCAAACTTCCTCAGCGCAAGCAACAGAAGCGACCCGACCCCACCGATGTGGCCATCGACAACCTGCGTCAGCTGCTCTATGTGGTCGATAACGAGAATCACCAGGTACTGGTCTATAGCCTGAAATAGAAGAAGTTCATCCACACGATCGGCGGCATGGGCTATAAACAGGATGGCTTCCGCTGGCCCTTCTCCCTCTACATCGACGCGGCAGGCACCCTCTATGTGGTTGATGTAATCAACACCCGCATACGCACCATTCTGCCCGATGAGGGATTCAACTTTGGCTACGATATTGGCGGCTGGGGGGTTGAAAAGGGCGAACTGTTCCGCCCCAAAGGGGTGGCCGTCAACGCCAAAGGGCAGGTCTTTATTGCCGACTCCTACCTGGGCGTGATCCAGATGTTCGACAAAAAGGGCAAATTCCAGGCCGTGCTCAGTGATGGCCGGGGCAAGGTCAAGCGCTTCACCACCCCGACCCGGCTCTATTTTGATAACAACGGCCTCTTCTACGTGGTAGAGATGTTCGCCAACCGCATCAGCGTCTACCGTATCAAATCATGAAACCGTTGCGACTGCTCTGGCTTTTTCCACTACTGGCTCTGCTTGTTGCGCCAATAAGCGGGTTTGCCACGCCTTCAACGTCACAGCCTAATGCTTCAAAAGAGTGCGCCATGTGCCATCTGCGTTGGGTGGATGATTTTGATAATAGCCAGAACAAGAACTACCTGCTCGATTTTACTGAGGAGAAGGTCGTAGCCACCGAGATGATGTGCTACAGCTGCCACGATGGTTCGGTCATGGATTCCCGATTGCGTGTCTGGGAGACCAGCCGACACAAGGCAGGCACTAAGCCGTCAAGCAAGATCACTGTCCCCGAGACCTTTCCGCTCGACCCGGAAGGGCGACTTACCTGCGCAACCTGCCACTCTGCGCACGGCGTGGATTCAACGACCGATATAGGCTCAACCATCTTTCTGCGTGTGCCCAATGTCAACTCATCCCTCTGTCGCCAGTGCCACAGTGACAAGGATGACGGGGTGGCTGCGGGCAAGCATCCGGTCGATGTCGTATTTGACCGGTTCCCACAAAAGATCCTGGATTTTGGCGGTAAGGCAGGAAAAGACAAGACAGGTAAAAAGAAGACCGTCATCTGTGAAAGCTGCCACACTCCGCATGGCAGTACCAATGAGCACTTTCTGGTGATTCCCAACAGCCAGAAGGGCGTGACCCACTCCACCCTGTGCGAAACCTGCCATGGCGTTTCGCCTGATATCAAAAGCACGGATGAATTGCGGCGCTTTTCACACCCCGTGGCGGTGGATCTCATCAAAGAGGCGAAGCTGCCAGAGAAGTGGGATAACGGTGAAAAGCCACGTCTGGCAGAGGGCAGATTTATCAACTGCCGTACCTGTCACTCACCGCACAATGGCACCAAAAAGAATCATCTGCTGGTATCGAGCAACAGGCAGGGCAAGCTCTGTCTCACCTGCCACACCTCGAAGAAAAAACTGCTGAAAACCAAGCATGACCTGTCGACCAGTTTCCCCGATGAGAAGAACTCGGCAGATCAGAGCGCTGCACAGACCGGCCCCTGCTTCTCCTGCCATTTTATGCACAAAGGGCAGGGGCCAAAGATGTGGGCACGGGATCTGAAGGGCCAGACGATTGAGCATCTGTGCAAAAGTTGTCACGACAAAGAGAAGGTGGCAAAGCACGCCCTGACGGGAAAACGCAGCCACCCAGTGGAGGTAGCTCCTTCCAAAAACATTAAGCTTGGCAAGCTGCCGCTCTATAACAAAATGGGTAAAAAGAGTGCGGATGGCAATGTGACCTGTGCCTCTTGTCATGACCCCCATGTCTGGTCCGTATTGTCAGATGACAGAGGCGGCAAGGATGTAGCGGGCGATGGCACCAATAGTTTTCTGCGCCGGGCTGCCGCGCCCACAGGTAACCTCTGCCAGAGCTGTCATGCGGATAAAAGGCGCATTGTAAAAACCAAGCATGATCTGAATATCACCGCGCCGGATGAGCAGAATGCCAGGCAGCAGACGCCCAGGGCGTCAGGGGTATGCGGCGCCTGCCATACACCGCACAATGCCAAGGCGGACAAGCTCTGGATCAGACCATTGGGCAAGGGCAAGGATTTTATCGAACGCCTCTGCACCTCGTGCCATGCAAAAAAGGGCATTGCCGCAGATAAGACAACGGGCAAGCAGACGCACCCCACGGGTGTGAAGCCGAAAGAGCATGGCAACCTGCCGCTGTTTACCGTGGATGGGAAAAAGAGTGCTCAGGGCCGCGTCTCCTGTGGTACCTGCCATGATCTCAACCGCTGGTCAGCAGGCAGTGATGATCGGGGTGGCCGCAAGGTGGAGGGTGATGGCAATAATAGCTTTCTGAGAAAGCGCTCCGCACCCGAGAGCCAACTCTGTCGTACCTGTCATGTGGAAAAATCGACCCTGTTGGGCACCAAGCACGATATGCATGTGAGCTTCCCGAAATCCCGCAATAATCAGGCCCAGACGGTTGAGCAGGCCGGGGTCTGCGGCATCTGCCATGTGCCGCACAATGCCGAGGGCAAACGGCTCTGGGCCTTGCGGCCGCGGGGGTCGGATGATCCCTATGAAGCCCTGTGTCGCTCCTGTCATGCCAAGGGCGGAATGGCGGAACAGAAGAGAACCGGCCCACTGTCGCATCCACTGGGCAAGCGACCCAATATGCAGCCGCAGTTCAAAGGCAAGCTGCCGCTGTTTGATAAAGAGGGCAGACGGGATGATAAAGCAGGCACCGTCTCCTGCCCCACCTGTCATAATGTGCACCAATGGGACCCACTGATCACTGAAGGTCGGGCATCTAGTGGCAAGGGGCTGGAAGGCGACCGAACCAATAGTTTTCTACGGGTGCCTTATGATGAGAATGCCACCCTCTGTGCGGCCTGTCATAAAGAGAATGCCCTGGTTATCGATACAGATCATGACCTGCGTGTTACCTCTCCCGGCGTGGTTAATCTGAGCTACGAAACAGTAGCTGATGCCGGGGTCTGTAGCGCCTGCCATCGGGTACACAATGCGTGGGGCAACCGTCTGTGGGCACGCGGGGTTGGCGCAGGGGATAATCGAAATCAGGCCCTGTGTGCAGGTTGTCATGCTCGGCGCAAGGTGGCCAGCAGGAAGGTGATCGGTAAACCCAGTCATCCCATGAAACGTGTTGCCGATGCGCGACCCACCCTGCGCAAAGAGGCACGCAAGTTTTACAGAAAAAAACGTAACAATGCGGTGAAGCAAAAGGACGAAACTGTGGCGCTGCCGCTGTTTCTGAAATGTGGTGATCGCTCCATGGATGGTGATGTCACCTGTCCAACCTGTCATAACGTACACCGCTGGAACCCAGAGAAGATGGAGCGGGGGCCAGGCAAAAAGACAGAAGGCAATGCAGGCAACAGCTTTCTGCGCAAATCAAACCTGGGCAAGCCAAGGCTGTGTATTACCTGCCATGCCAGTAAAGGCTATGTTGTGGGGACGGATCATGATCTCTCCATCACCAATCCCGATGCCAAAACAGCCTGGGAAAGAGCGTCGCCGAGAGCGGCGTCTGTAGTGCATGCCATGTCCCGCATGGCGCTAAAGGGGAAGGGTATCTGCTGTGGGCGAGAGAAGAGGGGGAGGGGAGCAACCTGCATCAGGAGCGGATCTGTCTGAGTTGCCATCAGAAAGGTGGGGCAGGGGCCAAAAAGATTGTGAAAGACTTCACCCATCCGCAATCGGTAACGGTGCCTGAGCTATACCGCCCGGGCAGCAGCAAATATGCGCCGGTCTACAATGCAGAGGGTAAAAAGGTCAATGCGGGGCTGATTGCCTGTCCCACCTGCCATAATCCGCATCAGTGGACCTCTCGCAGAAAGGGCACCGGCCCTGGAAAGGCGGTGGAAGGTAATAATAGAAACAGTTTTCTGCGCTTCAGAAGTTCCGGCAATATCTGTAGAAATTGTCATGGCATCTATAGTCTGCAGCGCTATAAATATTTTCACATGGATGACATTAGAACCTCTGACAAAGCAACAAGAGGTAAACCGCCACCGGAAAGGGCAACAAAACAGCAGGTGAAAGCGCCGCTCAAAACAGGTGAGCCTGTGAAGCTGGAGGGGAAGACGCGCAGACACCCCAGCATGTCGGAACGCCGTCGGGCGCTTATGGAACGGCGGCATGAGAAAAAGATGGGTGGTGGATTGTAGGCCGGGTGTCAGATTAGATCTGTACGGTTATAGTCAACAGGTAGTGGCGTAAGGCAGTTTGATTGCGACGCTTAATCCACCCAATGCCTTGGATTGGTGGAAGTCTATTTCACCATTGTAGAGCTTGACGATATCCTTGGCGATGGCCAGTCCAAGCCCGTGGCCTTCCACCGTCTCATCCAGACGTGCGCCTCGCTGGAGCAGCTGGTTGATCTCCTGTTCACTGCATCCCGCGCCGTCATCTTCTATGGTGATGTTAATGGTGTCAGCGCCGGTAACGGTGCAGAGCACCCTGGATTTGGCCCATTTGCAGGCATTATCCAAAATGTTGCCTATCAGCTCCAGCATGTCTTCCCTGTCACCAAAGGCGGATGTACCTGCCTCAACCTGCCACTGAATATCCAGCGGGCGCTTATGGTGTACCTGTTTGAGCACATCAACCAGGTCTGGCAACTCCTGCTGTGCATTGAAACGGTAACCGGGTGTTCCACTGCCAGCCAGACGGGCGCGCTTTAGTTCTCGCTCCATCAGCTGCTGAATGCGCCTTTGCTGGGCCTGCATCCGGGCTTGCAGTTTGGGGTGATCCTTCAGCTCTTCGCTATCCAGGTATTGTACCAGAAGATTAAGTGGCCCTTTGAGGGCATGAGCAAGATTACCCAGTGCATTACGCGAACGTGACAGGCGCTGGGCCAGTAGTTCCAATAATCGGTTGAACTCCTGCACCAGGGGCAGGATTTCATCTGGAACATCCTGGGAGAGGGAGCCAATCTCTCCCTGCTCCAAACTCCGCATCTCAGCGTGCAGGGTATCCAGGCGCTTGAAGGATTTGTGGATTATGCGCTGCTGAACAATGAGCAGGATAAACAGTACTGCCAGGGAGAGTCCGGCGAATGTCCACTGAAAGGAGGCCAAGCGGCCCTCCAATGGGGTGATGTCCTCGGCGACAGCTAAAGTGAATGTGTGCCCCTGCTTTTGGTAGTGTCTGGCCCAGACCAGCAGCTTTTGATCCGATGGCCCTGATGTATACCACTGTGCAATAGCGCCTGGCTGCAGTGTTTGGATATCAAGGGTTTGATCCCACAGCGAGCGCGAGCGCTGAATGGAACCGTCTGCCAGACGAATGATGTAATAGTGCCCGGAAAAGGGTTGTTTATAGATGGGGTTGATACGTTTCAGCTGCACCTGAAGCGGCGCTGCACCCGTGGTAAATGTCATAGCGGTCAGCAGACTCTCCGCATCGTGCTCCAGGCGGGAGCCGATGAGATCTTCTCCAATCTCTCGAACCACCAGGCTGCCTGTCCACCAGAGTATGGACATGAGCAGCATCAGGCTTAGGGTCAGGCCTAATTGCAGCAGCCGCTGTAGAGAGTTCATGCCTTCCTTTCGGTAAAGATATACCCCTGGCCACGCCGGGTGGTGATGCACTGCTTGCCCAGCTTGTCCCGCAGGCGACGGATATAGACTTCAATCAGGTTGCTGTCACGGTCAAAGTCCTGGTCATAGATATGTTCTGTGAGCCGGGTTTTGGAGAGGATCTGCCCTGGATGCAGCATAAAACAGCGTAGCAGGCGGAATTCGGTGCCGGTCAGATCTAATGTTTTGCCATCAGGTAACTTTACCTGCTGTCGCTCTTCGTCCAACGTGAGGCCGCTGCCCTGAAGTCTCTGCCCTGTTTTGTCATGGCTGCGGCGGATCAGGGCCTGTATACGGACGGTCAGCTCTTCGGTGTGGAATGGCTTGCAGAGATAATCATCGGCACCGGCCTTGAAGCCGTCAACCCGCTCGTGCCAGGCATCCCGTGCCGTAAGGATGATAACCGGCGCCTGGTTTTTCCTCTGTCGCCAGTTTTGCAGCACCTCTAACCCGGATCGTTGAGGCAGGCCCAGATCCAGAATGATGATGTCGTAAGGCTCCAGATCCCCCATATATTCACCATCCACCCCATTATCGGCATGATCAACGGCGAATCCCTGACCGCTCAGATTCTTGATCAGGTATTCCGCCAGAGTGGCGTCATCCTCTACCAATAGCAAGCGCATTATTTAATCCTCTTCCCGCTTTTTTTCCAGGAGCTTTCCGGTTACTGCATCATACTCCAGCTCCCATACACGTCCTGTTTTATCGACCAGTTCAAATTCATAGACATAGCCCTCTTTCTCGTGCTCAAGCGATACCTCCAGGATACGCCCCGGATGATCTATTTTTGCCTGTTTGAGGATCACCTCCAGTGATAAAATAGTGCCTGACTCAACCAGTGCGCGTGCATCTGCATGATCACTGGCATGGGTGGCGCCGGTGCAGAGTATGAAAGCCAGGATGATACTGCTGATTCTGTTCATGATTGCCAATTGCAAAAACAAGATTGAAAACCTGGGATGCTTTCTATTAAAGATAGCCTGATATTCAGTTGTTGCCCGGTGTTGTACTGCTGTTGAATCATTGTTGCAACAGTATGGGTCAAGCCTTTATGGCCCTTTTTTATCCTTATTTGTTGACTGATCTTTATAACGGCTCTTTTGGGGCTTGCCATGCTCTATATATTCCAGTGCGGTCAGGATCAGTATTAATTTATCGGTAGATCTGTTGGCATGCTGGGTGGCCTCTTGATAGCGTGCTGTGCTGTAGTCATTGAGGGCTTGCTCATAATCTTTTTTTGCAACGTTAAAATCGGCGATGGCAGCCTCTGTTGAGGTGTATCCCAGTGTCCGTTTTACAGCATTGATATAGGTCTCGTTGACTTGCAGCCTGCTCTTTGTTTTTTGCTGGAGCTGCTGCTGTTGCTGCTCGGTGGTTGCAGGGAGATCCCTTCTTAGGAGGGCCAATGCATTGAACCCTAATCGGTAGGCCTCGTTGACCTTGTTAAAGCTCTTTTTATATCTTTTGTGTGTGAAGTCATCTTTTGCTTCCAGAGAGAGATCCTGTGCCTTATCAAGCATCTCCTGAGCACTCTTCTCATGGCCGCTTTTGGCCTGTGTGTATGCGGCATCAATAAATGAGATGCAGTTTTGTAGCCGCATGGCCAGTTCATTTTTATCAATATCGCCACTGCCTATGTTGGCCGGTTTTTGCGACACAGGTGTTGCACAGCCGACTAAACCGATAAGCATGACAGTGAACAGCATCAGTAACAGATGTGACCTAATAAAGGGGCTTGCTGCATTCATGGTGGATACCTCTGCATGTAAGGGTTATCGATTGAATAGGGGTTGGAGTGCCTTCCCTGGCATGCCCTGGGTGCCGCTGCTCAATGTTAGTCGTCGTCCTCTTCCCAGGCACCGAAGTTGGGTATCAGAATCTCTTTTTCACTAAAAGAGCCCTTGGCTGCCTGGGTATGACAGGCACTGCAGTTGCTGAATGAACCGACCTTTGGATTGCTCACGACCATCTCCGGTCTCAGCTCACCATGCTTTTTGAGGAAATAGGGTGTTTTGCTGATACGAAGCGGTGTATCGCCCGAGCGCAGTGAGTTCATGATCTTGACCGAGCGTTTATAGCCTGAACCATCAGCGGAATTTTTCAGAAGATAATCCTTGATCATGCGGGCATCTTCAGCAGGAAGCTCTGCATTTTCGCCAAAATGATTGTCCAGGGTTGCCATTATTCGAGTCCAGGAGCGAGCAGGCAGCAGACCGGGCTGATAGGGAAAATGGCAGCTGCCACACTCTTCCAGATACTGTGGATTTGTAACCGGAGCTACACCGGGCTTGTTTCCGCCAAACCAGCGACTCATGAAGCCGCCGCCCTTGTCATCGTCATCAGCGAAGGTGGTGCCGCTCATGCCCAGCATGGCGGCGGAAAGCATGAATAGTGATGCTGTAAGTAGTTTGCGTTTCATAATAGGCCTCGTATTGATAAGTTGAATTTTTCCAGCTTTAAAGTCTCTTCAGGAAGGCAAGAACATCACCTTTTTCCTGGGCTGTACATTCACGTCCCAGAACCCATTTACAGTTGCGGACAAACCATTTCCTGACCTTTTTTACCTTGGTAAAACGTTGTGGATTAATGGAAGGTGCCATCGGCTTGATAATCTTACCGGTGCGGGCATGTTTGCCCTCCTTTGTCAGATCGGTGGTGTGACAGGTGGTGCAGTTACGTCTGTCGCCACTTTTTGCATCAACAAAGGTTTTTGTCCAAAGCGCCTCACCTGCTGCGGCACTGAATGGCCCGGCGCCTTGGGCTTGATATTTGGCCTCCAGCTCGGATATGGCATCTGCTTGGGCGTAAAACGGTATAGCGAACAGTAATGCGGTAATGCCGATCAGTTTTATATTCATCTCAACCTCATCTGTGTTAGTTAGCTCTTACCTACCAAGCTTACTCAGGTGAAATGAATTGAAACTGAAAACAGGCAAACAGATAGCAAGTTGTTGGATATAAAAAATAACCTGGATGGGTATTAACCCGGATGTTTCATGAAATATCCGGGCTAAGGAATAGGAAAACCATCACCAAGCAAGGCATGCCCCGGTAGCTCAAAGGATGCAATCTCCTTATCCAGTAGTAGCATGCCTGCATAACGAATGGTGCCTTTCCCGTGGCAGCTGCCAGCTTTGATCTCTTTGATCTTGGCATCCTGGATCACCAGGACAACCCCTTTCAGCTCAAGCTGGATCTCTACGTCCAACACCAGCTTGCCAATCCTGGATTCATTTACCAGCAGCTCCAGGTAAGGATGGTGTTTAGATTTCAACTTCTGCTCAGCAAAGGGCACCAGAATGATTTCATCCGGTGGGTATTTGGAGCGGTCTGTGTATTGGTGCAATAGATGGTACTTTACCCACGCCCCGACCAATATCTCGCTCAATGGAACATCCAGCAGATCCGGGATCCGTGAGCGTATCTCCTCCCAAGCCACAGCCCATTTTAGATCCGATGCACTCTCCAGCAGGTGATCCTTTAGCACCTGAAAATCCAGACTGTCAGCAATGCTGTCGATGGGGTCTTGCGGTAACTGCCCGGATTCCGAGGCAAATAAGAACTGCAAACTGGGATCCTTGCTAGACTTGTTCATCATCACTCTCCTTTAGCGACACCTGGCCCATCTGCAGGGTCTGCGTCCCCGAATCTATCACCGGCCGTAAGCGCACGCTGACAAGTTCCTCTTCTTTCAAACCCTCATCCAGTAACTGCTCCCCCCTGTCAAGCAGCGGCCTGACCTTAAAACCAGCTCCGGGAGGCGGCCTGCCACCCCGCAGAGCAAAGCGCTGAATAAGTGCACCGATCACCATGCCCCCACCACCAAATGCCAGCCACGGCAGCCACCAGGGCCACACCCAACCGCTGATAGGAGCTCCTGCAGCCGGTGGGGGTAATCCTGCCTGTGGATCTATAACCACCGCCGAAGCTTCAACGCTAATCTCTAAGGCCTGACTTGCCAGCTTCAGGTCGCCAACCTTTGCGCTGAGGGTGACCTGATAGGTTCCGGGATGGGTATAAATGTGTTCCGAACGGGCTTGTGGCCCCGGTAGACTGACCATGCCATCACCGTAGTGAAAACGAAATATCGCACCATTGGCCAGTGGTTCAATGGTGCCGTGTAAGACTATTGCTTCACCAACACTTGTGTGCGTTCTATCAGCCCTGAGTTGTATGCGGTAATCAGGCCGTACCTGGATGCTGATATCCCGGCTTTTCACCAACAGCTTTCCCTGCCGCAGCAATTCTGCATAAACCTGAAAATCTCCTGCCTGCTGAAAAGCGTGGTGGATTACCGGGTCGGCAAGGGGAGGGCCGTTCTCGCTGTCACCAAATATGAAGCGGTACAGGTAGTCCGTATCTTTGGAGGAGGCGTGTGCCATTAGTGTCACGGGCTCTCCTATTCTTACCTGGCGTGGAGTTGCCTCTAGTGAGAGTTCAGGGGGAAGTATCAGAAGCAATGCTGTGGTTCGGTCTTCTCGCTTGCGGTCATCTTAAATCTCCAGCATTACCCGGTAATCTGCCAGCCTCAGACCATGGGTATCAACCACGAACTCACCTCCTGAAGCCCGTTGTCCTGTTGGTCCTATCCAGTGCTGGCTCAGCTGAAGCTGGGGATCATGCCGGGATCGGCTTTCGAAACGTGCCTCTTGGCCCAAAAATACCTCAATAACCTTTGGTGCGATTACGGCAACAGGTGCCTGTGAATGGCCCCTGACCTCAAGCGTCGCAGTGGCCTGGCCACGCTGCTCTCTGCTATCGTAAACTACCAGTTCGATATCGTATTTGCCGGGATCGAGTTGAGCTGTGGATACAACAAACAGAGGATCTCTTCCAGAGATTTCACCAGGCCCCAGCCAATGGAAGTACAGTTCGGCCTTGGGATCATGAGAGGATACACTCTCAAAGCGAGCATCCTGGCCCTGCTCAACAATAATCTGAGATGGCTCAATCCGAACTCTGGGTTGCACCCAAGGACTTCGAACAAAGATGCTGACAGCCGGGCTGGCAAGCACCCTTACCCGGGCGGTAGTCACTGCGCGAGGGGATGGAACACGGGCAATCACTTTCAGCTCATGTCTCCCTTCACGATGAAATCTAATATTGGTGCTGGCTGATTGATCCCAGGGGCGGGCCACCTGTCCATCCACCAGAAATTGATACTCAACCCGCTCAGCCAATGCGTGGGACTCCAAAACCGCTTCTAAGCGTACCGGCTCATCAATCTTAGCCTGTGTCTTGCTCACCTCAAGCCCCAGCTGAGCATTTGGTATTGGAGGCTCCCGTGAAGGGGGGAACTCATCATCGGGAGAAACACCTGCTCCCGATGGAGAGAGCCTCCCCTTGATCAGCTCCTGGAATATATCCAATAAGGGTGATTCCTGATCTTGAGCCGACGGTGGTGCAGTGGTTTGAGGGGGTGATAATGCGTGGTTTGGATCATCAGGTGCAGGGGGTGGCACCAGAGTGAGCTTAGAGGGATCTATGATTTCTATTGCGGCCGGCGGTGCGACCATCGGCGCTTTATCATCATCCAGAGCAATGGTAGCCCCCTCAGCGACTACAGAGAACAGCAGGCCAAAAGTCAACGGCCACAGCCATGGCTGCTGGCCCAGTTTGGTGCACCAATAGCTCAATTGCATTCTTCCTTGTGGCAACGCCCCACCTGCCACACATAGGAATAAAGTTCCCTTTTACAAGTATAGCAAGGATAAAAGCTTTTTCCCTTTAATGCGGCGCCAGCGAATTAACAGGGTGGCGCGCTTATTAATCAGGCAATCTCATAGCGGCATCTTCAAAGGTGCCCATCTCCGCATCCAGGTGGCAGGCTGCACAATTTACTTTGCCGTTAACCTTTGGATTTTGCCAAATTGCATCGGAGATATCCCGATGCTTCTTCAGCCAGTAAGGTGCCTCTGTGATGCGTAATAATGTCTTGCTTTTGGGGATGCTCTGGTTGATCTTCCAGGCTGCTTCAGTCAGCTCCTGCTCTGCTGCATTCTTGACCAGAAAGGTTTTGATCTCGGCCACAGTATCCGGTTCCAGGAAGAGATCCTCTCCGAAATGAGATGCCTGCTCTTCCATCATGGTTCTCCATGAGCGGGCAGGCAGCAGGCTGGGGTGGAAGGCAAGGTGGCAGGCTCCGCACTCTTCACGCCAGAGCGCATTATCTGGCAGCTCAGGCCCGATGAACGGCCGGTAGGGCTGGTTGGCTGTTGCTGTCAGATAGCCCTGAAACCAGATCAATCCACCAGCCAGGATAATGATGGCCATGGCTATGCCCGTCTTCCATTGGGATGCAGCAGAAACGGCGTTAGCTGGTGCCGGCTTATAGCCTGTCAGCATCGCGCTTACCAGGTTTTCCTTGTGCAGCAGGCTCTCCACCAATACGCCGATCAGATGGGTGCCGACCACGCCCAGCATGAGCCAGGCCAGCAGTTCATGCAGATCCTGTGCGAGCTTTCCCTGGGGATAATTCAACCATCCTGCAAGTGGCCCTTGCTGCTCTTCGCCACCGAGGCCCAGGAGGCCTGTTATTACTATCAACACTCCGAGTGTCAGGAGGAGATAAATAGCCCAGCTGCCTGCTGGATTGTGGCCAAGAAAGCGGGGTGGCCTTCTGTTCAGCACCCCTTTCAGATAAAGCCACACCTCATGCCAACCAAAGGCAAAGTCACGAAAGCTGGCATAAGGGCCGCCGATAACCCCCCACAAGATGCGAAAAACAATCAACCCGGCCATCAGGTACCCGGCAAAGAGATGGATATCCAGATAACGATTGTCACGGGTCAGCCAGGCGGTGATAAAGCAGCCGACCAGTGTCCAGTGAAACAGACGGACGGGGATGTTCCAAATGCGAATCGGTGTCTGCCTGTTGTTGTTCTGTGCTTGTGGTTGAGCCATCTGGTTTATCCTGGATTAATCGGCTTGCTTGGTGCCGGTAAACATGGCGCGCACCAGATTTTCACCATGGGAAATACTGCCCAGAATAACGCCGGCAATATGGACGGCAACCAGAAACAGGGTGAAGTTGGCAAAGAATTCGTGGATCTCTTCAAGAGCATCTTCTCCAATTTCACCTATACCTGACAGCCAGCTGGCGAGCGGCCCATGGCCCTCGATACCGTAGGCGCCAAGCCCGGTGAGTGTCGTTAATAACAGACTCAGAAGCAGGGCGACGATCATCAGTCCACCCGCCGGATTGTGTCCCAGATAGCGTTTTGCCTTGAAGGTGATGGTCTCTTTAAGATAGCTCCATGCCTCATGTGGGGGACGGACAAAGTCGGAAAAGCGGGCATGTTGGGTGCCGACAAACCCCCATATTAGGCGGATCAGCAGCAATCCGGCGATGGTATAACCGGCATAGACATGCAGCGCCATGTAGTCATCTTCGGTTGCATAGGCAGTGGCAAATGCCAGAACCAGGCTCCAGTGGAACAGGCGTACCAGCGGATCCCAGACCTTTATCTCTTTTGCAGTGTTGTTCATGTTAAATCCTCTTCTCTTGGCGTTTAACTCCATTTTAGGCAGCCAAGCTGAATCCAAACTGAAAAGAGGATGGTTGGTTTTATCAGCGGCTGGGGGTGGCAGGCGAGGGCAGAAACAGTCCGCGCTCCAATATGGCCCACTGTGCTTCCCACTGGTCGGTGGGGGAGACTTTAAAACGGGTGCGGAGGAATTGGTGCAGGCGCCCCTCTATCAGGGCCAGCATCAGTCCGGCACCGACCTCCGGGCTGGATGAGATGCCGGTATCATCGCGCAGGCGTGATTCCCGCAGGATCTGCCGGAACTGCGTCTCCACTCTGGCAAAGAACTGCTCTACCCGTGTGTGCAGGCGTTCTGTTTCTCCCACCAGCGCATCTCCCAGCAGTACACGGGTAATCCCCGGGTTGCGGTCAGCAAAGGTGAGTAGCAGATAGAGGATGCGGCCGCATCGGAGGCGGGTGTCTGATTCTGTCTCTATGATCTGATTGATGCGGGTGAAGATGCTCTCTTCAGCAAAGGCTATCAGCCCTTCGAACATCTTTGCCTTGCTGGCAAAATGGCGGTAGAGCGCAGCCTCTGAGACCCCCACGGCACGGGCGAGGGTGGCTGTGGTGATGCGTTCCCCCGGACTGTTCTCCAGTTCAGCAGCCAGCGCTTCGAGGATCTGCTGTTTGCGTGGGATTTTTTTATCCATTACCGCTGCCGGATCAAGGAGCCTAAACCCTCATCGGTAAACAGCTCCAGCATGACAGCGTGCTTCACTCTGCCGTCAACGATATGTGATCTGTTCACACCGGCCTGGACGGCTTCAAGTGCGCAGCGTATTTTAGGCAGCATGCCGCCGTGGATGGTGCCATCGGCAATCAGTGCTTCAACTGTGGGTATGTCCAGGTCTGTCAGTAGCTTGCCGTCACTGTCCAGCAGGCCGGCTGTGTTGGTCAGCAGGAGTAGTTTTTCGGCATGCAGCACCTCGGCCATCCTGCCTGCAACCAGGTCGGCATTGATGTTGTATGAGTGTCCATCTTCCCCCACGCCGATGGGGGCAATGACAGGTATAAAATCACCCTGCACCAACATGTTGACGATGCTGGCATTGATGCTCTCCACCTCGCCAACATGGCCGATGTCGATAATCTCCGAGGCTTTTGATTCAGGCGAGTTGCGAGTGAGGCACATCTGTGTGGCCTTGATCAGGCCGCCGTCCTTGCCTGTGAGTCCCACCGCCTGGCCGCCATGGTGGTTGATCAGGTTGACGATCTCTTTGTTGACCAGACCACCGAGTACCATCTCTACAACGTCCATGGTCTCTTTATCGGTCACCCGCATGCCTTGCACGAATTCTGATGTTTTGCCCAGGCGTTTGAGCAGATTGCCTATCTGTGGGCCGCCACCATGGACGACAACGGGATTGATGCCAACCAATTTCATCAGCACCAGATCACGGGCAAAACTGCGTTTGAGCTCTTCATCTACCATGGCGTTGCCACCATATTTGATAACTATGGTTTTGCCGCAATAACGCTGGATGTAGGGTAGGGCCTCAGAGAGGACATGAGCGACATTGTGGGCCGCTTCTGCGCTTAAACTCATAACTCTCTTCTCAAGAAAATATCAGGGACAACTTTGAACCCAACAAAATTAAAAAGGTACGTTTAAATCAGGATCAATCTTTTT
Organism: Gammaproteobacteria bacterium; assembly: GCA_024275295.1. Classification (GTDB taxonomy): domain Bacteria; phylum Pseudomonadota; class Gammaproteobacteria; order Chromatiales; family Chromatiaceae; genus WFXD01. The sequence goes on along the minus strand of JAJRZI010000122.1, from coordinate 71,940 downwards.
CAGAAGCTGACGGAACTCTTCCTGTATTTCATTCAGCTCTGTTTTGTTTATGGCCTCAAAACGGAATGTGACGGCAGGAATGGTATTGGATGGTCGAACCAAACCCCAGCCGTTGTCAAACTCTGCCCTTAAGCCGTCAATCGTAATAAGTTTTGCACTTTTCTTAAAGCGGGCAAGGTTGACGATCTTTTTCACCAGTTCATGGTGGTCGCCTTCTGGCATATCCATAAAGAGTTCCGGGGTGCTGGTGTGTACCGGGAGTTCGGCAAATACCTCTTCCGAGCTGCGCATATCAATGGATAATATCTCCAATAGTCTTGCGCAGGCATACAGCGCGTCATCAAAACCATACCATCGCTCTTTAAAGAAGATGTGGCCGCTCATCTCGCCTGCCAGCAGGGCGCCGGTCTCTTTAAGCTTGGCCTTCATCAGGGAGTGTCCGGTCTTCCACATCAATGGCCTGCCACCGTGGGAGAGGATGTGGCCTGCCAGGCTGCGTGTGGATTTAACATCATAGATGATATCACCACCTGGCTGGCGTGACAGGACATCGGTGGCAAATAGCATGAGTAGTCTGTCCGGCCAGATGATATTGCCATTGGAGTCTACTGCACACAGCCGGTCGCCATCGCCGTCAAAGGCAACACCAAGATCGGCTTTCTGTCGCTTTACCTGTTGAATCAGATCTTCAAGATTTTCTGGTTTACCTGGGTCTGGGTGGTGATTGGGAAAGTTGCCGTCTATATCGCAATAAAGCTCAATGACTTCGCAGCCCAGCTCTTTAAGCAGTATGGGGGCAAGCGTACCTGCCACCCAGTTGCCACAGTCTACGACCACCTTTAGTGAGCGGGCTGGCTGCACATCCTGGGTAATGCGTGCAATGTAGTCCGGGGTCAGATCCTGTGTCTGATGGGTGCCTTCGCCCTGCAGCAGATCCCCTGTCTCCACGCGTTGGCGAAGTTGTTGGATGGCCTGACCTGATAGTGCTTCGCCGTTGATGACGATCTTGAGTCCATTGTAATCGGCCGGGTTGTGGCTGGCTGTCAGCATGACGCCGGAACTGCTGCCCAGAACGTGGGTGGCGAAGTAGAGTACGGGCGTGGGTACCATGCCAATATCCAGCACGTCACGTCCGCTCTCCTGCAACCCCTGGCAGAGGGCGGCGCTTAATCCTTCACTGGAGAGGCGCCCATCGCGTGCCACGATGACGGTTTGTTGCCCCTGGTCGTAAGCTTCGCTGCCTATTGCCCGGCCCAGTTCATAGACTATATCCCGGGTCAGTGTATCGCCCACAATGCCGCGTATGTCATAGGCGAGAAAAATTGAATCGGGTAGGGTTATGCCTGCGCCAGCGTGCGTAATAGCGGCTGATCCTGTATTCAGACCCTGTAGACCATGGTCTGTATCTACAATCACATCATCAGGGCTGGTGGGGCCTGGCTGAGTAGTGTCATCTTCGCTGTTTCCTTCGGAAGAGGATGTGCCTGATGCCGTGGCTCGGTGTTTGCGTAAAGCCTGTGCGCCTATATGAGCAATCAACTCCATGGTGCCTTTGCAGTCAGCGGTTGCTGGGCCAGGGTTGATGATCCTGCCCCCTTTGAGGACTATTTCCACCATTTTAACAATAGCACCCTGGTCGTTTTTCAGTGCCTGTTTTAAGCGCTTGGCCTGCATGAACATGATCAGGCCAATCAGCAGTAGCCCTACTGTGGATATGCTTCCGAAATTTATTAGAGTGGCTTGGTCGATTGCTGTTGGTGGCTTTAGGTAAGCTGCTTCCCAGATTGTTCCAGGGATGGGTATGCTGGCGTCAACGGCCGGTTTTGAGTCTGTTGAAGCGTTGCTCTTTGCCAGTGTAAGTCTCTTTCCCTGGATGACCTGGTCTATCTCTACCTGCCCACCATAATGGCTGACTGCATTGATAGCCGAGTCTATTTTGTCCAGTTTAAAGGCGGCGTGAATGACACCAATCACCTCTCTGTTATCATCGCCTGGCATAAATACCGGGGTTGCCAGTGCAATATGCTGGTTTTTGGAACCGTATTGGTGAACTTCGGCCAGTGTGGTTTTGCCGGTTTTTTCAGCCTGGCGCAGAATATCCAATGAGGCAAAGCTCATCTGTGGTTCTTGCCTGGTGTCGAGTTCAGTGTGCTTGGGAAGAAGCAGGCGGATGTGCCAGGCATCAGGTATCTGTTGCTGAATGGCGATCTCTTTTGCCGCTATTGTCGTTGCTTTGCCGTTGTAGAGGGTTTGGGCCAGGGCAGGGTCGCGGGCCAGGTTCTCCAGTGCAAGACGCAGATGTTGCATGCGATCGGAGAGGTGTGCGGCCAGTGCTTCAGTCTCTGCCGCCAGTCGATTTGTTGCAGCGGTATTCTCTTTTTGCTGCTGTAAGACAAACAGTGTGCCAAAGCATCCGTAAACGACCAATACGACAGCAGCAAAACACCCCGCTATAAATGTCCCTGAGCCGGGCAGCTTGCTTGAGGGCTCTTTCTCCTTTTTAGCCTTTTTTTCAGGTTCAGTGTCTGTTTTTTTCTTGCCGAATGGTAGCTTCATAATTAGTGACGTCCTGAATGACCAAAGCCGCCTGCACCCCGGTCGCTTTCAATAAATTCATCCACAATCTCAAAATTAGCCTGCACTACTGGCACAATGACCAGTTGCGCTATACGTTCCCCTATCTCAATTCTGAATGTAGTGTCCCCCCGATTCCAGCAAGAGACAAATATCTGTCCCTGGTAGTCGGAGTCAATCAATCCAACCAGATTACCTAATACAATGCCGTGCTTATGGCCAAGCCCGGAGCGTGGAAGAATCATGGCTGCCAGGGCGGGATCTGCAATATGCAGAGAAAATCCGGTGGGGATGAGCTGGGTCTGCCTTGGGGCCAGCTCTAACGGTTCATCCAACATAGCGCGTAGATCAAGTCCTGCGGAACCTTTGGTTGCATAGCCGGGCATTGGGAATTCGCTCCCCAGTCGTGAATCAAGAATCTTTAGTTGGATGTTTTTCTGCATGGTATCGCTCGGTAATAGTGGCAACCAGTGATTGTGCCAGTTTTTCTTTTCTAGCCATAGGAAGGTTTTTGCTTCCTCCCTCCCAGAGCACCGTTAGGGCGTTTTCATCGCGTTCAAAGCCGCCTTGTTCAGCCCCAACGAGGTTGGCGGCAATCATGTCCACTCTCTTTAATCGGCGCTTCTCCTCTGCATGCTTGATGAGCTGTTCAGTTTCAGCGGCAAAACCAACGGTAAAGGGTGGGACTGTGCTGGCGGCTACCTCTGCCAGAATATCCGGGTTTCGAGTCAATATGAGATCTAGCTGTTCACGACTCTTTTTAATCTTCTGTGCTGCAGTTGCTTTAGGCCTGTAGTCAGCAACAGCGGCGCAGGCAACAAAGATGTCGCATCTGTTGATATGCTCAGTAACCCTCTGCTGCATTTCGATTGCTGTGCCTACGTCGATTCGGGTGACGCCAGTGGGGGTTGCCAATGCTACAGGGCCGGATATCAGATAGACTTGAGCGCCTGCTTCAACAAAGGCCTGCGCCAGAGCAAAGCCCATTTTACCGGAGCTGCGATTGCCAATAAAACGTACAGGGTCAATGGGTTCTTGTGTTGGGCCAGCTGTCAGCAGGACACATTGGCCTGCCAGCAGCTGGCTGTTGAACTGTTTTATAGTCTGTGCCAATAGTTCTGCGGGTTCCAGCATCCGACCAGGCCCTGTTTCACCACAGGCCTGCTCACCATCACCAGGCCCCCAAAGCTTGATTCCACGTGCTTGTAACAGTTTGGCATTTGCCTGCGTGGCCGGATTTAACCACATTTGCTGATTCATGGCTGGAGCCAGTGCAATGGGCGCTGTAGCGGCGAGGCAGAGGGTGGATAGCAGGTCGTTAGCCAGTCCGTGCGCCAAACGGGCCATAAAGTCAGCGCTGGTGGGTGCAATCAGTATCAGATCAGCCCAACGTGCCAGATCGATGTGGCCAATGCTGGCCTCATCATTGGGGTCAAAAAATGCCTGTCGTACTCTCCGTCCGGATAGTGTCTGAAGTGTCAGTGGGGTTATAAATTCTGTAGCAGCTTGGGTCATAACAACCTGAACCTCTGCATTTGACCTGCGTAACAGACGTACCAGCTCCGCTGCCTTATAGGCTGCAATGCCGCCCGTTATTCCCAGTAGAATGCGTTTTTCTTTCAACTCAAACATACGGTCCCAAAAATAGTTTATTCGACGTATCCCTGTGCCTCACCCCTCCGGGGCTGATGTGAAAATCTGCTCCAGACAGATTTTTATTTCCTGATTATATGTTATAGAGAGTAACTGAATGCATGGGCCAGGCAAAGAAATCTGATGCTATCCGGGGTAATATTGGGATAATCAGGATTGGGGCTTTAAGCTCATAAGCTGAAAAACAACAATTACAAGGAGGTTATTTATGGCTATCACTGACTGGCCAGCAGAAGAGCGCCCAAGAGAAAAATTGCTGCAACGTGGTGCTGAGGCACTCTCTGATGCCGAACTGTTGGCTATCTTTCTACGCACCGGGGTGACAGGAAAAACAGCCGTTGATTTGGCGCGTGATCTGCTGCATGAGCATGGCAGTTTGCGTAATCTCATGGCAGCGGACTGTTCCCGGTTCTGCGCCAGCCATGGCCTGGGGCCGGCTAAATATGTGCAACTGCAGGCTGTATTGGAGATGGGCCGTCGTCACCTGCATGAAACGCTTAAACGTGGGGATGCCCTGACCTCTCCCCAGCATACCCGTAGCTATCTCTCCGCCCGTCTGCGAGGGTATCCGTATGAGGTCTTCGCCTGCCTTTTTTTGGATAACCAACATCGGGTTATTGAATATGAAGAGCTCTTTCGGGGTACGATTGATGGTGCCAGTGTGCATCCACGGGAGGTGGTGCGCCGTGCGATAAGCCATAATGCAGCGGCGGTTATCCTGGCGCATAACCATCCTTCTGGTGTGGCAGAACCCAGCTCATCTGATGCCCATATTACCCAAAGACTAAAAGATGCGCTGGCGCTGGTCGATGTACGGGTGATTGATCATATTGTTGTAGGAGATGGAGAGATGACCTCGCTTGCAGAGCGGGGGCTTATTTAGCTATTTTTTTGCTTGTAACTTGTAACTTGTGGCTTATTCTGATATAAATCCGCCCCTTTAAAGCATCGCCTAACGCGCCCATCAGGGCCATCGAACGAATTTATTGAGGTTTCAATCATGTCCAGAGTGTGCCAGGTAACAGGCAAGCGTCCGGTAACTGGGAATAACGTATCCCACGCCAAAAACAGAACCAGACGGCGTTTTTTGCCAAACCTTCACCACCACCGTTTTTGGGTGGAGAGTGAGAACCGCTGGGTTCGCCTGCGCGTATCTGCCAACGGCATGCGCATTATCGACAAGAAAGGGATTGACGCGATCCTGACCGATCTGCGCGCCCGTGGCGAAAAAGTATAAGGAGCCTTAATCATGCGTGACAAAATCAGACTCGTATCCAGTGCCGGCACAGGTCACTTCTACACCACCACAAAAAACAAACGTACCATGCCAGGTAAGATGGAGATCAAGAAATTCGATCCCACCATCCGCAAGTATGTGATGTACAAGGAAGCCAAGATCAAATAACAGTCTTGCGCTGCTGAATAAAAAACCCGCCAATGGCGGGTTTTTTTATGCCCATCCTTTCTTATGATTGTCACTATACTGGTATAGGGAGGCGGAGAGTGTAAGGCATCTCTTTGTCATTACATAACTGTTGTTTATCCTAAAAAAATTGGGTCTGGATGCAAAATGCAGAACATCTTCATCGGTAGGCAAGCTATTTTTGATAGAGAGATGGCGACCTATGCCTATGAGCTGCTCTACAGGGAGAGTGATTCCGGTGGCGTCAGTGTGACAGATGGCGAAATGGCCACATCCCGTGTCATGCTCAATGCCTTTGTGGAGATCGGTCTTGAAAATGTTGTTGGCCCGCATCCCGCCTTTATCAATCTTACCCGCAGCTTTTTTACGGATGCACCCCATATCCCTTTTGAAAAGAGTCAGGTGGTATTGGAGGTTCTGGAAGATATAGAGGTGGATCAGCGGCTGGTAGCGACAGTGGCAAAGCTCTCTGCTGAAGGTTACCGTATTGCGTTGGATGATTATGAGTTCGGATCGCATTGGGAGCCTCTGCTGCCCTATGCCAGCATCATTAAAGTAGAGGTTCCTGCAGTTGATCCCCAGCGTATTGAAGAGCAGGTGCGGCAGTTACAGAAATATGATCTGAAGCTGCTGGCGGAAAAAATTGAAACAGAAGAGGAGCATCAGCGCTATCTTGAGCTGGGGTTTGACTACTTCCAGGGGTACTACTTCTCACGCCCACAGATCATTAAGGGTAAAAGGCTGCCTGAAAATAAGTTGGTTATTCTACAGCTGCTTACCAGCTTAAATGATCCAGAGGTTACGATTGATGCTTTGGATCGGTTAATCTCACAGGATGCTGCGCTGAGTTATAAAATCCTGCGTCATATCAACTCTGCAGCTGCTGCACTGCCCCGTAAACTTGACCGGATTGGTGAGGCGGTGGTCTACCTTGGGTTACGGCAGATACGTACCTGGGCCCATCTTATCATCCTGTCACAGACGAGTGATAAGCCTCAGGAGCTGCTCTATAACGCCCTGGTTCGTGCCTGCATGTGTGAGCAGCTGATTCAGCGCAGTCGCCGTGCCAATGCTCAGGCCGCCTATGCTGCAGGACTGCTCTCCACTTTGGATCTTCTGTTGGGCTGTCCACTGGAGGAGATCATGCAGGAGTTGCCGGTCTCCGATGAGATCAAGGGCGCTATCCTAAAATATGAAGGCCCTATTGGAGAGGCGGTCTCCTGTGCATTGGCCTATGAATCACAGCAGTGGGAGAGGGTGGCGTTTTGCGGGTTGGAGAGTGCCGTTATCAGTGAAATCTTTGTAAGCAGCAGCCATCAAGCCTTTGTTTCAAGCACCTTGGTAACTTAACAGCAGGTTGCCCACGCTATCCTGCCGGCAAACCCAGCCGGGCGCCAGCCAGGTTGTCGCCACTCTCTCTGTGATCAGGACTGGCCCGGAGATCGGTTGGCCGGATGGCAGATCTTCACGGGCGTGGATGGGCACGTCACCTGTGATGCCGGCCACCTTTCCATAGGCGCAGGCCGAGCCAGTGCCTCTCTGACCGGGAGATGCCAATTGAATGGCTGTCGCCGGGCCATGCAGCGCCACCCTGAGATTGACCAGCTCAACCGGCATACCCATGCGATGGCCATAGCGCGTTTCATGCTGTTTTTCAAAGGCATGCATGAGATTGGCAATGGCGCCCCAGGGTACATTGAGCGTGTAGGATTGCCCGTGATAGCGCAGGTCAACGGAATAGTGCTGTTCGATACAATCAATGGCCACCCCTTCAGCGACAAGCGCTGCTACCCCCTCGGCTGCCAGCTCATCAAGCTCCTGCTTTAGCTTGCTGCCATCCATCTCTGATAGCAGCCCCAAATGCGTATGTGAAAGTTGGCGTCCTGGCCGGGTTGCCAGCATACCCAGAGCAGATAGCACGCCGGCATGCACTGGCACCAGCGCCTGTTGCATGCCCAGGGCCTCAGCCAGTGCGCAGACATGCAGCCCGCCTGCGCCACCAAAGGAGATCAGGGTAAAGTCCCTTGGGTCTACACCTTTTTGTACGGAGATGACCCTCAATGCCCTGGTCATATGCTCGTTGGCGACCTGGATAATCCCCTTGGCTGCCGCTTCATGGCTGATCTTCATCTGAGCTGCCAGTGGCTCAATGGCGCGGTGTGCGGCTGATTCATCCAGCGCCATCTGGCCACCCAGAAAGGCATCTGTCCTCAATCTGCCCAATATCAGATTGGCATCGGTCACCGTGGGTAGTCTGCCTCCCTGACCGTAACAGGCAGGGCCGGGGTTGGCCCCGGCAGACTCCGGCCCGACCTGTAGCATGCCGCCTGCATCGATGGTGGCGATAGAGCCGCCGCCTGCCCCAATGGTGTGCATATCCACCATCGGTACGGCGACGGGGTAGCGGCCAATGCGGCCTTCATTGGTGAGGCGGGGGGCGCCATCAATCAGGGCGACATCGGTGGAGGTACCGCCCATATCGAATGAAAGCAGTTGGCGGCAGCCGGATGCCTCGCCTGCAAAACGTGCGCCAACCAGCCCCCCGGCGGGGCCTGACAGCAGCATGCGTACCGCCTGGTGGGCGGCCTGCTCTGCGGCAATGGTTTCACCTGAGCTTTGCATCACAGCCAGTCGTGCGCCGGGCAGGGCGGTCGAGAGCCGCTTCAGATACCCCTCGACCAGTGGCCCGACCCAGGCGTTCAGCCAGGTGGCCATGCCGCGTTCGTACTCCTTGATCTCGGGCAGAACCTCTGATGAGAGGGAGCAGAAAATATCCTCCGGGATGATGCCCTTGATGGCCTGTTCAAAACGGTCATCCAGATAGGAGAAGAGGAGATTGACGGCCACGGCCTCGGGGCGGAGCGTGATCAACGCCGTGTGCAGCTTATCGAGATCCTCCTTTGTGAGAGGCGTGACGACTGAGCCATCCGCAGCCAGACGCCCGCGGGTTTCAAGGCAGCGTTCAGAGGGCACAGGCGGTGACTGAGGTACAGGGTGCAGGTTGTACAGCTCCTCCCGGGCCTGGCGGCCGATGGTCAGCAGATCAGCCAGCCCCCGGTTGCCGATGTAGACTGTGCGAACCCCTTTGCCCCCCAGTGCCGCATTGGTTGCGACCGTGGAGCCGTGCACCACCTTCAGCTCAGCGGGGTTTAGGCCGAGGTCGGCAATGCCCTGCAAAATGGCCTTTTCCGGTGCGTGGGGTGTGGAGAGCACCTTGTGTATCTGTAATCGGCCTTGGTCAAACAGTACAAAATCTGTGAAGGTGCCGCCGGTGTCGATGCCAATAAACTTCATTAAATACTTACAGCCACGCTTTTGATCTGGGCATAGACAGGTGTGCCTCTCTCCAGCCCCAGCCGGGACTGGGATTTATGGGTGATGCGTGCCAGCAAAGGCGTGCCTCCGGCATCCAGACGCACCATGATGCGTCCTGCCCCCTGCTCCAGCATCTCGGTTACCACCGCCTGAACCACATTGAGGATGCTGCTCTCTCCGGGTGGCTGCAAGGCCAGACTGACATCGCGGGCGTGGATGCGGATATTCAGCGGCTCTCCCACTGCCCGCTCAATACGGCTGACCAGAATCTCTCCACCACAAAAATGAAGATGGGTCAGGTGGTACCCATCATCGTGCCCCGTGACCTGGGTTTTGATGATGGCGCCAGCATCTTCATCTCGGGCAATCGGTAGGTCGATGTTGGCAAACATCTCTGCCAGTGGCCCCTGTTTCAGGATGCGACCCTTTTCAACCAGAGCCAGATGGTCAGCAATGCGGGCCAGCTCTTCCAGATCGTGTGTCACATAGAGTATCGGGATATCGGCCTCGGTGTGCAGCCGTTCCAGGTAGGGCATGATCTCTGCCTTACGCGGTCGATCCAGCGCGGCCATGGGTTCGTCCATCAATAGCAGTCGTGGGTTATTGAGCAGCGCCCGCCCCAGTGCAATCCGTTGTCTTTCGCCCCCGGAGAGTTGCTGTGGATAGCGTTGCAGCAGCCCCCCAATGCCAAGAATGTCGCAGATATGATTAAGATTGCCTTTGCGCTCAGCCTTGGGGGTGCGCCGCCAGCCATACTCCAGATTGGCCCTGACCCGCAGGTGTGGAAACAGCGCGGCCTCTTGAAAAACGTACCCCAGGGCGCGCTGGTGAGGCGGGATGAACAGCCCTTTGGCGCTATCCTGCCAGCACTCGCCGTTGACGGTCAGTCTCCCCATTCCGGCTCGCTCCAGCCCGGCGATACAGCGCAGCAGACTGGTCTTGCCGGAACCCGATGCACCAAACAGCGCGGTAATCCCCATGCCTGGCAATCGTGCTTTGGCATTCAGCTGAAAGCCATCCCGTTCCAGTTCAAAGCTGAATTCTATGCCGCTCATGGGTGAGACCAGCGGTTGTTCTGGCGATAGACCAGAAACAGAATAATGAATGAGAATAGCAACAGACCGCCGGAGAGCCAGTGGGCCTGGGCATACTCCAGCGCCTCGACATGGTCGTAGATGGCGATGGAGAGCACTTGGGTCTCACCGGGAATATTGCCGCCAATCATGAGTACGACGCCGAACTCCCCCACGGTGTGGGCAAACCCCAGGGTGGCGGCGGTGATAAAGCCGGGGCGGGAGAGGGGTAGGACAATGGAGAAAAAGCGATCCAGTGGTGAGGCGCGCAGGGTGCTGGCGGCCTCCAGGTTCAGTGGGTTGATGCTGCAAAAAGCGTTTTGTAACGGCTGCACCACAAAGGGCAGTGAGTAGAGCGCTGAGCCGATCACCAGTCCGGTAAAGCTGAAGGCCAGCCCGTGTGTGGTCATGCCGCCGATGATGCCGTCCGGTGCCAGTGCAATCAGCAGATAGAAACCCAATACCGTGGGTGGTAATACCAAAGGTAGCGCCACCAATGCCTCTACTGCGGTCTTCAGGCGTGATCGGGTCTGCACCAGCCACCAGGCCAGTGGTGTGCCCAACAGCAGGAGGATCAAGCTGGTGGTCAGTGCCAGCCGCAAGGTCACCCACAGGGCGCTGATATCCGCAGATTCCATCAATGATTATCCAGGCCGTAGCCCAATGTGCTGATGAGTGCCCTTGCGCTGTCAGCCTGTAAAAAAGCATGGAAAGCCCTGGCGGCCGGATTGTCTGCCCCGCGCCTGAGCAGGATGGCATCCTGGCGGATAGGGTTATACAGCGTTTGGGGCACCATCCAGTGGTAGCCTTTGGACCTGGTCTCTTCAGAGAGCTGTGAGCGTGCAACAAATCCCATCTCTGCCGCACCACTGGCTATAAATTGGAGGGTTTGGGCAATATTCTCACCTTGCACCAACCGCCCTTGCAGCTGCTTCCACAATCCCATGGCCTTCAGTGTCTGCTGGGCGGCCATACCGTAGGGTGCGGTCTTGGGGTTGGCAATTGCGAAGCGCTGTAGACCTGCCTGGCTAAGCAGTGCCTTAGGCTCGCCCTGAAATGGATGCTGAGGTGCCCATAGCGTCAGCTGACCCACTGCGTAGGTGAAACGGCTGCCCGGAACCGCAAGCCCCTCCTGTTCCAGTCGTTCCGGCCGCTTCTGATCGGCAGCCAGAAAGAGATGATAGGGGGCGCCATGTCTGATCTGGGCATAGAGCTTGCCGGTGGAAGCGGTGCTGATGCGCACCTTGTGTCCACTCTCTGCTTCAAAGGATCTGGCCAAAAGCTGTAGTGGCTGACGAAAATTGCTGGCGGTTGCCACATGCACGATCCCGGCCAGAGCGGGGGGTGTGATGGCAAGCATCAAGAGGATAGATAGAAATAGCCTCATCATGGGCCGGTACTCTCCGCAATTTACGTGAAAAATGGAGCTTATGTGTAATCTGACTTGCCGTCTACCTATCTAACCCTGTATTTTCTCCCTCTTATGAAACCACTGATAAAAGCTGAAGATTTATACCGCTACTACGGTGACCATTGTGCGGTGCAGAACCTCAGTTTTGAGCTCTATCCGGGCGAGGTGTTGGGGCTGCTTGGCCCTAATGGTGCAGGCAAGAGCAGTACCCTGCGTATGATCGCTGGTAATCTTGCCCCCAGTGCAGGCAACATCTGGCTTGATGGGGTGGATCTGCAGGCCAATCCGATAGCGGCCAAGCGTAACCTGGGCTATCTGCCGGAAAACCCGCCACTCTATCCGGAACTGACGGTGGATGAATATCTGCGCTACTGCGCCCGGCTGCATCGTATCTCTGGCTGCGCGCTTGATGAGGCAGTAGCGGATGCGAAGGGACGTTGTGGACTGGGCGACGTGGGGCGGCGGCTTATCGGTAATCTCTCCAAGGGGTATCAGCAGCGGGTGGGGATTGCCCAGGCCATTGTGCATAATCCGAGGGTGGTGATTCTGGATGAGCCGACCGTGGGGCTGGATCCCATCCAGATTCGTGAGATCCGCAGCCTGATCCGTGACCTGGGCAGTGAGCGGGGGGTGATCCTCTCAACCCACATCCTGCCGGAGGTGCAGGCCACCTGCAGCCGTCTTCTGATACTGCACAGGGGGAGGCAGGCGTATGCGGCCAGCCTGCAGCAGGATGCCGCCCCGGCTGATGGTTGTTTTCTGATTCGCTTGGCGCGACCACCGGAACTGGCCTCTTTTGCGGCTATGCCCGGCGTTAGCCATGCGGATGAGCTGGCGCATGGCCACTACCGCCTGCATCTGGATGATCGTAATGCATGCAGTGCCGGTCAGCTCTCTGAACAGCTGGTGCTGGCGGGTTGGGGGCTGGAGGAGTTTGTCCCGGAGCAGCCGGGGCTGGAGCAGATCTTTGTGCGTATCACCACGGGAGAGCAGATCGCATGATCCTGACCATTGCCGGGCGTGAATTGCGCAGCCTGTTTCTCTCCCCCCTGGCCTGGAGCCTGTTGGCGGTGATGCAGTTTATCCTTGCCTGGTTGTTTTTGGTGCAGATGGAGAGTTTCACCCGTATTCAGCCCCGCCTCATGGGTCTGGAGAGTGCGCCGGGGCTGACCGATCTGATCGTTGTACCGCTGTTGGGTAATGTTGCCATCATCACCCTGCTGCTGATCCCGTTATTGTCCATGCGTCTGATTAGTGAAGAGCTGCGCAGTGGCACCTTTAGCCTGCTGCTCTCTGCGCCGGTCTCCCTCTTTCGGATTGTATTGGGGAAGTATCTTGGGTTGCTGGGTATGCTGGGTGTTATCCTGTTGATGAGTACAGTGATGGCGCTCTCGCTGTTGGCAGGCGGTGAACTTGATTTGGGGCGACTGGCTGCCGGGTTGCTGGGCCTTGGCCTGGTGCTTGCAGCTGCAGCGGCCATTGGACTGTATATGTCTACACTATCCCCCCAACCGGGCGTGGCGGCAGTGGGCAGTTATGGCCTGCTGCTGTTTCTTTGGTTGATCAATCTGGCAGCGGGAGCAGAAGGCAGAGGGAGTGCGCTGTTTGCCTGGATCGCCATGCCGACCCATTTTGACCGTCTGCTGAGTGGCCTGGTGCGCAGTAGTGATCTGATCTACTTCATGCTCTGCATTGGTCTCTTTTTGATCCTTGCGGTGCGCAGGCTTGATGCCCTCCGTACCCGGCCATAAGTGATGCAGACAATAATCAAACGTCTGGAAAGCCTGATCTTTCACCTTCTATTGATAATGGCGGTGGGGCTGATCGCCTGGCTCAGCATACGCTATGACGCTCAATGGGACTGGAGTGCAGGGGCACGCAACACGCTATCTGAAACCAGTCAGCAGATGCTTGCGCGACTTGATGCGCCGCTTCGTGTGACCAGCTTTGCCCCTGAAAATCCTGTTCTGCGGCAAGGGATCAGAGAGATCATTGAGCGCTATCAGCGCTATAAACCGGATATTGAATTGCTCTTTGTAAACCCAGAACGGCATCCAGAACGGGTGCGCCAGCTTGGTATCACCCTGTCGGGTGAGCTGCTATTGGAGTATGAGGGGCGTAGTGAGACACTACGACAGATTACTGAACAGGCGCTAAGCAATGCCATACAGCGATTGGTGCAACAGCGGACACACTGGCTCGTGCCGATAACCGGGCATGGCGAACGAAATCTGGCTGGGGCGGCCAACTTTGATCTGGGTGACTTTGGCAAAGAGCTAAAACGCAAAGGCTTCCAGCTTCAACCACTGGATATTGTTACAGCTTCAGAGATTCCCGGCAACACCGGCCTGCTGGTTATCGCATCACCGCGGGTTGATTATCTCCCCAGTGAGGTTGAGCAGATAAGAGACTTTGTTGCACAGGGTGGCAACCTGCTCTGGCTCTCTGATCCAGATGGGCCGCATGGCCTGGAGCCACTGGCTAAAGAGTTGGGTATTCAGTTTTTGCCAGGAACCATAGTGGATGCCAATGCCAGCTCTTTGAATATTAAAGATCCGGCAGTGGCGCTGGTGCCGGAATATCCTCAACATCCAGCCACTCAGGGATTCAATCTGCTGACTGTCTACCCGCATGCGGTGGCCATCACTGTCGTTGACAGCCAGTGGGAAGCAACGCCTCTGTTGACCACGCTGCCACGTACCTGGAATGAGACTGGCCCAATAAAAGGTGAGATAAGCCGTGATCCATCATTGGGTGAGCAGGCTGGGCCACTGTATATTGGTATAGCATTGGTGCGTGAGATCACAAACGACACTACTGCACATCAGCAACGTATTCTTGTGATGGGTGATGGTGATTTTCTCTCCAATGCCTATCTGGGTAATGGAGGCAATCTTAACCTGGGGTTAAATCTGATACGCTGGTTGACCGGTGATGAGCGCCTGCTCAATATCCCGGCTAAAACGGCACCGGATCTGAGTCTGGATCTTTCACACACGGCAACGCTTGTCATTGGCTTTGGGTTTCTGTTTGTGCTGCCGCTTGGGCTGATTGCTACAGGGGTGATGATCTGGTGGCGCAGAAGGCGAAGGTAGCTACAGAATGAATCGCAAGATGGTTAATCCGGGGTTGTTTGTACTGGTTCTGTTATTGGCATCAGCCGTATATTTTGGTCCGGGTATAGAGCAGGTTTCTGAAAAGATCCCACTGACTGATCTTAAACCGGAAGAGGTCTATTTTATTCGCATCAGTGATAACCGTGGCCGTGATCTGGTCATGGAGAAACAGCAGGGTAGCTGGCAAATGACAAACCCCTATAAACAACCGGCCAATGAACAGCGCATCCGGCAACTACTGGATATAACCACAACCCGCAGTTTTAGCCGGTTTGCCATACCTAAGGAGCGATTGGCTGAATTTGATCTTGACCCGGCCCCAATCCATCTGCAGTTAAATGAGATAAAGTTAGAGATAGGTGGTAATGAACCCATACAATTCCGGCGTTATGTGCGTATTGGTGATCAACTGCATCTGATCAGCAATGGCTATCATCATCACCTGATGGCGCAGGCGGATGACTTCGTAAAAAAAACGGAAGCGCCATGATCCATGCCTGAACTGCCAGAGGTTGAAACCACTCGCCGTGGCATTGAGCCGCACCTGCTGGGCAAGGCCATTCAGGGTATTGTCATTCGGCAGCCGCGTCTGCGTTGGCCGATTCCACAACGGTTAAAACAGTTGCTGCCAGGGCAGCGGATTCTGGCGGTTGAGCGTCGGGCGAAATATCTTTTTCTTCGCCTGACGCAAGGCACCATTATTATTCACCTTGGCATGTCAGGCAGTTTGCGCATCCTGCCTGCAAATGCGCAGCCCGGGTCACACGATCATGTTGATTTTCTCCTGGGTGAAAAGTGTTTACGTCTGCGTGACCCGCGTCGGTTTGGCGCACTGCTCTGGACAGCTGCCGACCCAACCAAACATAAACTGATTCAACATCTTGGGCCTGAGCCATTGAGCAGTGAATTTGATGGCCATTATCTCTATCGTCTGTCACGTAATCGCAAGGTAGCGGTAAAAAACTTTATTATGGATAGCAAGGTGGTTGTTGGGGTAGGGAATATCTATGCCAGTGAATCGCTGTTTCGTGCGGGTATCAATCCAGTTCGTTCCGGTCATTGCACCGCACTAAGACGTTATATGCAACTTGCTGAAGAGATTAAGCAGGTGTTGCAGGAGGCGATAGCTCAGGGAGGCACTACGTTAAAAGATTTCCACCATGAGGATGGAAGTGCCGGGTATTTTGCGCAAAAACTTCTGGTCTATGGTCGTGAAAACAGAGCTTGCCTGCGCTGTGGTCGTCCTATTGTAAAACGGGTTATAGGCCAGCGTTCCAGCTTCTATTGCACCCACTGTCAACATTAGAACAGCGTTGGGGTGGGGGCTAAATGAGAGAAAAAAGCGATAATTTTGCGATGAAATCGACAATTCATGCGTAAAGGTGGGCCATTTTGGAGGAAACTTATAGATAATTACCGTTATTTATCTACGATTACAGTAAAAGCGGCGTGATTTTTGTTTGTACAAGTGTCAGGTGAAGTGGTTAATGGGATATAGCATGCCAATGAATCAACCCACTGTTTCAACCAGGAGGCGGTTCCCCCGTATTGAAGTCAGCCTATCCATAGAGATTAAGGCAGAGTGTGGTCTGGTTTTTAATGCCATAACAAAAAACATCTCCCACACAGGGCTGTTGATTGTTACAGATAGAGATACATTTGAGCAATTGACGGTTAACCAGCGGTTATCTGAAAAAAGCCAGCCGGCCGAGGTCAATATTAAAATGATACTTCCCATGGCAGAGGGGGCTTCAATTAATACTCATACGTGCTGCCGTCTGTTTCAGATTCGGCGTGTTTCAAAAGATTGTTATCATATTGGATTAGAGTATATGAACTTATCTAAGTTGGAATATGATGAGTTGACTCGATATATTCAGGGGGTAGCTGCTTGTGGTAGAGGTCGGCAGCTGTGTCAAACCACTGCAATGCTTTCGGCAGAACTGAATAAACATTACAAAGCGCTTTAATCTTTTGGGGTTTAATTTCCCGCCGCTCGCCTAAAGCGCCTACTTTTGGTGTGGCGTTAGTGAAGATAGTAATAATGCTTTTGATGAACAGGAATTCAGTAGTCAGAAGCCAGAAGTCGGAAAGCTTCTCTTTTCTTCTGAATTCTTAATACCCCGTCCGTTTGCGGTGGAGATTTTTATTAAGATATTTGTGCAGTTAGCCTCAAAAAGTATTCTATAACGATAAAGCAGTGCTACAATCCCATGAATTGCTAATAGTTATTGTTTGGATCTGTTCTCTTTTACTTTAAAAAATACAATGATACACCCATGGAAATCACCCATCTAAAACAACAACTGCATGCCTATGAGCAATGGAAGGTAAAACTCATACGAATCGTTCAAGAATACCAGCCTTGGCTTGAAAAGCATGGCATGGCTACACCAGAGACAGATCGACGTATTGCATCCTGTCTGAATACGTTAAAAGAAGACCGACTGACCATTGCCTTTGCTGCTGAATTTTCACGCGGCAAAACTGAACTTATCAATGCCATTTTTTTTGCTGACTACGGGCACCGGCTTCTGCCATCAACCCCAGGGCGCACCACCATGTGCCCGACTGAACTGTTCTACGATAATACAGTTGATGCTGCCTATATTCGTCTGCTTCCAATCTAAACCCGTCTTCAGGATATTTCTCTCACAGAGCTAAAGCAGGATGCAACAGAGTGGGTTCATTACCCTCTAAATCTTGAATCACCCAAACAGATTGAAGAGGCATTAAGCCAGGTAGGGGAGACCAAACGCATCACTGTAGCAGAGGCCGGGCAGCTTGGACTCTATGATGATGAGATGGAGTTTGCTCGCTCTGCCCCAGTCACACATGTCGAAATCCCCCGTTGGCGGCATGCACTTATCAGTTTCCCCCATCCACTACTGAAGCAGGGTCTAAGCATACTCGACACCCCTGGACTCAATGCACTGGGGCATGAGCCTGAGCTGACACTGAATCTTCTACCAGAGGCGCAGGCTGTACTTTTTGTACTGGCTGCAGATACAGGCGTCACCCGCTCTGATCTTCAGATGTGGCAGCATCATATCAAACGTTTTCAAGGCAACCGTCAGCGTGGATTGGTTGTTGTTATGAATAAAGTGGATATGCTCTGGGATGAGTTGCTGGATAAAGCAGACATCCAGAACTCAATCAGAAGGCAGCAATCATTAGTTGCGACCATACTGGGTGTTGATAAAGATACTATCTTCCCTGTATCGGCCCAAAAGGGGCTGCTGGCAAAGGTAAAACAGGATGATGCCCTGCTGCACCAGAGTGGCCTGCCTGAACTTGAAGTTTATCTCTCTGACAATATCCTCCAAGAGAAACAGAAGATACTCCAGGAAAATACAGCGACCGATATCTGTGGGCTTTTGGAAGATGCCAGCAGCATTATTTCCAGCAACCTGGCTCAGATTAAAAAAGAGTATCAGGAACTTAAAACACTCAGCAATGAAAGCACAGAGATTATTGTTCACCTGCTGCGCAAATCACAGGCTGAAAAGGCCAAATATCTGGATGATGTCGAGCAGTTTCAGGTAAACCGCCACAAACTTAAAGAGCAGGCAACGCTGCTCCGTAGCGCACTGGATCTGGATGCACTGGATCAGCTCATTACAGAATCACATGCAAACATGCTGGAAAACTGGACTACCCACGGCCTCAAAAACGAGATGCGGAGTTTGTTCGAAAAATTGCGTACCAAGATGCAACACGTCACCAAATACAGTGAGGAGTCACGCAAGCTGGTTCGAATGGCATATCACCGTTTTCAATGTGATCATGGTTTTGCCGCAATTCAGCCAAAGATGTTCTCCATTATGAAGTACAGGTTGGAACTGAAGGTACTATTTAAAGAGGCTGAAGCATTCCGCAACAGCACCTCCACAATGATCAATATCAAGCATTTTGTGATAAAACGTTTCTTTAATACCATCATAGACAATGCGCGTGATATTTTTGTCAGAGCTAATGAGGATGCGGATAGCTGGCTGGATACAGCACTTCAACCACTGATGTACCAAATGCGTGATCATCGGGATATGTTGGAGCGTAGGCTAAAAGATCTGCGTAAAATCAGTAAATCCAGAGATACCCTGCAACTGCGCATTAGTGAGCTGGAAAAAGAGTACAGGGTTCTGGCGCGCCAACTGACGAGTCTGCGTAATATGCAGAACAGACTGACCCAAAGCTACCCAATCACAGATGAGGAACGTCCACGACCCCGGCTGGTCAGTAACAATGTTTAAGAGTCCAATATTCACGACCAATTACAGATCTTGGCCTGGAAAGAGCAGTTGCACCCTGCCTAAGCAATAATTAGACTTGCTCCTTTGTTTGAAACCTAAATTAATCAGTTGAATTTAGGTTTAAAGTACCTCGGAATCCTGTATGCCAAAGTCAATACCAGCCGATTCAGTTGGGCTGGTCACTCCACAAACCGAACATTTTGATGAGCCAATCGAACTGGTCTGCGGTCAAACGCTGCCTTGTTTCGATCTGGTTTATGAAACCTATGGCAAACTCAATGCCAGGCGTGATAATGCC
The DNA here is from genome assembly GCA_024275295.1 of Gammaproteobacteria bacterium. Taxonomy (GTDB): domain Bacteria; phylum Pseudomonadota; class Gammaproteobacteria; order Chromatiales; family Chromatiaceae; genus WFXD01. The sequence goes on along the minus strand of JAJRZI010000122.1, from coordinate 52,824 downwards.
CTGCTGTTCTGCCATGCCCTTTCCGGTGATCACCATGCAGCGGGCTATCACAGCATGGAAGATCGCAAACCCGGCTGGTGGGACAACTACATAGGCCCAGGAAAAGCCTTTGATACCAATCGTTATTTTGTGGTCTGCCCAAATAATCTGGGCGGCTGTAAAGGCTCAACCGGCCCCAATACCATAAACCCGGAGACAGGCAAATTTTATGGGCCGGATTTCCCACTCTTCACGGTTAAGGATTGGGTAAGTAGCCAAAAACGGCTGATGGATAGCATTGGCATCAATCAGTGGGCTGCGGTTGTGGGCGGCAGCCTCGGCGGCATGCAGGTTATTCAATGGGCCATCGACTATCCCGACCAATTGCGCCATGCCCTGATTATTGCAGCTGCCCCGCGCCTCTCAGCCCAAAATATCGGGTTTAATGAGGTGGCGCGGCAGGCCATCCTGTCAGACCCTGAATTCCATGGCGGCCACTACTATGAATACAATGTAGTCCCACGCCGTGGCCTTATGTTGGCCCGCATGCTGGGGCACATCACCTACCTCTCTGATGATGCCATGCGCGCTCAGTTTGGCCGTGATCTTCAGACAGGCCGACTCAGCTATGACTTTGATGTGCAGTTTCAGGTGGAAAGTTACCTGCGCTATCAAGGCAGCTCCTTTGTCGAGCGCTTTGATGCCAACACCTATCTGCTCATGACCAAGGCGCTGGACTATTTTGATCCGGCCGCTGATTTTGAAAACGGCCTGCCTGAAGCGCTCAACCAAACCCAGGCCAGATTCCTGGTGATCTCTTTCACTAGCGACTGGCGCTTTGCCCCGGCCCGTTCAACAGAGATCGTCAAGGCGCTGACCGATGCACAGCGCCAGGTCAGTTATGCCGAGGTTGAATCAAGTGAGGGGCATGATGCCTTTCTCCTGCCAAACAGCTATTACACCGATGTTTTAAATGCCTACATGGCTGGAGTTTGAGGCGATGCCATTGCGATCAGATCTGGCCATTATCAAAGAGTGGATCACTCCAGGCTCCCGCGTGCTGGATCTTGGCTGCGGTAACGGCGCGCTGCTACGTCTACTACGTGATGAGCGTCAGGTTGAGGGATATGGTCTGGAGATCAGCCCCAGAAATATCGTCAGCTGTCTGCAATCAGGGGTTAACGTTATCCAGCTGGATCTGGATAAGGGGTTGGATGATTTTGATGATCAGGCCTTTGACTATGTCATCATGACCCAAACGCTACAGGCGGTGCATTTCCCAGACCACCTGTTGCATGAGGTGCTGCGCGTTGGCAAGCAGGGTATCGTCACCTTCCCCAACTTCGCCTATTGGAAGAATCGTATTCAGATTGGGCTACAGGGCAAGATGCCGGTGTCGCGTGCACTGCCTTCGCAGTGGTACGAAACCCATAACATACACCTCTGCACCATCAAGGATTTTCAGCAACTCTGCCGACAACGCAATATTAGGATTCAGGAGAAGGTGATACTGGATTATGCCCATCGTGCAAGCGCCCCCATCACCTTTCTACCCAATCTATTGGTACAGATAGCGATCTATCGCTGCCAGCGACAAGAGAGCTAATGTTTAATTGCCAGCTCCCGCCCCGCCAGCCAGACCAGCAGCATCACCGGCAGGCCGATCAGAGCGGTTATTAAAAAGAAATTGCTGTAACCCATCGCATCCACAATAGAACCCGAGTAGCCGCCCAGCAGCTTTGGCAGGAGTGTCATGAGTGAGCTGAACAGGGCATATTGAAAGGCAGTAAATGAGATATTGGTGAGGCTGGAGAGATAGGCAATAAAGGCGGCACTGGCCAGACCCGCGCTCAAATTATCTGCGGCAATAACCAGAACCAACAGTGAGGTCTCCGGCCCGGATTGTGCCAATAGTAAAAACAGCAGATTGGTTGCTGCGGATAAAAAGGCACCCAGAAAAAGAATACGCATCACCCCGTACCGAAGTGATAGCCCACCGCCTAAAAAAGCACCCACAATGGTCATGATCAGGCCGAAGGTCTTGGTGATATCGGCAATCTGATGTTTGGTAAATCCCATATCCTGATAAAAAACATTTGATATGGCGCCCAGCACGATATCGGATATACGGTATAACCCAACCAGTGCCAATAGCAGCAGTGCGGCTTTGCCGTAACGCTGGAAAAAATCAGCCAGTGGCTCAATGTAGGTCTCCTGAAACACAGCCCTGCGCGCCAATCCAACATGGATTGCTAGCCGGGCTGTGCACCAGGCACTACCCAGGGCCACTAGTAGCCTCACCGCTTCAATAGAAAATCCACCCAAGACTCCCATATTCTGCTTAAGTGGGTGTACCAGCCCTCCACCGCCAGCAAATACCAGCACAAATGCACAGACCGTCACACCAAACAGTGCCAGGAATCGAAGGTAATCATCCAGGGTGTTGAGATAACGGCTGGTACGGCTTTCAGTCACAGGCTCTGCAATGATCAGTGTGGTCAGGATGCCGATGGCCATGGCAACAGCCATCCAGATATAGGCCCACTGCCAGGCCTGATAATCATATCCCTGATCACCCGCAAACCAGGCTGCCAGCTTCAGTGTCCCTGCACCGGATACCAGCATCCCAATCCGATAGCCGGTGATATAGGAAGAGGACATCAGAGCCTGTAGCTCCTCCCCTGCGGATTCAATGCGATAGGCGTCAATGACGATATCCTGAGTCGCTGATGAGAAACCTAGCATCACTGCGGCAAAGGCCATCGGCATCAAGGCCTGCGTGGGGTCGGTGAAGGCCATCCAGAGAATCGCCAGGATGATGGAGATCTGGGCCAGCAGTAGCCAGGCACGCCGCCGCCCCAGCCATTGAGTCAGCAGAGGTATCGGTAATTTATCAACAATGGGTGCCCAGATGAATTTGAAGGAGTAGCCCAGCGCTGCCCAGCTGAAATAGGTCACTGTAGAGCGATCCATCCCCGCCTCGCGCAGCCAGAGTGAGAGGCTGGAAAAGATCAGCAGCAGAGGCAGCCCGGCAGCAAATCCCAGAAACAGCATGGTAACCACCCGTGGGTGCCCGTATGCCTTAAAGGTATGCTTCCAGCTGTGCGTATTATCAGTTTGTCCCATATTGGACTTGCAACCCTTCCCCATCCTGCAGACAATGCACCCAAATAACCTTGGGAGCAGCTTGTGCAAAATTATCAACGTGAATTTCTAAATTTCGCCCTGGAAACAGACGTACTCCGGTTTGGAGAGTTTACCCTGAAATCGGGTCGCATCAGCCCCTATTTCTTCAATGCCGGACTATTCAATACCGGCGCCAGCCTGGCGCGCCTCGGGCGCTATTATGCACAAGCCATTGTGGATTCTGGCATCACGTTCGATCTGCTCTATGGCCCGGCCTACAAAGGTATCCCGCTGGCGGCTGTGACCTGCGCCGCACTGGCGGATCACCATGGCCGGGATATTCCCTACGCCTTCAACCGCAAAGAGGCAAAGGATCATGGCGAAGGTGGCAATATTGTGGGTAGCCCTCTGCGAGGCCGAATACTTATTATTGATGATGTGATCTCTGCGGGTACTTCGGTGAGAGAGTCCGTAGAGATCATTCGGGAGAATGGAGCCACACCCGCAGGCGTCATCATCGCCCTTGACCGGCAAGAGAGAGGCCAACAGGATCGTTCGGCCATTGATGAGGTGGAGGCAGGCTACGGTATGCCGGTGGCCAGCATCGTACGTCTGGAGCACCTGATTGCCTACCTGGCTGAAAAGCCAGATTCAGCGGATGCCCTGGCCCGTATTCAGGCCTACCGTGAACAATATGGGGTATAGCTGCAAATGGGGAGAGATATTGATCGCTATCTCTCTTCATGCCTACCCAATAATCAACTTTGAACCCACCAGCAGCGTCACTATCTCAAATCCCCGCTTGATCCAGCGGTTGCCCTTCACGATTGACAGATGCGCCCCGCAATAACCCCCAATCAGAGAACCCAATAGCAATGCGGGTAACCAACTCCACTGGATACTGCCCAGCATGCCCAAGGTTGTTGCACCGGCGCCATTCCAAAAGATTCCCACCATCACCAGCGTATGGGCTACAGCGCGTTTATAATCGAGTCCAAACCATCGCACCAGCCAGAGTGTGACAAATAGACCCGTGCCAGAGGTCAAGGATCCATTCAGGATGCCGATAAAAAATAGGCCAGTGCCGCCAATGAGGAAGCCTTGACGATCCCGATGTAACGGTTGATAGTTTTGCCCTAACGCTTTACGCAATACAGAATACAACCCTAATCCGAGGGTCAGGCAACCCAGGGCAACCTCAGCGGTACGGTCAGGAACATGCAGGATAAGGCTGGCGCCAATGATGACACCAGGTACCCCCGTTATAAGCAGGAAGATGACAAACTGCCGTTCCAGTGAACCCTCGCGCCAATGCCGCAGGGTTGCACCCAGGCCAAGCGCAACGGACGCTACCTTATGGGTCGCAAGCGCCACGCCAAACGGCAGGCCAAGAAACAGGATGGCAGGCAGCTGTACCAATCCAGCGCCACCGCCGGAGAAGGCGGAAAAGAGGTTGGCCAGCAACGATATAATGAACAGGATAAACTGATCCACAAATGTATAGATCCTATGATGGAATATTCAGATAATGCCCAAAACAGATCCTACAGGATTTCAATAACAGGCCAGAGTCACGCCTTGGAAATTGATATGCGTAAAATTAATTTCACCATCATCAACATTGCTCTTATCTTACTGCTTACCCTTCCGCTCTCGGCAATGGGTGGAAAATTGTATCGCTGGGTGGATGAAGACGGAAGGGTTCAATACTCTGACAGAGTACCCCCTGCCAGTAAAGCCAGGGCGCGCTCCCGGCTCGATGAGAGCGGAGTTGAGATTGAAAAGGTCAAAGCCGCCAAAAGCAAACAGGAGATTCAAGCAGAACTGGCCCGTGAGAAGGCCTTAAAAAGGCTCCGTGCTGAACAGCAGCGCATTATAGATACCCAGAAAGCAGCCGACCGGGTATTGCTGCGCACCTTCCGCTCGGAAGATGATATTAAAATGGCGCGGGACGGCAAACTTGCTGCCATCGATGTTCATATCCAGGTGATCAGAGGCAACATCAAGCGCCTGAAAAACAGACTTGAAGAGCTGCAAAAAGGTGCTGCTGATCTTGAGCGCCAGGGAGGTAAACCTTCACAACGTTATCTGGATGACATGACCTCTCTTCGTCAACAGATCAAGGATGCATACGCCTCCATCATCGTCAAAGAGCGGGAGAAGGATACCATCTGGGCGCATCATGAAGAGGATCTGCAACGCTTTCGCGTACTGAAGAGCCTTGAGCCTGAAAAGCCAGGAATCACCCCATCGCAACAGAGTGCGTCACTGTTGGAAACTGTTGTGACATGTCCCGATACCGCCAGCTGCGATCTGGCCTGGAAAAAAGCGCAAACCTATGTCGAGCTGCATGCAACAACACGCATGCAGTTGGCCAGCGAAATTATTTTAATGACCCGTATGCCCATACAGGATGATGAATTCAGTCTGACGGTCTCCCGCATTACCAATAAAGAGAGTAGGGACACCGAGATCTTTCTTGATCTACAGTGCAAAAATACCCCGGGAGGTGAGAAATTCTGCGAGACAGATAAGGTAAAGGCCATCCGACATAATTTTCGTGAGGCATTAACGCCATAACTGTTTCACCCTGAAATCATATTTTCACCATACAGAAAAGCCCCGCATTGTGGGGCTTTGTGCATTCCAGTTTATAGAAATCATGCCGATATATAACATTACTAAATAATCTTACGATTGTATGGCGATGATATCCAGTGGATATTGGGTATAGAGATCATGTTTGATCGATATCAGAAATATATTGAGCTTTTCTTAAAATCTATTCCAAACTGCTTAGTGCTGGCCTTTTTTCAGCTAATATCTTTTGATGTCATAGCAGAAGGGCGACTTGCAGCTATAGCAAATGGAATGATTTCTGCGTCTGCAGGAACTACCAAGCAACTTCAAATGCTGGGTATTTATGGTGGTGCTCTGTTAGTGCTTCTCGTATTGCTCAATATGGTGAGAGAGAGAAAAGGAAAAAAAAGAGTAATGGCACTGCTTGCGATTCAACTGCTCTGTAATGCTCTGCTGATTTACCATCTTTCTTAGCCACTGTTTTGATAATCATGGTGTGGAGTTACCCACCCATGATGGGTTGAAAATTATAAGGAGTAGCCGAATAAATTAGGTTACAAACCAACCTCTCGAATAAAGGTATCGGCTTCATGGATTGATTTTTCCATATCATTAACCAGGGCTGCGATATTTGACTTAACGGTGCGCAGCTCTTTTTGTAGTGACATAATGGCCTTGGCATTGAGGTTGTGTTTTAAATAGAGCACCTGATCTTTGAATGCGTTAAGTACAGGATCCATCTTTTTCTCCGCCCGTCGCATAGCGGTAATCAATTTTTTATAGCGTTTGCGTGTGTTGCGCAGCTTATCTTTGCTATCCCGTTTAAGCGATGCATTGGTGTATTGACCTAGTTCCTCTTTCCACTCTTCAAACAAGGCTTCAGCGACTGACTCCACAGCGTCTATCCGGCTGCGTACATCATCGGCTGCCTCTTCGCTATCTTCATACTCTTCGTTAAGCTGCTTGTATTTGTCTTCAAGTGCACCACCTTTGAAATTCAGCACGCTTGAGAATTTTTCCAATGCAGATTTGAACTGCTCTTTCCCTTCCTGCTGGGCGTCGCGTGCCTTGCCAACACGTTCAACCAGAATGTCACGTTTGTGGTAGCCCACCTTTTCCAGTGTGGAGTAGTAGGCCGATTGGCATCCGCCAAGGATAAGGATGAGGCCTGTCAGCAGCAGCCCGGTGGTCGTGGTGTTGTGTTTTGTGATGTGCATGGCAGATGTTTCCGGTAGTGTTTTACTGATGGCTCACAGGGGTAAGCCATACCATTATTTTAGAGGGACTGAGCAAGTCTAGTCCTGAATGGTTATGATAACCTCTCTTCGGTGGGGGTACGTACGGTGCTCCCACAGAAAAACACCCTGCCAGGTGCCCAGTGCGCAGCGCCCATTGGATATGGGCAGGGTCAGATCCATGTTGGTCAGGATGCTGCGTAGATGTGCCGGCATGTCATCCGGCCCTTCCTGCGTATGTTCGAAGGTTGGATCGCCATCGGGGATCAACCGCGCCATGAAAACCTCAAGATCATCACGCACGGAAGGATCTGCATTTTCACATAGAATAAGTGAGGCACTGGTGTGCTGGATAAAGAGATGACAGAGCCCGTTTCGAGCAGTTGATTCATGCACAATCCGCTCAACCTGATGGGTGATGTCGTAAGTGCCACGCCCACGGGTTTGGATCTGTAGCGTTTGTTGTTTGATCATAGGGTTCATTTTAGGCATTCTGTGAGGCATGCAACAAGGTTTCAGCACATAAAAAATGTCTGTGAATATAAAAAATAACAACCTGGGTGAAATGCCGGTTACCACACTTCAGGGGGTTGGCCCGCGTAATGCAGAAAGATTGGGGCGGCTCGGCATCAACACGGTGCAGGATGTGTTGTTTCATCTGCCATCCCGCTATCAGGATCGAACCCGGGTTGTGCCCATAGGCAGCCTGCGGCCCGGTGAGCAGGTTGTTGTTGAGGGTGAGGTTGAACTAAGTGATATCAGGTTTGGCCGCCGCCGCTCGTTGCTAGTGCAGATAGCGGATGGCAGCGGCTCCCTGATGCTGCGTTTTTTTCATTTCTCTGCGGCACAAAAGGCCAATCTGGTGAGAGGAGTTCGTCTGCGCTGCTTTGGCGAGGTGCGGCGTGGGCCTGTATCACTGGAGCTGATCCACCCGGAATACAGCCGCCTGGAGGAGGGGGATGAGAGCGCGGTTGAAGAGACACTCACCCCCATCTACCCCACAACAGAGGGGATGCATCAGCTAAGTTGGCGAAGCATGACTGAGCGGGCCTTGGCTGTTTTGGAAGAGCAGCCGGGTCTGCTGCATGAGTGGTTGCCGCAAGAGCTGTTGGATCGCTATAACCTGCCAGCGCTGTTGGAGACTGTTCGTTTTTTGCACCGCCCACCACCGGATGTGTCACAACATCAGCTATTGGAGGGAGACCACCCAGCTCAACGACGACTGGCCTTTGAAGAGCTGCTGGCCCATCAGATCAGTCTGCGCAAATTGCGCCATGAGCAGCGTAAAACAGCTGCTCCCATGCTGGATGGGGGAGATCGGCTAGGGAAAATGCTGCTTGCAGCACTGCCATTCAAGCTGACTGCTGCCCAGCAGCGGGTGGTGGGCGAGATCAGCAGTGACCTGAAACAGCGGCACCCGATGATGCGTTTGGTGCAGGGGGATGTCGGCTCTGGTAAGACAGTGGTGGCTGCGCTGGCGGCCGTCCAGGCGGTTGAGGCCCATCATCAGGTTGTGCTGATGGCTCCGACGGAGCTGCTGGCAGAGCAGCATCTGAGAAACTTTCAGGGCTGGTTGGAGCCGCTGGGGATCAAGGTGGCCTGGCTCACCGGGCGGCACAAGGGCAAAAAACGGGAGCAGGTGCTGTCACAACTGGTGGATGGCAGTGCTGCTGTGATTGTCGGCACGCATGCCCTGTTTCAGGGTGATGTGCAGTTTAAGTCCCTGGGACTGGCCATCATTGATGAGCAGCACCGTTTTGGTGTACATCAACGCCTGGCGCTACGGGAGAAAGGTGCAGAGAATGGCAGGGTGCCGCATCAGCTGATCATGACGGCCACCCCGATACCGCGCACGCTGGCGATGTCAGCCTATGCCGATCTGGATGTGTCGGTGATTGATGAGCTGCCACCCGGGCGCAAGCCGGTTGCCACGGTGGTGATCCCTGACAGTCGCCGGGAAGAGGTCATCAGCCGGGTGCGCAGCGCCTGCAAAGAGGGGCGGCAGACCTACTGGGTCTGCACCCTGATTGAAGAGTCTGAGGCACTGCAGTGTCAGGCGGCAGAGGATACCGCAGCACTGCTGGCGGAAGCCCTGCCGGAGCTGAATGTGGGGCTGGTGCACGGACGCCTGAAAGCGAGTGATAAAGAGCAGATCATGCTGGATTTCAAATCCGGAAAGCTGGATCTGCTGGTGGCTACGACGGTGATCGAGGTGGGTGTGGATGTACCCAATGCCAGCCTGATGATTATCGAAAACCCCGAACGCCTTGGGCTGGCGCAACTGCATCAGCTGCGAGGGCGGGTCGGGCGGGGCGCTGCCGAGAGTCACTGCGTGCTGATGTATCATCTCCTGTCAGAGAGTGCGCGTGAGCGGTTGAGCATCATGCGGGCCACCAATGATGGTTTTGCCATTGCGCAGAAGGATCTGGAGCTGCGTGGCCCCGGCGAGGTGCTGGGTACCCGTCAGACGGGTGAGATGCAGCTGCGAATTGCAGACCTGGTGCATCATCAGTCGCTGCTGCCTGAGGTGCAGCAGGCAGCTGAGACTGTTTTAGAGCGCTACCCTGCGCATGCACAGCCGTTGGTCAGACGATGGCTGGGGCAGAAGACAGAGTACGGTTCTGTCTGAAACTTATGCGATAATCCCCCTCCTTAATCTATAACGGCTGGAAAAAATCTTGAGTTCAGAGAACAGACTCTCCGCTAACCTTGAGCCAAACTGGGGCAGCTGGCAGGTTCATCGCGGTTCAAATGTGCCAACCGGCCTGGAGGATTGGCTGCTGGATCGCGGGTCGCTGACCAGCCGATTGGTCAAGGCCAGTGAGGGGGCATTCCGGGTACGAGTGTTGCGCCAGGGGTGGGGGCGACCGCTCTACAGCGAGAGTCGGTTGTTACATACCCGCCGGGCCGAAACGGCGCTGGTGCGTGAAGTTGAACTGCTTGGGCATGGCACCCCATGGGTGTTTGCACGCACCCTGATTCCTGCCAGCAGCTTGCGTGGCTCGGCCCGACGGCTTGCCAATCTGGGCAGTAAACCTTTGGGTGCTGTCCTCTTTTCTGATCCCGGCATGCGACGTGGCCCCATTCAGATTGCCCGACTGCAACCGCGTCATCCCCTGTTTGCTGCGGCTACCGCTCATCTGGGACAGAAACCTGCTGAATTGTGGGGGCGGCGCACCCTCTTCTATCTGGCGGGAAAGCCACTGTTGGTGAATGAGATCTTTCTGCCGGAGATCCCTCTGCTAGTTAAGGAGCCTAAGCCGTGACTCAGCCTGAGTTGAATGTAAACTCCCCCCAATTTTCCTGGTGTGAGCGCCTGGGTCATTATGCACTGCTGGTGCGGGCAAACCGTCCGATTGGCATTCTGCTACTGATGTGGCCCGCCCTGTGGGCCTTGTGGATTGCCGGGGAGGGGCATCCGGATTGGGGTGTGGTGCTGGTCTTTATCATCGGGGTCACGCTGATGCGCTCGGCGGGCTGTGCCATCAATGACTATGCCGATCGCAAGATCGACGGAAAGGTAGAGCGTACAAAAAACCGGCCTATTGCCGCCGGGCTGGTCAGCCCCAAAGAGGCGCTGGGCGTGTTTGCTGCGTTGGTGGGTTCGGCCTTTCTGCTGGTGCTGCTGTTGAATTGGCAAACCGTATTGATGTCGTTTGTGGCAGTTACCCTGGCGGCTCTCTATCCCTTCATGAAACGCTATACGCATCTCCCGCAACTGGTGCTGGGTGCTGCCTTTGGCTGGGCCGTGCCGATGGCCTTTACGGCACTCACGCAGACCGTTGTGCCGGTAGGCTGGCTGCTGTTTGTGGCCACCGTGATCTGGGCTTTGATCTATGATACCCAATACGCCATGGTCGATCGCGAAGATGATATAAAGATTGGTGTCAAATCGACAGCGATTCTGTTTGGGGATATGGATCTGATCATTATCGGCATCCTGCAGGTCACCATGCTGGGCATTTTGCTGCTGGTGGGCATTAATGCAGAACTTGGCATCAGCTACTATATTGGACTTGCGACGGCGGCCGTGCTGTTTGTCTACCAGCAATATATTACGCGTGAGCGTGATAAAAAGGGTTGTTTTAGTGCCTTTTTGAACAACAATAATGTTGGTGCAGTCATATTTGCAGGTCTGGTGTTGGATTATCTCATCTAACACAGAGGCGGAGTTTGATATGAAAATATTAAAAGTGTTGCATTGTTCTGCCTGGTTTTTGTCTGCTCTGTTTTTATTTCAATCACCCTCTATTGCTGCACCCATAACCACGGATGAGAAGGCCTGGATTCCTGGCTGGAAGAGTGGGCCTGCGCTCTCGATGGAGCGTACCGGGCATGCCGCACTGGTTATTCAGGATCGTCTCTATCTGATTGGCGGCACCAATAAAGAGGTCTATATCAGCCGTGTTGAGTACAGTCATATCGGCCCGGATGGTTCTCTTTCAGCGTGGCAATATGCCAAGCATAAGTTGAACGTTGGTCGCTCCTATCATGGAGTGGCGCATGTCGGAGGCTATGTGTATGTCGTTGGGGGGTCACGCACTAATGTGAAGGGTCTGCTGGATTCAGTAGAGCGGGCAGCGGTCAATCCAGATGGCAGCATTGGTCCATGGGTGCTGGAGAAGAACAAACTCAATATTGCCAGACGCTGCGTGCATATCGCACATATTAATGGCTATCTCTATGCGGTGGGTGGCTTTGGTGGCAAGCTGCTGGACAGCATTGAGCGGGCAAGGATCGAAGCAGATGGCAGCCTGGGTGAGTGGGAGCTGCTGTCCGATCCGATGCAGTATGCGCGTTATGTCCATGCGGTTAAAAATGTGGGCGACAAGCTCTATGTGCTGGGTGGACACGACAAGAGTGCAGGCGTGGGCATTGCATCGGTAGAGTGGTAACAGCAGGATGATGAAGGGATGTTTAACCCGTGGCAGACCACCTCTGCGATGCAGAAAAACCGTTATGGACTGGAGGCCGTAGCCCATAATGGTTATATCTATGCGATGGGTGGGATCGACGGCATAATGCATCTGGCCAGCATCGAGAAGGGGCGTTTAACCGAAGAGGGGGCGATTGCGGATTGGCAATATACCACGCCCCTCCCCGATGCCCGTGGTTCATTTAGTGCGGTGGTGCATCAGGATGCCCTCTATATTTTGGGTGGTTCTGTGGGTGCAGAGTTGACCAATGATGTCGCCTTCGCCTTTTTTAATGAGCAGGGTGATATTGGCTATTGGGGCAGGCCAGAAGAGGCGGAACAAGTCAGAAAGGCAAAGGCCAACAGGTTGCAGCAGCTTCGACATGCCTACCCGAACAAGGCCAGGGTGATTGAGTATCTGCATGCAGGACAGTTCAGCCTGCTACAGGTTGAAAGAACAGATGGTATGCAGGCCTGGCTGGTGGTGCCATCCGGTGCCTATGCCAAGGGTATGTACATCCGTTTTGCCAATGGCAATCTCTATCCCAACTACTACAACCCGACCTTGAAAAGGCGCTTTCAGGTTGTGATGTTTGTAAAGGATCTGATCCCGGTTGAGGCGTTTGAATAGGTTGATGACGCCTTACATGCTGGATGCAACAGCACGCAGCGACAGCGGTCTGGTGCGCAAGAGAAATGAAGACGCTTTCAGGCTTCTGCCTGATGCCGGTATAGTTGTCCTGGCGGATGGTATGGGTGGTCATCGGGCAGGAGAGGTTGCCAGTGAGATGGCGGTGCAAAAGATCAGTGATGCCCTGGTGGCGCAGCTGCATCAGAGTGGTGGTAGCACCGCGCAAGGCGGGGTGCGGCAGGCGGTGGAATTGGCTAATCAGGCAATCTTTGATCTGTCGGAGCAATCCATTGCATATCGGGGGATGGGGACAACGGTTGTTGCAGGGCTGTTTATCCAGAACAGGTTGTTCTATGCCCATGTGGGAGACTCTCGCCTCTATCTGCTGCGCCGTGGCAGATTGATCACTCTGACACGTGATCACACCCTGCTGCAGTCTCTGGTGGATCAAGGCATTTTTAGAACGCAGCGTGAGGCAAGGGCGGCTGGCATATCCAGCAGCAAACTGATCCGGGGCGTGGGGCTGGGTGCCAGGGTTGATGTGGATAGTGCCGAGATTGAGCTGGAGCCTGGTGATATCTATCTCTTCTGTTCCGATGGATTAACCAATATGGTGACCGATGGAATGATCGGTGCAGTGATTCAGGAGAGTCTACCGGATCTCCCCCGTGCAGCTGATCTATTGCTTGAACTGGCTCTGAAACAGGGTGGGACAGATAACATATCGCTGGTGTTGGCGCGGCCTGAAATCCCCGTTTTGGGATGAGATTGATTTAAACAAGTAACCCCTCTGTTTTGGGTCTACACTTCTCTTATCATGATCTGTCCCTGTCAAAGGATGTGATGGCCAAACAAACCATAAGAAAGCTGGAGGTTTTCTCTGGAGGGACGCTGGTCAGCGAACTGCCTCTGGACAAGGCGGCACTCTCCATTGGGCGTGATCCACAGGGTGATGTCCAGCTGATTGATCCAAAAATCAGCCGCCAGCATGCCAAACTGACTCAAATCTCATCCAACTATTTTATTGAAGACTGCAACAGCAGCAATGGCACCTTGCTCAATGGCAGGCCGGTGCATAAGCATATATTCAGGCCTGGGGATAACCTGCAGATTGGTAATTTTGAACTGCGTTATGTGGTTGCAGATGGTGCAGAGCAGTCTGCCGATGCAGGGCATGCGGCTGTTCAACCGGTTGAAAAGAGCAGGCGGCAAAAAGGGATGATCTTCTTTTTGCAAGGCCCGGAGGCAGGGCAGGTTGAAACACTGAAAGATCCCCTCTTTACCATTGGTCGCCCTGGAGAGAGTGTTGCCGTGATCGCCCGGAGAACCCAGGGTACTTACCTGCTGCATATTGGTGGAGAGATGCCAGAGGTCAATGGGGTGGAGATGACACAACAGACGGTGCAACTACAGCACGGTGATGTAATTGATGTGGGCGAACATCAAATAAAGATCACGCTGGATTGATCTTAGACAAGCTGCTTTAAGCGATAAAGTTCGTCCAGTGCCTGCCGGGGAGTGAGATTGTCCGGCTCCACCTCATGCAGTGCCTCCTCAATGGGATGTCTCTTAACCGGCTGTTCTTCGACAGGCTGAAACAGTGACATCTGCACCGTCTGTCCTTCGGTGTGGCGCTGGGCGGCATCCTCCAGTTCCCGCAGACGTTGACGGGCGCGATCTATGATGCCTTTGGGCACCCCTGCTAGTGCAGCGACCTGTAGACCATAGCTCTGATTGGCCGGCCCCTCTTTAACCGCATGCAGAAAGACGATGGAGTCGCCGTGCTCCACCGCATCCAGATGTACATTGGCAATGCCGGAGAACTCTTCGGGCAGGGTGGTCAGCTCAAAATAGTGGGTGGCGAACAGGGTATAGGCCTTGATGCGGGTGGCAAGCTCCACCCCGCAGGCCCAGGCGAGTGAGAGACCGTCAAAGGTGCTGGTGCCACGGCCAATCTCATCCATCAGCACCAGGCTGTTTTGGGTGGCGTTGTGCAGGATGTTGGCGGTCTCCTCCATCTCAACCATGAAGGTGGAGCGCCCGCCTGCCAGATCATCCGATGCGCCAATACGGGAGAAGATGCGGTCAATCGGGCCGATTTTGGCGCTGCTTGCCGGGATGTAACTCCCGGCGTATGCAAGCAGCACAATCAGTGCTGTTTGGCGCATAAAGGTGGATTTGCCGCCCATGTTGGGGCCGGTGATGATGAGTATGCGGCGCTTGTCGTCAAAGTGGACTCCGTTGGCGACAAAAGGTATGTCGCTCACCTCTTCGACTACGGGATGCCGCCCCCCCTCAATGTGCAGCCCCGGCTCTTCGCTAAGCTCTGGGGCATGCAGGTTCATGCGTTCGGACCGTTCAGCCAGATTGCAGAGCACATCCAGTGCGGCCAGACTCTCTGCGCACTGCTGCAGTATCGGGATCTGCGGCTGCAGCTGATCCAGTAACCCATCATAGAGTGCTTTTTCTCGGGCCAGAGAGCGCTCACGGGCGCTCAGTACCTGATCCTCAAACTTCTTTAGCTCGGGGGTAATAAACCGTTCGACCCCTTTTAGGGTTTGGCGACGAATATAATCTGTAGGCGCCCGGTCTGAGTGGAGGCGGCTGATCTCAATGTAATAGCCGTGCACCCTGTTGTAACTGACCTTGAGGTTGGTAATGCCGGTGCGCTCCCGCTCCCGGGTTTCCAGATCAAGCAGGAATTGGTCTGCGTTTTGGGAGAGTGCTCTCAACTCATCCAGCTCTGTATCGTAGCCCTCGGCCAATACACCGCCGTCACGGATCAACAGGGGTGGGTTTTCAATAATGGCGCGGGTCAACAGATTAACCGTGCCGGGGTGAGAATCTGCCTCTTGCGCCAGCTGTATCAGTAGTGGTGAACTCAGTGTTGCGAGCTGGCTTTGGATTGCAGGCAGGCAGGCCAGTGAGTCACGCAGCACGGCCAGATCACGCGGGCGGGCGGATTTTAGTGCAACACGGGCCAGAATGCGTTCGATGTCACCGATACCGCGCAACTCCTCCTGTAGTGCCGAATAGACCTGTTGCTCCAGCAGCTCGCCAATAGCGGCATGGCGCGCCCTCACGGTTTGAATATTGCGCAGTGGGCGGTTGATCCAGCGTCGCAGCATGCGGCTGCCCATGGCGGTTGTGGTGCGATCCAGTATGCCTGCCAGGGTGTGCTGCGGCTGGTTGGAGAGGGAGCGGTCAATCTCCAGATTCTGTCGGGTAGCCGCATCGATGATGATGGCGTCGTCGCGGCGCTCTGTGGTCAGCCCCCGAATATGGGGGAGGGCGCTTTGCTGAGTGTCTGCTACATACTGCAACAGGCAGCCTGCAGCGCAGAGTGCCAGCGGCTGGTCTTCGCAGCCAAAGCCACCGAGATCGCGTGTGCCAAACTGTTGGGTCAGCAGGCGGTGGGCGGTGTCACTGTCAAAATGCCAGATTGGGCGATGGGTAATCCCGGCCCGGCTGGTGATCTGGGCAGGCAGGCTGTTCTCCTCGGCAATCAGTAGCTCAGCGGGATGGACGCGCTCCAGCTCTCCGGCCACTCCCTCTGCATCCGATAGCTGTTGAATAGTAAAACGGCCACTGGTCAGATCCAATGTGGCAAGACCAAAATTTGCGCCTGATTCATAGAGTGCAGCAAGCAGATTATCCCAGCGATCTTCCAACAGCGCTTCATCTGTGACGGTGCCCGGGGTGACCACCCGCATCACCTTGCGTTCAACCGGCCCCTTGCTGGTTGCCGGGTCGCCAACCTGTTCACAGATGGCAACGGATTTACCCTGCTTGACCAGCTTGGCCAGGTATCCCTCTGCAGCATGATGGGGGATACCTGCCATTGGGATGGGTTGGCCAGCGGATTTGCCCCGTTTGGTCAGCGTGATATCGAGTAGCTGTGCTGCCTGTTTCGCATCCTCATAGAACAGCTCGTAGAAATCACCCATGCGGTAGAAAACCAACATCTGTGGATATTCACTTTTGATACGCAGGTATTGCTGCATCATTGGCGTATGTGATGGTGTTTTTGTAGCTGAATTGCTTGGTTTTTTATTCATTAAATATTGATTGTTATGTTAATACACAGTTAGTTAGCAGGTGATATTGATGCAATGGGCTGCATAATAGATAGGCGTATTGTTATGCAAATCATCATAAATACCAAATCAGAAAAAAAACACTTTCGTTAAGGGCAATTGATGTGATCATATCTAATGATAAAATAAAGACAGACTCAGGTGAAAATACTGGATTACGGATTACGGATTACGGATTATGGATTAAGTGTGGAGCATCTGGAACCAAAAAGAGGCATTGCTTATGGATAGCAAAAATCATTCACGACTTATACTGATATTCGTTGTAATCACTGGCGTCCTTTTATCCAGTTTGAGTGGATGGTTTCTTTATAAAGTAGAAGAGAAAGCGATAATTAGTTAATTCCAAAAAGATGTAGATGAGCGTGCAGCTTCATTATATCGTGAGGTGATAATCAATTTTGAAACTTTGAGATCGCTGGCCATATTATTCAACAGAGGCGCTGTTCCGGGATGGAAACAATTCAGCCTTGAGGCCCAAAAGATTCTGACTCGTCACCATGATATCCAGGCACTTGAATGGATACCGCGTGTTATTCATTCGGAACGGGCCACATATAAGTCAAAACTACTGCAGGAATTTCCAGAGTTTGAAATCACCGAACGACAAGAACAGGGGCATATGGTGACTGCAGAAGAGAGGCAGGAGTATTATCCTGTCTATTATGTTGAACCATTAATAGGAAACGAAGCCGCTTTCGGTTTTGACCTTGCGTCCAGTCCCACCCGACTTGAGGCGCTCAAAGAGTCTAGAGATACTGCCATACCTCAGGCAACCGCCAGTATTACTCTTGTTCAGGAACGTGAAAACCAGAAAGGGTTTCTGGCATTTCTGCCGATATATAAAGGTAGTCCGGCAACAGTGGTAAAGCGCCAGGATAACCTAATGGGATTTGTTCTTGGTGTCTATCGGATCGCTGATATTTTTGCCAGCTCCGCCCTGCGCCATGAGGCGCTGGGCATTGAAATGAAGCTTGTTGACGAAACGCCGTTATCCAGTCATGAGATCCTCCATATTCATAAACCAGGAGCCGAGTTTAAAGTCTATGAGAGTATTGCTTATAGAAAAGAGCTGCCTGAAGTCTGGGGGCGAAAATGGAGCCTGATTGCTTCCCCCACATTAAGCTATATTGCTGTCAGGAGAGACATGCTGCCGCTGGCAACTTTTGTATCCGGCATTATCTTTACCATCTTTATTGCTCTGTATATCCACATAATTTCAAGACGTGCGGCCACTATTCAAAGAATAGTCATCGAAAAAACCAATGAGTTAAATGAAGCGAACAAAAAGCTGGAATTGCTTTCACGCACTGATGGCTTGACAGGAGTTGCCAATAGAAGATTTATGGATGAGTTTTTTGATAAAGAATGGCTGCGGGCAATCCGAAACAAATCATCTATATCCTTTATTCTCATTGATATTGATTTTTTCAAATTATACAACGACAACTACGGCCACCCTGAGGGTGATGAATGTTTAAAAAAAGTCGCAGCAAAGCTCAAAAGCTTGGTTCATCGTCCTGGCGATCTGGTTGCCCGATACGGGGGGGGGGAGTTTGCGCTTGTGCTTTCCGATACTGAAGAAGCGGAACTTGTGGCAAGTAATTGTCGACAGTCAATTGAGGAATTACAGATACCACATGAATTTTCAGAAGCTGCAGCTGTAGTAACAATAAGTGTTGGTTTTTGCACAGTTACTCCTGAAAAAGGAATGGATCCGAGTTGGGTTGTTGATGTTGCCGACAAAGCGCTCTATAAAGCAAAGAGGCAGGTAGAAACAGGGTAGAGAAAAATATGGCATACGCATGAAAATCATCATGAATGATCCCCACATTGAAACACCCAAACAGCCCCATCAATTTCTGGATGGCGCGGCGGTCAAGGGATAGCCATTCCGTCAAAGACTGAATTGACTACCTGAGATTCAAAACAGTCCCCCCGTTCTCCGTGACAGTAATATAGTGGCAGTCAAAGCATTTCATATCATTGGCATTCACTAATTTGTGATGTCGACTTGCTAAATTAGTTTGCTCCGGCAGATGACATTGGAGGCAGTCTCTTTCTGTTTTGATATCTACAGTGCCTGTTTCAGTTATGATGGAAATATGACAGGTTGAACAGTCATAGAGACCGTCATTATCGGTCTCTGAATTGGGTGCTGTTGAATGTAGTATCTCTGATCCATAAAGATAATGATGTCGATCAGAGATGGATATTTTAAAAGAGGTGTTTTCGTGATTATTATGGCAGTTTCGACACATCCTATGATTTTCAACCGCAGTAGAGTTTGCGCCAAAAATATTCTGAGAAGCTACAAGTCCCAGAATTAGGATTACCAAAGTGAGGCTGTATTGATTATTCATCATCATGCCAATTGCCTTCCATGTAGTGCCTGATAATTGCAATGTTCATATTACCAGGGCGGCAGGCAATGTAAATGTAGCGCAAGAAAACGGGATGGATGATTTGTGATCTATCGCCTTAGAATATGGCCTCTAACATGGAGAACCGACAGCTTGATTTAGACTGATAGATATTTTTCATTAAGAAAAGTGCTTGAAATGAGGGAATTGACATTAGCGGCATTAAATTACAGAAAAAGTTCAAAATGATCAAGGAAAAGGAAGTGTATTCCGTATTTATAGTAGGGCTTATTTGATGTAATCTATTGATTATTAAGCGTAATAATGTTTTTTTTAAATTTTCTAAAATGCTGTTCTTTTTTCTAATGCATTTGTATTATTTCGAAGTAAGAAAATAAAGCATGTTCTTGGTGGCTATGCCGTGAGGTTCAGTGCTTGATATAGATAAGGGATAGAAGTAAACAACTCAAACAATCACAAATAGGCTGGAGGCATAATTTCAATGAGAAAAATTTACTTACCTATTATTGGCATCGTATTGTTGGCATGCTCAACAATCGTAGCGTGGGCAGTAGTCCCCCCGCCACCTGTTAACCAGAATCTGGGTATTCCTGATACTCAATTCCAAACCCTGTTCGATACGGTGGGAGCAAACACATGTCGGAGATGCCACAAGCCTGATGACCTTGTACATGGGCTTCCGCAGCCAACTGGCATCCCGATGCTTAAAAAAACCTACCTTCCTACCCGCCATCACATGCATGTTGGACCAAATGCATTGAGAGGCGGTTTGATTGCAGGCGGACCTGAGCAACCACCTAGCATGGATGCTGACAATGATGGTGTAGAGGATACGCACTATAAGTGTCTCAACTGCCATATCATCATGCCGGTCGGGCCTGATGGTGGTATTGAGCTAAACCACCGTGATTGTTTTAACTGTCATATAGTGACCATGGCAGATGGTTCTCCAAGACCTGAAAACAAGCCTAGAACTGTTCACCATGATACGCCTAAGGCTTTTAGGGCAGAGTGTGGAAAGTGCCATGGCTATCTGATTCGTAGCCTTGATACAGGGCGCCCTGCACCAACCTGGATGCCAAGTATTATTACCCCATGGCCAAGTAAAAAGGATGCCGAAGATGGGTCTGTAACAAGTTCAGCTGGAACTCACCCAGGCAACTGTGTCTTCTGTCACAATTCAGCAGATGGCAATACGCTAGGTACTATTGACGAAACCAGTTCGTTCAGCAATGGTTTTGGTGCAATTAAGATCTATCAAAACAAGCAGAACCATCACGCAACTGGTGTACCATTTATTACTGAAGCAGAATCTACAGGCGCCGGGGATGGCAAGCTTCCTACTGGTGCAGTAAATGCCTGTGAATGGTGTCACTTTGATGTGCTTGGTTTTCCTGATGGCTATGTAATACGCACAGATGCGGATGGGAATCCGCTTGAAAGCGTTGAGACGTGGGCTATTCGCGGTTGTCAGCGTTGTCACGATATTCCATCGTTGCACTCTATCGAAGCTGATGTAGCAGGCGACGGTATCGTGCCTGGTGGAGAAACCCCCTACAACGGTCATGTTGGTAACCAGGATAACTGCTGGGGCTGCCATGGCTTTGATTCAACTGGAGCACCAGATGCGCAAGCATATGCACAGGATATGGGTGATTACCCTGTGCAGGCAACTGTTGCACAGCTGGATGCGATCAATGCTGTAATGTGGCCACAAGGTACAGGGTTTGATGATTTAATCCTGGCTGGCCGTGGCTTTGAGAATGATGGCGTTGAGTGGGATTATGATAACTATATGTGGATTCCACACTACTACATGCCGAGCGTACAGTTCACAGATCAAGACGGTAACGTCACGGTTCTGGAACCAACCTCATCAGATAAAACCCAGATCACTGTGGCTGTCCCAGCTGATCTGCCTGCCGGTACTTACGATATCCAGGTTAAAAAGGGAGATACGCTTAGTAATCCGCTTAAGGCCAATATCCTTCCAGGCATAGATACTGGGCCTGCTATTTGTGTTACAAAGTATAGGCTTGTCTTCCTGCGTGGAAAGGGCTTTAACGAGCTGTACCGTGGTGCTCCAAGTTCAGTAACAGGTATCACTGGTGATGGTGTCGATGCAAATGTTATTTACTTATGGAGAGATAACATGATTGCGGCTCGATTCAATGGTGGATGCCCTAGTGAGGTTACGGTAACCAACGTGTTCGGTTCAGTAACACTAACACCGAGACTTTGGTAGCCGCTTGATCAGTTAACCAGCGGGGTTTCCCGCTGGTTACTGTTTTTTAGGAAGTAATATAAACGAGGGGGCCACTAAGTAGGCCCCCTCATTCATTTGGCAAACAAAAAAGGAATCTAAGGATGAATCGATCCTCTAAAATCTTGCTGCTTTTGTTTGTGGCTGTAATTGTATTTGGATGCGCTCTACCATCTGCGGTGATGGCTGGTGAGCGGAGGGTCATTGTCGGGTTTCATCAAACACCTCATGCCAGCGAGCGTGCACTGATACGGCGTTATAGAGGTAAGCTAAAACGTAGATTTAAAGGTATTAAAGCACTATCAGCAAGACTGACAGATCGCGCCATTGCTAAACTGCAAAATGATCCCAGGGTTGCCTATGTGGAAGAAGATGTTGTCGTTATGTCAATTGATGCTGAATTTGGCAATATTGAATATTCAGAGAGCTGGGGCGTTGATCGCATTAAGTCAGCTTCAGTGCATGCAGAGAATATAAAAGGTGCTGGCGTTAAGGTTGCCGTGCTTGATACCGGTATCGATTACAATCACCCTGATCTTGATGCCAGCTATAAAGGTGGGATTAATTTAGTTGATGATGCTCAGCCAGACAACCCGTTTGATGATAGCTGGAATAGCCATGGTACGCATGTGGCAGGTGTTATAGCCGCAGAGCTTAATGGCAGTGGCGTGGTGGGTGTAGCTCCTGCCGCATCGCTTTATGCCATTAAAGTATTGGATGGTGGTGGCCTTGGGTATCTTAGTGATGTGATAGCGGGTATTAAATGGGCTATAGATAATAATATGGATATTGTGAATCTAAGTCTTGGACTGAAGAATAACTCACAAGCGCTTGCTGAAGCCTGTGCGAAAGCCTATGAAGCAGGTGTATTGTTGGTCGGGGCAGCGGGAAATACAGGTACTTTTGAAGGTGGTGAAGTTCGATATCCTGCGCTATACCCTTCTGTGATCGCTGTTGGGGCAACTAATCCTGATGATGCAGTTTATTTTAAATCTGCGGTTGGCCCTGATATAGAGGTAGTGGCGCCTGGTGCTGGTATCTATTCCAGTAAGGCTTATGAGGATTATGGCTATTTAACGGGCACTTCACAGGCCGCCCCCCATGTCTCAGGTGTTGCGGCATTAATCCTATCTGCCGGGTTGGATGATCTTAATGGTGACGGAGTCATAAATAATCAAGATCTAAGGCTCCAGCTACAGAATGCTGCATTTGACCTTGGTGATCCCGGAAAAGATAACTCCTATGGGTTTGGTTTGATTAATGCCAAGGCAGCAACAACAGAGAACCCAGCGTGGGTAAGGCAAAATCAACCTGACCAGGATAAGGATGGTGTTGCTGACAACGTGGATAACTGTAAATATCGCCCCAATCCTGATCAGGCAGACAGTGATGGGGATGGTATTGGGAACGTGTGCGACACTCGGGTTAGGCGTAGTGTTCAGATGAGTAGTGAATTGTTTCGCACTCGCCATTGGCGAGCAAGGCCACAAAGCTGGCGGCGTTATCGGTAGGCTGTATTACGGCAGTCCTTTTTGGCTGATGCCTGTAGTATCATTTTAGCTGTAACAGCTGTAACAGCTGTAACAGCTGCAGCATCCACCTGGATTGATATATTAAACAACAAGGCTGCTGATTTATAAACCAGTGCCTGTGTGCCAAAAACTATGAAAAATATTAAAACGTCAATAAAGTCAGATTTATCTACACTGTATAAGCGGTCAGTAATTATGCTGATGATTGAGGCAGCTATTTTGATCTTATCATCTCCCTCTGTGATTGCTGATCCTGGAGGTAAGGAAGCACAGGAAGAGCCAGCAAGAATTATAGTTGCCAAAGTGAATGGGCAATCAATTTACAGAGATCAGCTTGAAAAGCGAATACGAAATTGGATGCGACAGGTTCGTGGTTTTGGTTTTACTAAAGAAGACCAGGCGTTAATAACCCGTGCAAGTCTGGAGCAAGCTTTGGATGAGGAGATTGCAGCTGAGCTTTTTTACCAAGGGGGGCAAAAACTCAATATCCCTGATGCAGCCAAAAAGATAGCTGAGGAAGAGGCCCGTATTAAGGCATCGCTTACTGATGAGCAGCAGAAAAAAATTAGTGACGATGAAATTCGGGAGTATGTCAGGCGTCGCTTCTATATCAATGAATATATGGCATTCAATGATCTAATCAATCCGCAAGTCCCTGAGGAGGAAGTTAGAGCCTTCTATGAGCGCACAAAGCAGGGTTATGTTAGTAAAGAGATTGCGGTGCGCGTACTGCATATATTGGTTAGTAGAGGCAAGGATGCATCGGGTGAAGAGCAGAAACAAGCACGTGAGAAAATAGAGCAAGCTAGGAAGCTAATTCTTGAAGGTAAGGATTTTGCAGAGGTGGCTAAAGAGTTTTCAGAAGATACTAGTGCTTATTCTGGAGGCCTCTTGGGTTATATCAAGCCTGGTTATATGCCTCCTGAGTTTGATAAAGTGGCTTTTTCGCTTAAACCAGGGGAGGTTAGCAATATTGTTGAAACAAAATATGGTTACCATCTGTTAAAGGTTACAGATATAAGGCCTAAGGGTACGATTAAAAGCTATGAAGCCTTAAGAGATTTTTTTGCAAAATATCTTTCAGGTGAGTTAAGGGTTAAAAAAGCGCCAGCTCATGCGAAACAGATAAGAGAGAAAGCCAATATAGAACTCTTTTCTTTAGATGAGCAGAAAGCATCTGTACCCATGCAGGAGTCAGGTTCTTAAATTTAGAATTAGGTGTTCTTGATTGTTTAACCCCCTCTCTTTCTTGAAGAGAGAGGGGGGTTATTGACCTCAATATGGTTTTCTTGGGTTTTGAATTACGGCAGGGCGAATAACATTTAATATTTGTTCGTGCCTTTTTCGGCTTCAGG
This sequence comes from Gammaproteobacteria bacterium, assembly GCA_024275295.1. Lineage (GTDB taxonomy): Bacteria > Pseudomonadota > Gammaproteobacteria > Chromatiales > Chromatiaceae > WFXD01. The sequence continues at coordinate 28,727 of JAJRZI010000122.1, read as the reverse complement.
TAAATCAGCCTTTATAGCCTCTAATACTTCTTTGATCTCTAGTTCTATCTGTTCCTGTGGGGTTTCGTCTTCTTTGTAAGCAAGGGCGTCTGCCAGCGATTTGGCTTCCTGCGTTAGCTTTTCTTGCGCTGTCTGCGTTTTATTTTGAGGTGCTATTTCTTTAGGCTGATTGGTTGTTAGCGTGGGTTTTTGCTCCTGCTTAGGTGCAGCTAGAGGTTGTGTTTTTATAGCCGCCGCCTGGCTTTTTTGCTGTGATGCTTTATTGTCTGATTCACTGCAGCCAACCAAAAAAACTGTGGAGGCAATCATTAAAGTGGTAAATTTAAGTTTCATAGTTATGTGGCCTTATTTATTCCAGGATCTAAAAGTGCTTATAAAGTATCTGTTTTATTTCTATTTGATGCTGTTGTAGAAAGTGTGATTTTAAGCGAGATGGTGCTGGCATTAAAAGCACTAAATAATATTATGTTGATATGGCAGGATGAATATGCTGATGTGGAGCTGAATCTTAGGCATATATTTCCTGAACCATTAGATGATTTTGCAAAGAAAGAAGCATGATAGGGCATCTGCTATTTATTACTTTATGTTATCAATTGGTTACGTTTATATGTTGATATTGATTTGATGATAGAGAGGGGGGGGGTTATATGCTCAATGGGCTTGAGGTTGGGTTGAACAATGAATACAATGTTCCTCGACCTTTTGTGTTCTTGTGTAGTGGTGATGGAGCATCTATCTGCTACAAGCTCAGCGTATAATATCCATGAATATAAAATAACTAGATACTGAGGTACTTGTTGAAATGAGAATAATCAAATACTGTTTTTTGGCGATATTGTTTGCACCGTTCACTATACAGGCTGCAATTGTAAATGTTTGGGTTGATCCTGCGGATAGTGGTCCATACAATGTAGGTGATACTTTTACTGTAAATGTAATGGGCGATTGGGATGCACCCATGTATTCAGGGGGTGTTATTCTGGATTTTGATCCAAGTATCGTTAATGTGACAAGCGCAACGATAACCATCCCGACTTTAACCGAAACTATATCTCTCATAGATAATGTAAACGGAACGCTTGATTTTATTGGTTTTTCATATTTCGACTCATCGTTTACTGCACTTGGGGCTGGCACATATCAAATAGCCAGTGTTGGGATGGAGGCCATTGGGGCTGGCACCAGTCTTATAGCATTATATGACACCATGGGTGCTGAGGGACGACTACCATGGGATCCTGAAAGTTATACTGCGACAGTTGTATTTAATGCTACACCAGGCACTGTTACTGTAAATGCGGTACCACTGCCGGCTGCAGCATGGTTTATGCTGAGTGGCTTGGGTTTTCTCACCTTTCGTCACCGTCGTGCTGCATAGGACTGGGTATACAAGGTATACCGGCTTAGCAGATCTAAATAGAGCAAAATAAAATATTAGCCCACTTGGCGCAAGCCGGGTGGGCTTTTTTATATGTGCCTGGCTGACGCACAGGCTGCCATTCCGGGTGGGACCTGGCGCATTATGATCTGCCGTTACCGGACGGACGACGTCAACAAGGCAATGGCGTATCTAGCCCAGATATATTGCTCCTGCAATATCTTGCATTCACACCATTGCCATGGTGATTATCAGATGACGGTAGACGAATTTGCATAACGGGAAGGGCAGCTCCTGGTGCTGATCCAGAAAGAAGGAACATGCCCCACCAATAAGGCTTCCATTCGGTACTGCCCTACAGCCCTATTGAATTTGTATTCCATCAAAGTTGTTTTCACTGTCAGCACAATCATGGTAATGGTGAAATAGGGTTACAAGGTTATCTTCCAAATGGCCTTAATGTGTGTGCTGTTGTTTTGCATGCATACTGAAGTGGATATAATGGATATATCTTTCCCCTATCTGCTGGTTACTCTTTCACGATGTCTCAAGCCCCCTGTATTGGTTTTATCAGTCTTGGTTGCCCCAAAGCCTTGGTTGATTCTGAACGTATTCTCACTCAGCTGCGAGCTGAAGGGTATGAAATTTCGGCATCCTATGAAGGTGCGGATCTGGTTATTGTAAACACCTGCGGTTTTATCGATGCGGCGATTGAGGAGTCTCTCGAAGCCATTGGTGAAGCGGTTGAGGTGCATGGCCGGGTGATTGTGACCGGCTGCCTTGGTGCGAATGCAGATGAGGTGCGCAGGGTGCATCCTGCGGTATTGGCAGTCACCGGCCCGCATGCCTATGAAGAGGTGATGACGGCGGTGCATGAGCATCTGCCTGCGCCCCATCAACCGTTTGCCAATCTTGTTCCAACACACGGCATTAAGCTTACCCCTCGTCACTATGCCTATCTGAAGATCTCTGAGGGGTGTAGTCACCGCTGTCGTTTCTGCATCATCCCTGATCTTCGGGGCGATCTTGTGAGTCGTCCTATTGGTGAGGTGATGCAGGAGGCGGAGAGTCTGGCCAATTCAGGTGTCCGGGAGTTATTGGTTGTGGCTCAGGATACAGCTGCCTATGGCGTGGATCTGAACTATCGTCCCGATTTTTGGAATGGCCGCCCGCTGACGACACGTATTCAGTCATTGGCTGATGCGTTGGGTGATCTGCCGGTTTGGGTGCGGCTGCACTATGTCTATCCCTATCCTCATGTGGATGATCTGATCCCGTTGATGGCGCAGGAGAAGATCCTGCCCTATCTCGATATTCCACTGCAGCACGCCAATCGACGTGTGTTGCAGGCCATGCGCCGCCCGGCAGCGGCAGAGAAGATGTTGGAGCGCATTGGGCGCTGGCGTGAGATCTGCCCGGATATCACACTGCGCAGCACTTTTATTGCGGGCTTTCCGGGTGAGACGGAGTCTGAATTTGAAGAGATGCTGGACTTTCTGCGAGAGGCCCGACTCGATCGAGTCGGCTGTTTTGCCTATTCGCCAGTGGTCGGTGCTGCCGCCAATGAGCTGCCGGATCAGATCCCTGAAGAGGTTAAGGAACATCGGCTGGAGCGCTTTATGGCGCTACAGGCCGGGATCAGTGCGGAAAAGCTGGCGGCCAAGGTGGGGCGTCGCATGACGGTGCTGGTGGATGAGGTTGAGGCTGATGAAGTGCTGGCGCGCAGTGCAGGTGAGGCGCCTGAGATTGATGGTTATGTCATCATCAAAGGGGGCTGGGATATGCAGCCAGGGGATTTTATTGAGGTGGATATTACCGATTCCAGTGAGCATGATCTGTGGGGTGAGCCGGTGTGCTGACCCTGCCCGAGGTATTTTGGCATGGGTAAAAACCTTGATTTCCATGCGAAGCTGATCAAAGGTCTATTGCAGCCTGCTGCCTGGCCGGAGGCTGTTGCTGGGGTTCAGCATATTGAAACGCATATCTCCACGGTGCTGCTGACCGGAGATTATGCCTACAAGATCAAGAAGCCGGTTGATCTGGGGTTTTTGGATTTCTCATCATTGGAGCGCCGCAAATATTTCTGTGAAGAGGAGATTCGCCTCAACAGCCGCCTGGCACCGCAGATCTATCTGGATGTTGTGCCGATTACCGGCACAGCAAGCCAACCGCATATCTGTGGTGCAGGGCCAGCCATTGAATATGCTGTCAGGATGAGGCAGTTTGAGCCGGATGCGTTGTTATCCAACCACCTGGATCTATTGAGCATTGAGCGGATGGATCAGTTGGCTCGGATTGTGGCCAGTTTTCATAGCCATATTGCCGTGGTGGATCTCAATGAGTCCTTTGGTACAGCTGAAGCCGTCTTTGCCCCAATGGAGGAGAATTTCATCCAGATTCGGGAGTTACTGGATCAAGCTGATGATCAGCAGCGACTGAACCGGCTGGAGTGCTGGAGCAGGATGCAGCTGGAATCCCTGCAGGGTGTGTTGACTCAGCGGCGTGATGGCGGGTCTGTCCGGGAGTGTCATGGGGATATGCATCTGGGCAATATTGCACTGGTTGATGATGAAATCCTGATCTTTGATGGTATAGAGTTTGCCCCAGGCCTGCGTTGGATTGATACCATCAGCGAGATTGCCTTCCTGATTATGGATCTGCAGGAGAAGGGGCGGGCAGACCTGGCGCAGCGGTTTTTGAACAGTTATCTGGCCATTACGGGTGACTATGCAGGGTTGAGCCTGCTGCGGTTTTACCAGCTCTATCGGGCAATGGTGCGTGCCAAGGTTGATCTGATTCGTCTGCAGCAACCGGATCTGTCGTTGGCCGATAAAGAGGCTGTGTTGGTCGATTATCGAGCCTATCTGGCTCAGGCAGAGGGTTACACCTGTAAAACAACCCCTGCACTTATCATTACCCATGGCCTCTCTGGCTCTGGGAAAAGCACGGTTGTGACGTCGCTGCTGGGTGTGCTTTCTGCGATTCAGCTACGTTCTGATATTGAGCGCAAGCGTTTGGCTGGATTGGTGGCAGGCGCTAATAGTGGCTCTGATCTTCACCAGGGAATCTATCGTCCGCAGGTGACAGAGGATACCTATCGGCGTCTGAAAAAACTGGCAGCCGTTGTAATCAAGGCTGGCTTTGTTACTGTTGTAGATGCGACCTTTCTCAAACGTTGCCATCGCCAATCATTTAATGAGCTGGCCCGGCGATTGGGTGTGCCTTTTCTGATACTCGACTTTCAGGTGCCGGAGGAGATTCTGCGGGAACGTATTGATCAGCGTCTGGCTGAAGGGGCGGATCCATCGGAGGCCAATCAGGATGTGCTGGATGCCCAGCTGGCTGCCCGGGAGCCGCTGGCTATGTCGGAAGAGACGCTATCTATCAGGGTTACGCCGGAGAAAAGAGATCTGCTTGCTGAAGTGAGGCAGTATCTAAAAGTGAATGATCCCCGGTGCCATTAATAACACCGGGGCAGATTTGACGGGTTTAGTTGCCGGTCAGTTTTCTTTCCGCCTCACGGTATTTTTCAGCCGTTTTGGCAATGATCTCTGCCGGAAGATCTGGCCCTGGAGCCTTTTTATCCCAATCCAGGGTCTCCAGATAATCGCGCACACATTGTTTATCAAAGCTGGGGGGGCTGGTATCGGTGCGGTACTCTTCGATGGGCCAGAAGCGTGATGAGTCCGGGGTCAGCGCTTCGTCGATGAGATAGAGCCGCCCCTCATCATCCTGGCCAAACTCAAATTTGGTATCGGCAATGATAATGCCCTTTTCCCGTGCGTAGCGGGCGGCTTCGGTGTAGATCTTGAGGCTGATATCGCGCACCTGTTCCGCCAGCTCCTTGCCGAGTAGGTTGATCGTTTTCTCGAAGCTGATATTTTCGTCGTGATCCCCAATCTCCGCCTTGGTGGAGGGTGTGAAGATGGCCTCGGGAAGCTGATCTGCCTGACGCAGGCCAGCTGGAAGTTGAATGCCACATACACAGCCGCTCTTCTGGTAATCCTTCCAGCCTGATCCAATCAAGTAACCGCGTACGATGGCCTCAATGGGAAGCGGCTTGAGTCTGCGCACCACAATGGCGCGATCTCCCAGCGCTGCACGCTGTTGAGCATCGGGTACGACCTCTTCCAATGAAAGATCTGACAGATGATTCGGGATCAGCTCAGCGGTGCGCTGAAACCAGAAGTTGGCGACACGGGTCAGTACCTCGCCTTTGCCGGGAATGGGCTGGGGAAGCACCACATCGAAGGCTGAGAGGCGGTCTGAAGTGATGATCAGCAGGTGCTGGTCATCAATCTCATAGATGTCTCGAACCTTGCCTCGGTTGAGCAGTTTTAGATGTGGAAGATCAGATTCAAAAAGGGCTGTGGATTCGGTCATGACTTATTTGTAGCGAGAAAAAAGAAAAATTATACCGTAATCATGCTGGGTGGGTTAGCCAGGATATTTCATGAATTCATGAAATATCCGGGCTAGTTTTGGGTGCTGATCCAATTGATCTCCCGGGCAGTTTTTGGCCCCACAACGCAGCGTTTGAGGCTCGTGGCCATCTGTGACTCAGTGGGTGATGTCGGGATATGCCCCGACATGATCTCTGCCTGATATTGGGGGTAACGTGGGCTGCGGTTTGGCTCAGCATAACCATCAGGAAAGATGGGCTGGTTATTGTCATCATATTTATCTGTGGCGCCGACCGTATGCAGCAGCTCATGTGCAATGACGATATTGTTTTGCCGGTTCTGTTTTTTAATGGCAAAGGCATGCACGACACCGATTAATCCCTTTTGTAACCCGAGAGAGTGGGCAAGTGGTTGAGCGTCATCTCCCTGGTAATAGAGTACGAATATGCGTACACGATTGAGGTTGGATCTGTTGTCGGGTGTCTTTTTCCAGACCCAATAACGCAACTTTAGACTCCATAACATGGTGGATAGTGCGCTTCTTGATCCGATTTCAGGCGGTGGTGGAGGTGATTCCATCACCTCAGGGCCCAGCCTGGTCAGGGTTGGTCTCTCTTCCAGAATATTGAATTTCCTGCTTTCATGTGCCATGAAATCATCGATATCACTGAAACTGCGGTGATTCAGATTCTGAATATAGCGGGCTGTTTTTGGGCTATTGTCCCCATTTATTGGGTAGATGCTGACCTGCAGTGGCTCCAGCCAGGCGGTGGATGTGAGTAGCTGGCTTTTACTGTAAATAGCCACAGTGGCAAAGATGGTCAACAGCAGCACAATACGCAGGTTGCGAAAACTGAATAGTTTCATGATAAATCAATTTTTCCTGTAACCAGAGTCACTTATGCACAGATGGCTTTGGGTGTTATAGCAATGGCTAAATGCTGTCAAGTGATAAGTTGAAAATAGTTGGCATTAAATTAAGTTGTTGAAATTAATAATAAATATTAATTGTATGAAATTTTTACAATCTAACCCCTAAGGTTTAACTGTAGGGGTTTGTGGGTGTTGTGCCGGTTTTATCCACAGAGTAATCCACAGGATCTGTGAATAATATAAAAATCCCTTAATAGTTAGGTTAGTGGGATAACTATCGCAGTGAAAACATTATATTAGCAATGTAAATAATTGTATTGATTGCATAAATATATTATTTGAATAATTCAGAATGTTGATCCCTAATGTTGGCTGCAAATCCGTTATAATGCGCGACCTTTTCCATACCGGATTTACCCTCTTGTGATTAATCAACTTCGTAATGTCGCGATCATCGCGCATGTAGACCATGGCAAGACCACCTTGGTCGATCAACTGTTACAGCAGTCTGGCACCTTGGGTGACCGTTTTGGCCCAGTGGAGCGGGTCATGGATTCAAATGATTTGGAAAAAGAGCGTGGCATCACCATTCTTTCCAAGAATACCGCCATCCGCTGGAATGATTACCGTATCAACATTGTGGATACGCCGGGGCATGCTGATTTTGGTGGTGAAGTTGAGCGGGTACTCTCAATGGTTGATTCGGTTCTGCTGCTGGTTGATGCGGTGGAGGGGCCAATGCCTCAGACCCGTTTTGTTACCCAAAAAGCGTTCCAGCACGGTCTGCGCCCTATTGTAGTTGTTAATAAGATTGATCGGGATGGTGCACGGCCCGATTGGGTGGTTGATCAGACATTTGATCTATTTGATCGCCTGGGGGCGACGGATGAGCAGCTGGATTTTCCCATCATTTATGCCTCAGCAATCAATGGCTATGCCGGAGACTCTGCTGACGTACGTTCGGGGGATATGACGCCACTGTTTGAGGCGCTTGTCGCAAACTGTCCTGCCCCGGAAGTTGATCTCGATGGGCCTTTTCAGATGCAGATCTCCTCACTGGGCTATAGCAGTTATGTGGGTGCTATCGGTATTGGGCGTATCGCGCGCGGCAGTGTGCGCAGCAATATGCAAGTGCTGGTGGACAAGGTTGATGGTGATCCACACAAAGGCAAGATTGGGCAGGTTATGGGCTTCCTTGGATTGGAGCGGGTTGAGGTTGAGAGTGCTTCAGCGGGTGACATTATTGCGATTACCGGTATTGAAGGATTGAATGTCTCCGATACCCTCTGTGATCCGGCCTGCATGGAACCGCTGCCGCCACTGACGGTGGATGAGCCAACCGTCACCATGACCTTTCAGGTCAATACCTCACCCTTTGCAGGCAAAGAGGGTAAATACCTCACTTCACGCCAGCTTAAGGAGCGTCTGGAGCGGGAGTTGATCCACAATGTTGCGCTACGTGTGGAAGAGGGGACTGACCCGGAAAAATTCCGGGTCTCCGGGCGTGGAGAGCTGCACCTTTCTATATTGTTGGAGACGATGCGCCGTGAAGGCTATGAGCTTGCAGTGTCTCGTCCAGAGGTTATTTTCCGTGAAGTGGATGGCGAGGTGTGTGAGCCTTATGAGCAGCTGACGGTTGATGTGGAGGAGGCCCATCAGGGTGGCCTGATGGAGGCGTTGGGTATCCGGCGTGGCCAGCTGCAGGATATGGTGCCGGATGGCAATGGGCGTGTCCGTTTGGACTATATTATTCCATCCCGTGGGCTTATCGGATTTCAAACAGACTTTCTGACCATGACCTCAGGTACCGGGTTGATCTACCATGTTTTTGATCACTATGGGCCTGCTGTTTCTGGCGGTATTGCTGCCCGTGTCAATGGCACCATGATCGCGAAGGAGACGGGCAAGGCGCTGGGTTATTCGCTGTTTAACCTGCAGGAGCGTGGCAAGCTGTTTCTGGGGCATGCTGAGGAGATCTACGAAGGCCAAGTGATTGGTATCCACTCCCGAGCCAATGATCTGGTGGTCAATGCATTGAAGGGAAAACAGCTGACCAATATCCGTGCGGCAGGAACCGATGAGAATATTCTGCTCACACCGCCGATAAAATTCACCCTGGAGCAGGCACTGGAGTTTATTGAGGATGATGAATTGGTGGAGATTACCCCCTCTGCAATCCGTATCCGCAAGCGCCATCTGAAAGAGCATGAACGCAAGCGGGCATCCAGAGCGACTGCTAGTTGATAGGGATCAAAAAGAAGCCCCGGTAGTATTCCATACTACCGGGGCATGGCCGCCGGGCTTGGTTGGCAAAGGGGTTCCATCCTTGGCTCTTCTCTCCTTAGATGTGAGTAATATCCTTTTCGTTCTTCCTTGACTGGCGACCGGAGAAGATAGTCGCACAGCTTAAAAGGGAAAAATAGGTCGTTTCCCCCCTTTGATTTGTAGGGGATTTCCTACACTGTGGTTTCTCAAAAAAAATTAGCATTTTCATAGTGACCTCTGAATAGTTCGCCGCTAAACTAAGCTGTCATGGCTGATCTCTATCCTAGTATACGACCCTATGCCACCCATACCATTGAAGTGGGTAGTGGGCATCATCTCTATGTTGAAGAGAGTGGGATTGCGGACGGTATTCCTGTGCTGTTTCTGCATGGTGGCCCGGGGGCAGGTTGTGAAGCCTATCATCGCTGTTTCTTTGATCCCTATCGCTATCGCATCATACTGTTTGATCAACGTGGTTGCGGCCGCTCCTTACCCCATGCCGATTTAACTGAAAATACAACAGAGCACCTGATCAGTGATATTGAAGCCATCCGATCAATGCTTGGCGTTGATCGTTGGTTGCTCTTCGGTGGCTCTTGGGGGTCTACCCTGGCATTGGCCTATGCCGAGCGCCATCCAGAGCGTGTGCAGGGGCTTATTCTAAGAGGGATTTTTCTCTGCCGAGAACATGAGATCCAGTGGTTTTATCAGCAAGGGGCCAGCCGCATCTTCCCTGATTACTGGGAAGATTTTGTCGCGCCTATTCCAGAGGATGAGCGGGGTAATTTGCTGCAAGCCTACCATAGCCGCTTGACAGGCAGTGATGAGCTGGCGCGCATGGCAGCAGCCAAGGCGTGGTCAATCTGGGAGGGGCGAACGGCTTCCCTGGTTGCGAACAAATCAATTGTGAAGCATTTTGGGTCACCGCATACGGCATTAAGTGTGGCCTGTATTGAGTGCCACTATTTTATAAACCATGCCTTTATGCGAGCTAATCAGCTGCTGGAGGATGTTGGGCGTATTGCGGATATTCCTGGTGTCATCATTCAAGGTCGGTATGATGCAATCTGCCCGATGGAGTCGGCATGGGAGCTACACAAAGCCTGGCCTAAAAGTGAACTGAAGATTGTTCCGGATGCCTGGCATTCAGCCTTGGAACCAGGCATTTTAAGCGCCTTGGTTGATGCATCTGACTGGTTTGCAGATCAGTTGGATTAATATGATCGGGTTGCTGCAGCGAGTTACGCACGGGCGGGTTGAAGTTGATGCGCAGATTGTAGGTGAGATTACTACTGGCCTGCTGGTGCTGGTCGGGGTAGAGCGGGGTGACACTGAAGCCAAGGCAGATCGCCTTTTAGAGCGCCTGCTGGGTTATCGTGTCTTCCATGATGCGGCAGGAAAAATGAATCTGAGTCTGCGCGATATTGATGGTGGGTTGTTACTGATACCCCAATTTACCCTGGCGGCAGATACGCGAAAAGGGATGCGGGCAGGGTTTTCCACTGCTGCTGCGCCAGAGGAGGGGCAACGGCTATTCAATCTTTTGGTCGAGCAGGCTCACGCCAAATACAGTCAAGTGGCTGAAGGCGTTTTTGGTGCGGATATGCAGGTCAGTCTGACAAATGATGGCCCCGTTACTTTTTGGCTTCAAGCCTGATATTTTTTTTATTTCCAATAAAATACCCACTGTTCGCATTTTTCTTTGACCTCCACCGAGTTAAAACCTATGCCGCGCACCGCAGAGATAGAGCGCAATACCCTGGAAACCCAGATCAGCGTCAAGCTGAATCTGGATGGAACTGGCGCTGCAAAACTTGAAACAGGCGTTCCTTTTCTTGATCACATGCTGGATCAGGTGGCACGCCATGGCCTGATAGATCTGCAGATCAAAGCCGCAGGCGACCTGCAGATTGATGCCCACCACACGGTCGAGGATATTGGCATTACCCTGGGTCAGGCGCTTGCAAAGGCCGTGGGTGACAAGAGTGGTATTCGACGCTATGGGCATGCCTACGTGCCATTGGATGAGGCGCTCGCCCGCGTGGTTATTGATCTTTCCGGTCGTCCAGGGCTGGTTTATGCGGTGGACTTTCCCCGCGCCCGGATTGGGGAGTTTGAAGTGGATCTGCTCCAGGAGTTTTTCCAGGGCTTTGTAAATCATGCAGCGGTTACACTGCATGTCGATAGCCTGCGCGGTAGCAACAGCCACCATATTGCAGAGACCCTGTTCAAGGCCTTTGGCCGTGCATTGCGCATGGCTTTAGAGGCCGATGAGCGCATGCAAGGGCAGTTGCCCTCCACGAAAGGTGCTCTTTAGAGATCTGCGGTTTTATCATGGCACAGACTATTGCAGTTATTGATTATGGCATGGGTAATCTGCGCTCGGTTGCCAAGGCTGTTGAGCATGTTGCAGCTGCAGGTGACAGGGTGCTGGTTACAGATGACCCGGGTCAGATCCTCTCAGCTGATCGTGTAGTGTTTCCTGGGCAGGGTGCAGCGCGTGATTGTATGACTGCCATCTCAGAACATCACCTCAACCAGGCTATACTGGATGCCGCTGCAAGCAAACCCTTTTTGGGCATCTGTATGGGGCTGCAGGTGTTGATGGCGTCTAGCGAGGAAAATAGTGGCACCGGGCTTTTGAAACTGCTGCCTGGGCAGGTGCGCCATTTTGAACGAAATATGGAAGACAACGGCCCGCGGCTGCAGATACCCCATATGGGGTGGAACAAGGTGCATCATATAGGTGACCATCCATTATGGAGAGATATTCAACAGGATAGCCGCTTCTATTTTGTACACAGCTATTTTGTAGTGCCACAGGATCAGAACATTATTGCTGCAACCACCGATTATGGTGTCGATTTTACCAGCGCTGTGGCAAAAGATAATCTGTTTGCAGTGCAGTTTCACCCGGAGAAAAGCGCTCGGGATGGCCTGACACTGTTGCGCAATTTTGTGCAATGGAAAGTGTAGAGGTGCTTGCAAAATTTCTGATGCAGCCCTTCATTGAAGAGATGAAAAATTATGCTCCTAATTCCTGCAATTGATCTTAAAGATGGCCAGTGTGTGCGCCTTCGCCAGGGCCGTATGGAAGATGATACGGTATTCTCTGATGATCCAGTCGAGATGGCTGGCCGCTGGGTGGATGCCGGGGCGCGACGCCTGCATCTGGTGGATCTGAATGGTGCCTTTGCCGGTGAGCCTGTCAATGGCGATGTGGTTGCGGCCATTGCCAAAGCATACCCTGATCTACCTATTCAGGTGGGGGGTGGGATTCGTGATGAGGCGACCATTGAAGCCTATCTGGATGCCGGTGTGAACTATGTCATCATTGGAACCCAGGCCGTCAAAGAGCCTGAGTTTGTAACCCGTGCCTGTGAGTTATTTCCTGGGCAAATCATCGTCGGCCTGGATGCAAAGGATGGCATGGTTGCCATCGATGGCTGGGCTACCGTGACTGATCATCTGGTCATGGATCTTGCGCGCAGGTTTGAGCAGGATGGCGTCTCCGCCATTGTCTATACCGATATTGGGCGTGACGGGATGCTCAATGGCCCCAATGTAGAGGCGACAAAATCCCTGGCCGTAACGGTCAATATTCCGATTATTGCATCGGGTGGTATAACCAATATCGATGATATTCGTGAGTTGTGTGAGGCATCCCCGGTAGGCATTATGGGTGCGATTACCGGGCGGGCGATCTATGAGGGGACACTTGATTTTGCCAAGGCTCAGCGGCTTGCAGACGCAACATGTAAGCAGTGAAGTATGGTTTGGCAATCTGAAATCGCTGTCCAGGAGTTAAGCCCATGTTAGCAAAGCGTATTATCCCCTGTCTGGATGTGGACAATGGCCGTGTGGTGAAGGGGGTTAAATTTGTCGACATCCGTGATGCCGGTGATCCTGTTGAGGTGGCCAGACGCTATGACCGTGAGGGCGCCGACGAGATTACCTTTCTCGACATCACCGCCAGCTCTGATAACCGGGAGACCATTGTCCACGTTGTAGAGCAGGTGGCCAGTGAGGTCTTTATTCCTCTTACCGTGGGTGGTGGGATTCGTACAGTGGACGAGGTGCGCCGCATGCTGAATGCGGGTGCTGATAAGGTCGGTATCAATACGGCTGCGGTGTTTAATCCTGAGTTTGTAAAAGAGGCGACAGACCGTTTTGGCTCGCAATGCATTGTGGTGGCGATTGACGCCAAACGGGTCAGTGGTGATGGCGAGCTGCCACGCTGGGAGGTCTTTACCCACGGTGGTCGTAAATCAGCTGGGCTGGATGCCATTGAGTGGGCCAAAAAAATGGCCGACTATGGCGCGGGCGAGATCCTGCTGACCAGCATGGATCGGGATGGCACCACGATCGGTTTTGATCTTGAGCTGACCCGGGCTATCAGCCGGGCTGTTCCCATACCTGTGATCGCCTCGGGTGGTGTGGGTAATCTGGATCATCTGGTTGCAGGGGTGAAAGAGGGTGAGGCCGATGCCGTACTGGCTGCTAGCATTTTCCATTTTGCCCAATACAGCGTGGGTGAAGCCAAGCAGTACATGGCCGAGCGTGGCGTTGAAGTCAGGTTGTAAATGTCTGATACATTAGAGAAACTGGCCGAAGTACTGGAGGCGCGTAAAGCGTCTGATCCTGATTCCTCTTATGTGGCAGAGCTCTATGCAAAGGGGCTGGATGCCATCCTAAAGAAAATAGGGGAGGAGGCAACTGAGACCGTCATGGCGGCCAAAGATGGCGATGCTGAAAAAATAGTGTATGAAATAGCTGATCTCTGGTTTCATACAATGGTACTGCTCGCTTCACAAGGGCTGAAACCACAGGATGTTTTGCAAGAGCTTGAGCGGCGCTTCGGCCTGTCTGGATTAGAAGAGAAGGCACAACGCCTGTCTTGAATATAGATTTGATGTATCATCGGGCAGCTGTGTAAACAAAATCATAACCGGGATCTTGCTGACGAGCGATAATTTCAGTGCGATCCCTTTATTTAGTGTGTGGAGAATGCAATGGGTTTTAGTGGCATTAGTATCTGGCAACTGTTAATTGTTTTGCTTATCGTTCTGCTGGTATTTGGCACCAAACGTCTGAAGAATATTGGTTCAGACATGGGTAGCGCGATTAAAGGCTTTAAAGGTGCAATGAGTGATGGTGGGCAGGAGAAAAAAGAGGATGCCAAGCCAGAGCAGCTGGAAGAATCTACGGCAGAAAAGGCCGATACCGTTACTGAAAATAAGGCAAAAGAGAGTGAGCAGAAGAAGGTTTAAGCGCGTACTGTTTTGCTTAAACGCAACATAACTCAAGACGCTTATGTTTGATATCGGATTTTGGGAACTGGGCCTGATTTCAGTGGTTGCGCTATTGGTGGTTGGGCCAGAGCGACTGCCGGGTCTTGCGCGCACGATTGGGCTGTGGCTGGGTAAGGCGCGGCGTATGTTGACCAGCATCAAGGATGAGATTGATCGTGAGGTCAGGGTCGATGAGATCAAAAAAGCGGCGCAGGAAGCCGTGCAGAACCCTATTGAGCAGGCTGTTGGGCAAACTGTAGATCCGATGCGAACGATCAGACAAGACACGGAAAAGGTGATAAATGATGCCAAGTCACAGTTTGAAGAGTTTCAACAGTTTGAAGGTAATAATAAGAGTGAAAAGAAGGATGCCGTAAAAGCGGTATCATCCAAAGAGGCCTATGACGACGCCTGAAGATCAAGTTGGGCAGGCCGCCCTGCAAGAACAACCCTTTGTTAGTCACCTGCTTGAGCTTCGCGATAGATTGTTGCGCGTCGGTGTCGTAGCGTTTGTGATTTTTCTTGTGCTGTTTCCGTTTGCCAATGATCTCTATACGGCCCTTGCGACCCCGCTGATCAAGCATCTGCCTGAAGGCACCGGGATGATTGCCACACGCGTCATCGCCCCGTTTCTAACGCCGTTAAAGATGACCTTTGTGTTTGCCATCTTTCTGTCAATTCCGTACATATTGCATCAGATGTGGTCTTTTATTGCACCGGGTCTCTATCGCCATGAAAAGCGGCTGGCGGTGCCATTGCTGGTCTCCAGTGTATTTCTGTTTTACCTGGGCATGTCCTTTGCCTATTTTGTCGTATTTCCACTATTGTTTGATATTCTGCCTGGCATGGCGCCTGAGCAGATCACCGTCTCACCGGATATTACCGATTATCTGGATTTTGTTCTGACCCTCTTTTTTGCCTTTGGCGTGGCCTTTGAGGTGCCGATTGCCACCATCATTCTGGTCTGGATGGGCATCAGCACGCCGGAATCGCTTGCAGAAAAGAGACCCTATATCGTTATTGGCGCCTTCTGTATCGGCATGTTGTTGACCCCGCCTGATGTCATCTCACAAACCCTGTTGGCAGTGCCTATGTGGGTGCTGTTTGAGGTGGGACTCATCTGTTCGCGGGCGTTTGTCGGGGATCAGGATAATGAGCCGGTACAGCCGGGGACGCCACAACAGATGGATGATGACCTGATGTCTCATCTGGTAACACCCCGTTCTGCATCGGCACCTGCTCCGAGTGAAGATGTGCCTCCTGGCCGTCATCAGAATCAGGATTTCACGCCGCTGACCCCGGAAGAGCTGTCTGCGGAGCTTGACCGTATTGAGGAGAGCGATGAAGCGAGCAGGCCAGCAACACCAAAACCGCATCACGCTGTAGATATGCAGGCGGCTGAACTGGATGTCGATGCAAAACTGCGGCTTGTTGCTGATTACCGTGATGAGGCGGACGAAGAGCAAGCCCGTGCGCTACTGTATGAGGTACTGGCTGATGGCAATGAAGACCAGATCCGCGTGGCAAAAGATATTTTAAAGCAGATGGATGATGATTACTAAAGGCTTAAAATCCGCATCCGGGCTAATGGGTTTTATGTAAGAAAAGAAAATCAGCCTAACGGTTCCGCATACAGGTGCCATGCAGCAGTGACAGGGTGATCTCCTCTGCGGAGAGCGTGGATGGGAAAGTGGCGCCGGAGATTCTGGCGCCCTTTATGCTCGCGCCTTCAAGTTGTGTCTCACGCAGATCAATTCCACGTAGATCCGCCTGTCTTAAATAGCAGCCCCTCATGTCAAGTCCATGCGCATCCAATCCTCGCAGATCCATGCTGCGGAGGTCAGAGTTTCTGAGGTCGCTTTTCTCTCCTTTCGCTTTTCTTTCATTAAACTCCGTGACGTTCTCTTCGCGCAGCAGTTGGTACATGGGGTCGGTTTTGATCTCTGGCATTGTGCTCATCTTCTTTTCCCTTGATATCAAAAGGTTATTTATCAGATTGTAGTGTAGTTAAGCTGTTTTTGCGGTTTTATTTGATGGGAGATGATTTTACCATCAATGGAAGAATTAACTATTGTGGTTGGAGGGTGCAGAAATAAAAATTTCTGCTGTGAGCGGACGGGGTATTTTAAGGAGTCAGGAGAAGGTTGCATATCCCGAATACTGAATACTGAATTTTAAACCCAGGTTTTACAATCAATTGCCCAATATGGCTCTGAGGTTGGCCAGATGAGCTGTGCCGCGTTGCTGTTTTTCTTCCGCTGACAGCTGGCTGTCACGGCCTTCCAAGATGAGATCACCCTCAGGCAGTTCCTCCAGAAAACGGCTGGGTTCGCAGCGAACCAACTCCCCAAACTGCTTGCGCTTGGCGGCAAATGTGATGGTGAGTGTCCGTTGTGCACGGGTAATGCCAACATAGGCAAGACGGCGCTCCTCTTCAATATTATCGTCTTCAATACTGTTGCGGTGGGGCAGTAGCTCCTCTTCCATGCCCACCAGGAATACATGTGGAAATTCCAGCCCTTTGGCGGAATGCAACGTCATCAGATGAACCTGATTGCTCTCCTCTTCACGCTCCTGATTTTCCAGCATATCCATCAGTGCAAGGTGGTTAACTATCTCAGCCAGGTTTTTTCCATGCTGGTCATCTTTGCTTAGTGTGTCGAGCCATTTGATCAGGTCAGCAACATTTTCCATGCGGCGCTCAGCGGCTCGATCACTGTTGCTGGTTTCATGTAACCAATCTTCATAGGCGGCTTCGTGGATCAGATCCTGGGCAATGCCTGCCGGGCTGTCGTTTTCAGCACGCTGATGAAAGTGCCCGATCCAGTGGCTAAAATCAGCCAATTTCTCCCGGGCGCGTTTTGAGAGTATCTGTTCCAGTCCAAACTCTCCGCAGGCCTGCAGCAGTGTGATCTGGCGTTTTTGGGCATAGCCGGATAGTTTCTCCAGTGTTGATGGGCCAATCTCCCGGCGTGGGATGTTGACGATGCGCAGGAATGCCGCATCATCATCCGGGTTGGCCAGCAGCCGCAGATAGGCCATGACATCCTTGATCTCGGTGCGTGAAAAGAAGGAGGTTCCACCGCTGAGAAAATAGGGAATGCTGTTTTCACGCAGTACCTTTTCAAAGATGCGTGCCTGGTGATTGCCCCGGTAGAGGATGGCGTAATCCCTGTAGTCAGTACCCTTTGTGAAGCGGTGATGCAGGATCTCGGAGACAACCTTTTGTGCCTCATGCTCTTCATTTTTGCACTCCAGGATTCGGATAGGGTCGCCTGGCCCCAGCTCACTCCAGAGCTTTTTCTCAAACAGATGTGGATTATTTTTGATCAGCTGATTGGCGCTACGCAGGATGCGGCCGGATGAGCGGTAGTTCTGCTCCAGTTTCACAACCTTCAACCGGGGAAAGTCCTCTTTCAGTCGCCCCAGATTCTCTGGCCGTGCACCGCGCCAAGCATAGATGGACTGATCATCATCGCCAACGGCGGTAAAGGGGGTGAGTTTTCCTACCAGCAGTCTGACCAGCTCATATTGGCAGTTGTTGGTGTCCTGATACTCATCCACCAGCATGTGGCGGATGCGATGTTGCCAGCGTTCCAGGGCTTCAGGGTGCTGGCGCAGGAGTTGTACCGGGAGCAGAATCAGATCATCAAAATCGACTGCATTATAGGCGAGCATGGCGCGTTGGTACTCGGCATAAAGTAGTGCAATTCTGCTCTCTACCTCATCCTGGGCCTGAGCAAAGGCCTGCTCGGGTGAAAGCTGGTCATTCTTCCAGCTGGATATCTGCCAGAGACTGTTGCGGGCGGTGTCATCCTCTCCATTGTGTGTGGCTTTACGTAAGAGCTCTTTGAGTAGGGTTTCGGCATCCTGTGCATCGTAGATTGAAAATCCAGGCCGGTATCCTATCAACTTGCATTCGCGGCGCAGTATATTCAGCCCAAGGGTGTGAAAGGTTGAGATGCTGAGGCCTCGGGTCTCCACCCCTTTTAGCAGGCTGTCGACACGGGACTTCATCTCCCGTGATGCCTTGTTGGTAAAGGTGACGGCGGTGATATTGCGAGGCGGGATGCCGCATTTTTCTATCAGATAGGCGATCTTGTTGGTGATGACCCGTGTCTTGCCGCTGCCTGCGCCGGCAAGCACCAGCAGGGGGCCGCTGATATACGACATCGCTTCATGCTGATGGGGGTTTAATTTAGACACAGGTTATTATGCCTGAGGTTGAATCAGGTGATGAATGCATATTTGGGGTATTGCTAGGGTTGAGGTTGCTTCATTGGAATGAGCCTATTATAGCCGGGCTGAAGAGTGGAGTGGAAATATGAAAAGAGGGGCAGGCAATTCTGTGCAAACTGTAATAAAATCTAATCCCAGAGATAATTTTGCGATATCTGTCGCTTCCCCCAACGATATGGGCGGTTATTGAGATGAAAAAACTAATCAATCTGGGTCTACTGCTGTTTCTTGCCAGCTCGCCTTTAGCCGCTGAAGAGGGCGCTGTGGAACCCGCCATTGCGCCTGAGCCTCCTGTGCTGCCACCGCAGGTTGAGAGTGGTGAGGTGCTGGAGCCAGAGGTGACCATTATTAAATCAGAAGAGAAGACGGTGGAGGAGTATCGCCTGGATGGAAAGCTGGTTATGGTGAAAATTACACCTGCAGCTGGGCCGGCGTACTATCTGGTTGATTCCGATGGTGATGGTACGCTGGATGCCCAGGAAGATGATCCGAGAAGTGCCAGTGTCCAGCAATGGGTGCTTTTTAGCTGGGACTGATCTTGCAGCTCCATAACCCATCTGTTTTAGATCTCTCACTAATAAATAACCGAGCGGAACCCAATGTCCGTCTACACCAGAGTTGAGCGCGAACAGCTCGAAGCCTTTCTAACAAACTATGACCTGGGAGAGCTGCTGGAGCAGCAGGGCATCTCTGATGGCATCGAGAATACCAACTACTTCGTCACCACTACCAAAGGTCGGTATGTTCTCACCCTGTTTGAGTCCCTCAGTGCGGAAGAGTTGCCTTTTTTTCTCGACCTGATGGCCTTTCTGGCTGACCATAATGTACCCAGTGCCTCTCCATTGGCTGATGGTGAAGGGAGTTACCTCCGTACACTGAATAGCCGCCCGGCAGCGTTGGTTGAGCGGCTGAGCGGTGCCTGGGTTGCTACGCCATCAGCAGCGCAGTGCGCCGCTTTAGGCACTGTGCTGGGTCGTTTGAATCGTGAAGGACAGGCCTTTAAAGGGGAGCGTCCAAATACCCGTGGCCCTCATTGGTGGCGGGTGACCTCAGAGCGGGTCATGGGCCGGCTCTCTGAGGCAGATGCCAGGATGCTGCAAGATGAGCTGGCTTACCAGTCCAGCCACCGCCTGGATGAGTTGCCCAGAGGGGTGATTCATGCGGATCTGTTTCGGGATAATGCACTGTTTCAGGGTGATGAGCTGACCGGGGTGATCGATTTCTATTACGCCTGTACCGATGTATTGCTCTACGACCTGGCCGTCACTGTAAATGACTGGTGTTCGAATAATGATGGGTCATTGGATGAGGCACGAACCGCAGCCATGTTGCAAGCCTACAGTGCTGAACGCCCATTGACCGATCAGGAGCGTAAAAGCTGGCCCGTGATGCTGCGTGCAGGGGCACTCCGTTTTTGGTTGTCACGTCTGCAAGATAAACTCTTCCCGCGCCCCGGTGAGATGACCCACATCAAAGACCCGGATGAGTATGCCCGCGTCCTGCGTGACCGCATTGTATGCGGTAAAAAAAATAGCCTTCCCTGGGTCTGATTCGCCACTCCTTTCATGCGTTCGTTTAATGGCTCTCTGCTGCGCTGTGCCCAGGCTCTTGAATCCGTAAGTGAGTGGGTTGGGCGAGCTGCATCCTGGCTCTCCCTGCTGATGGTGTTGGTGACCTTCACGGTTGTGGTGCTGCGCTACGCCTTTGATATGGGCTGGATCGCTATGCAGGAGTCCATTACCTACATGCATGCGGTGCTGTTTCTCACTGGGGCGGCCTATACACTGCGCCATCAGGGGCATGTGCGGGTGGATATCTTCTATGGTCGCTTTTCGCAACGCACCCGAGCCTGGGTCGATCTGTTGGGCACCCTGTTTCTATTGATGCCGGTCTGCCTCTTTATCTTTTTTATCAGTTGGGAATATGTTGCAAATTCCTGGTCACTGTACGAAGGGTCGCGTGAGGCGGGTGGCCTGGATGGCGTCTTTCTGCTCAAAAGCATGATTTTGGTGATGGCCGGACTGCTGGTGTTGCAGGGCATAGCGATTCTGTTGCGCTGCAGGCTGCTGTTGGGTGGTTATATCGATCAGCTCTATGACAGCGAGGATGCACCGGAGGAGAGCGTCTGATGGCGGAGTTCCTGCCACTGCTGATGTTTCTCTGTGTCTGCCTGGTGCTGCTGCTGGGGTATCCGGTGGCCTTTTCACTGGCGGGGACGGCGCTCCTCTTCGCCTGGATCGGCGGCATGACCGGCCATTTTGATGCGGCTTTTTTACAGGCACTGCCCAATCGACTCTATGGCATCATGACCAATCAGACCCTGATTGCGGTGCCGCTGTTTGTATTCATGGGGGTCATGCTTGAGCGATCCCGTGTGGCAGAGAATCTGTTGGATACCATGGCATCCCTGTTTGGCCCGGTGCGAGGTGGCCTGGGCATCTCTGTGACGTTGGTCGGCATGCTGCTGGCTGCAAGCACGGGTATTGTCGGTGCAACTGTGGTCACTATGGGGCTGCTCTCTCTGCCAACCATGCTGCGCCGTAATTACGATCCGGCACTTGCTGCAGGCACGATCTGTGCTTCCGGCACCTTGGGACAGATTATCCCGCCATCCATTGTGCTGGTCTTGCTGGGTGATGTGCTCTCATCGGCCTATCAGCAGGCTCAGCTGGATATGGGTATTTTCTCGCCTGATACTGTTTCAGTGGGTGATCTCTTTGTTGGGGCGTTGGTTCCTGGACTGCTGCTGGTGGTGCTCTATCTGCTTTACCAGGTGGGGGTGGCTTTTTTTAGGCCAACTGCAGCACCTGCTATCCCATTAGAAGAGCGGGAGCAAAACAGTGGGGCGTTATGGGGCAAGGTGGTTAAGGTGCTGCTTCCGCCGCTATTGCTGATTGTTGCTGTGTTGGGCTCAATCCTTGGCGGCCTGGCGACGCCGACCGAGGCGGCATCAGTGGGCGCCATGGGGGCCATCCTGTTGGCGGCTTTGCAGCGCCAACTGAATCTCTCTACCCTGCGTGAGGTGATGCAAAACACCACCCGTGTGACCAGCATGGTGTTTCTGATCTTTATTGGGGCGGCGGTCTTCTCTCTGGTTTTTCGGGGGTTTGAGGGTGATGAGTTGGTTGCTGACCTGCTCTCTGATCTGCCAGGTGGTGTCTTTGGCGCTGTGCTGGTTGTTATGCTGATTATGTTTCTGTTGGGCTTTATCCTCGATTTTATTGAGATCACCTTCGTGGTGGTGCCCATTGTTGGCCCTATTCTGCTGGCAATGGGGCTTGATCCGGTCTGGCTGGGCATCATGATTGCCATTAATCTACAGACCTCGTTCCTGACGCCCCCCTTTGGTTTTGCACTCTTTTATTTGCGAGGGGTAGCACCGCCGGAGATTACGACGGGGCAGATCTATCGAGGTGTTGCGCCCTTTATTATTATCCAGCTCTTTATGTTGGGGCTGTTGGCGTGGCAACCGGGGCTTGCAACCTGGCTGCCCGGTGTCGTTTATGGTGGGTAGTTGATCTCAATTCGGCGTAGAGAGAAATGTTGCAATATCGTCTGCATGTACCCAGGCCATGGCCTTTTGCCCATAGGCCATTGAGCTGCTGGTGAAAACGGTTGACTCCCCCACGACCTGCCCCGTGTTTATATTGATAACCTGAACCCTGGATTTGACCTCATCTGCGCCAGCAAGCGTCCCCATCACTTCGCGGGAGGTTCCCCCCTTAATGTTGTAACCGATTATTTTGATATAAACCTTCAGTGAGGCATCTTTTTTGGGATATAAGGAGAGTTCTGATAGATATTGCCGTAGGTTATTGGAGAGTAAACCAATAAAACCGCTTGATGCCTCTGTCTTTCCTGCTCTAATGTTAATGGTGGTGTATCCTCCTTTTTCGCTATCTGTAATGAGTTCACGCGGGATAGGCTTCTGAACATCAATATTTGCACCACATGCAGCTAGCGTGAAAGATAGAACAAACAGGATGGCATGTTTCATTGTCTCTCTTTCCGGGTTAAAGAGTATGAAGTTAGTGTGTCAATTCGGCGTACAAGTGTAACGGGTTTAAGAGGTCAGGGTTGAAAATTCTAAGTCCTATGCCCAGCGGGAATGGTGCTTATGTGGTGCATCAGCAGCTGGAGGCTCGTTTGCCAGGATACCGTGTGCGTAGCTACTCTCCCTGGTGGACATTAGCGCCGATTAGCCTGCCCTGGTTTGCGCGTGGTCGGCAAGTGGAGATGATTCATACTGAACTCAATTATGCCTGTTTTTTTAAGCGCCCCGGTGTGCCTCTTGTGGCTACTGCTCACGGCTATTCTCTGGATGCCTTTTTGGCGCCTTATTCGTCTCCTCTGCAACGTCTTCATTACCGTACGGATCTACGCTGGTTTGTGAATATCTCTTTGGCAACAGCAGACCGGGTCACCGCAGTGAGCCAATATATTGCAGATCAGCTACAGCAACATCCGCAAAGCCCGACTGATATTCAGGTGATCTATAACGGTATTGATGAGACACGCTTCCAACCTGTGCGCTCCAGACCGCGCGGAAAACAACCATTCCGCATTCTCTTCTGTGGCAAGCTAACAAGAAAAAAAGGGGCGGATATGATTGTGCCCCTGGCAAAAATGCTGGGTTCTGATTATGAGATACATCATGTGGGCGGGGGGGAATTAAATACAGATGATATTGGCGCAGGCAGGGTGGTTGCCCGTGGGGTGGTTCCTTATAGGAAGATGCATGAGCTTTATGGTTCAGTAGATGCGCTATTTATACCCTCTATACGAGAGGGGTGTCCGCTTGCCGTAGTTGAGGCAATGGCCTGTGGTCTGCCAGTTGTGGGTAATGACTGTTCAGGAATCCCTGAGCTGGTAAAGGATGGGGATGGCGGGTTTTTATGTGAAATTGGGCAAATCAGACAATATGCCGAGGTCTTTGAAAGGTTGATGGATGCCCCACAGCTTTGCCGTAGCATGGGGGCGTTTAATCGTGTGCAGGTAGAGGAGAAATTCACGCTCTCTCGCATGGTTAACCAGTATCAATGCCTGTTTGAATCGGTACGATAGGCGCGCTCTTGAAAAAACGTATTCTCTTTATTACCCGGAATTTTCCTCCACTGACCGGTGGTATGGAGCGGTTGAACTATCACGCCTTTGAGGCGCTCTCCGAGCGGTACGATATGGTGCTTCTTGGCCCTGAGGAGTGTGATGATTATGCGCTGGGTAGGCCTGTAACGGGCATTTCAACGGATTCATCACTGCAATATGTTATGCGCTGCTGCTTTGAGTCTTGCAGACTCTCCCGTCAGTGGAAGCCGGATTTGATCATCGCGGGAAGTGGTGTGGCGGCACTGCTGGCCCGGATTGCAGCAAGATGGACGGGGGCGGCCACTGTGACCCTGGTACATGGGCTGGATATTATCTATCCCAGTCGCCTCTATCAGATGGGCTTTGTGCCGGCCATTCGCGGTTCAGACAGGGTAATTGCCAATAGTGCCAATACCGCCAGGCTGGCACTCTCTGCGGGTGTTCCACAAGATCGCATAGAGATACTGCATCCGGGGGTTGCTCTTCCAAAGCAGTGTTCTGAGATACAGCCTCCGCAGCTGGGTTTTGATCTAGAAGGAAAGGTGATTCTGCTGGCTGTGGGGCGGCTGATCCGACGCAAGGGTCTGCCTGAGTTTATTCGGTATGCGCTGCCTGAAATTGTGCATAAAAACCCTGATGTGCTGTTTTTAGTGATCGGCGCTGCCTCAGAATCATCACCGCTAAAGAAGGAGGGGATTGAAATGGATTTGCAGCATGCGGTGATTGAAGCAGGCATGCAGGAGCATGTGAGGCTGTTGGGGCGTGTCTCTGATGAGCTGCTGGAGCAGCTGTTTTCAATAACCAGTCTGCATCTGTTCCCTGTATTGGATCTGCCAGGGGATGTGGAGGGGTTTGGGATGGTTGCGATCGAGGCTGCTGCCCATGGGGTGCCGACTGTCGCCTTCAATGCGGGAGGTGTGCCAGATGCGCTCAAGGACAAGGTAACGGGTTATCTTGTGGAGGCAGAGAATTATGCGGCCTTTTCTCAGGCGGTGCTCCGGGGGCTGGATGCATTGGGTAAAGAGCTGTCTGCGCAGCGCTGTATTGAATATGCCACCCGCTTTTCATGGGATAAATATGGCCAGCGTCTGTGTGCCATCTGTGAAGAGACGCTGTCTGGGCGTTCATAAACAGATTAGATTCGATCATTGATGTGATAATATTTCATCCCCGGCGCAAGCCTTATCTACTGGCCAACAAAAACAGTCATGTCTGGAAATAGCATCGGAAAACTCTTCACTGTGACATCCTTTGGTGAAAGCCACGGCCCGGCCATTGGCTGCATTGTCGATGGCTGCCCTCCGGGGATGGCACTGAGTGCTGCAGATCTGCAAAAAGATCTGGATCGGCGCCGCCCAGGTACCTCCCGTCATACCACCCAAAGGAAGGAGCCAGATCAGGTGCAGATCCTCTCTGGCGTATTTGAGGGGAAGACCACGGGTTGCCCTATCGGGCTGATTATCTACAATCAGGATCAGCGTTCGAAAGACTACTCCAGCGTGATGGATCGCTTTCGCCCCGGCCATGCTGACTACACCTATACGCAAAGATACGGTCACCGGGACTACCGCGGTGGTGGTCGCTCATCGGCACGTGAGACTGCGATGCGGGTTGCGGCAGGTGCGATTGCTAAAAAGTATCTGGCTGAATGTTATGGCATAGAGATTCGTGGCTACCTGGCTCAGCTGGGGCCAATCAAGATTGAAAAGCTGGAGTGGGATCAGGTTGAGCAGAACCCCTTTTTCTGCCCTGATCCGGATAAGGTCTCGGAGATGGAGGCCTATATGGATGAGCTGCGCAGTGAGGGCAACTCGGTTGGTGCGCGCATCAATGTTGTCGCGACAGGTGTACCGCCAGGATTGGGTGAACCTGTCTTTGACCGATTGGATGCCGATATTGCCCAGGCGCTGATGTGCATCAATGCGGCTAAAGCGGTGGAGATTGGGGCCGGTTTTGACTGTGTTGAGCAGAAAGGTACCGTGCATCGGGATGAGATGACGCCGGATGGTTTTTTGAGCAACCATGCCGGTGGGATACTGGGTGGAATCTCAAGTGGACAGGATATTCTTGCCAGTATGGCCTTGAAACCGACATCCAGCTTGCGTATCCCTGGCCGTACCGTTGATGTGAACGGCAAGGCGACTGAGGTGATTACTGAGGGGCGGCATGATCCCTGTGTTGGTATTCGTGCAACACCCATTGCAGAGGCGATGCTGGCGATTGTGTTGATGGATCATCTGCTGCGTCACCGGGCGCAAAACAGGGATGTAAAATCCGGCACGCCTGTTATCCCTCCTGGCGCCAATTAAAAGGGCATACTGACAAACTCAATGCCTTACTGGCGTCTATCCGGCTTCTATCTGCTCTATTTCGCTGCACTTGGTGCGTTGATCCCCTATTGGGGACTCTATCTTAAGTCCCGTGGTTTTGATGCCATTGCTATCGGAGAGCTGATGGCGCTCTTGATGGCTACCAAGATTATTGCGCCAAATATCTGGGGTTGGATTGCAGACCATACGGGGCGGCGCATGGCCATTGTTCGTATCGCCTCACTGTTGGCCTTCTTTATATTTATCGGTGTGTTTTGGGTTGATGGTTTCTGGCCTCTGGCATTGGTCATGGTCTGCTTTAGTTTCTTCTGGAATGCCTCTTTGCCTCAGTTTGAGGCGGTAACACTTAGTCATCTTGTGGGGCGAGTGCGCTACTACAGCCGCATTCGTCTCTGGGGATCAATTGGATTTATCCTGAGTGTTGCCGGGCTGGGGATGATATTGGATAGCCAGAATGCAGCTATTATCCCGCCCGTTGTGTTGTGCCTCTATTTTCTGATCTGGTTGATGAGCTTGGCTGTGCCTGAAAAGAGCGCAGCTATGCATACCCATGAATCAATATCTTTGGGGCAGTTATTGCGTCAACCGGCGGTTTTGGCCTTTCTTGCAGCCGCTTTTTTTATGCAGATGGGGCATGGTGCATACTATACATTTTACTCCATCTACCTGAGTGATCACGGCTACACGAGTACGGTGATCGGACGGCTATGGGCCTTGGGTGTAGTGGCAGAGGTGTTGATATTTATCGTTATGCATCGGTTGCTAAACCGTTTCAGTGCCCGACAGGTATTAATGGCCAGTCTGTTGCTGGCATCATTGCGTTGGGTTTTGATTGGCAACTTTCCTGATACGCTGTGGTTGATGCTGTTTGCACAGGTGCTGCATGCGGCGACCTTTGGCACCTTTCATGCGGCTGCCATGCATTTGGTGCACCACTATTTTCGAGGGCGTCACCAAGGAAGAGGGCAGGCACTGTATAGTAGTCTAAGCTTTGGTGCGGGTGGTGCTGTTGGCAGCCTCTATAGTGGTTTTCTCTGGTCTGCTGCCGGGCCTGCTGTTACTTATGGTGTTTCGGCAGTTGTGTCACTTTTGGCTTTTGGCCTTGTCTGGAAATGGGTGGGTAGCCCTGATATCTGTGAGGAGATGTAGCTATGACGTACAGCCTTAATGAAATCTGTGGGCGCATTGGAGGTTGGTTTGAGGGTGATGGGAGTATCCTGATCCAGGGTGTAAATACGCTTGATGATGCCACTTGTGATGAGATTACCTTTGCAGAAGAGAGTCGATATTATGAAAAAGTGTCTCAGGGCCGTGCTGCTGCAATCATTGTAGCAGAGGGTTTTCCGGATTTGCCGGGGCGCAATCTGGTGCGGGTCTCCAACCCAAGATTTGCCTTTATGCAAATCATGGAGATGTTTGTAGCACCATTTGAGGTGACGGGGGTACACCCGGATGCCACTGTTGCCGATGGAGCCGTTTTGGCTGAGGCAGTTTCAGTGGGCGCATCTGCTGTTGTTGCAGATCAGGCAAGCATAGGTGCGCGAAGTTTTATTGAACCGGGTGCTTATATTGGTACTGATGTCAGCATTGGAGAGGATTGCTATATTGGAGCCAATGCCGTACTGATGAAAGGAACCCAGCTGGGAAATCGGGTTGTCATCCATGCCGGTGCGACCATTGGCGGTGAGGGCTTTGGTTTTGTCTGGCTAAATGATCATCACCATAAGGTGCCCCAGCTTGGCTCGGTACAGATTGGCGATGATGTTGAAATTGGCTGCAATAGCTGTGTAGATCGCGCAACAATGGGGCTGACCCGTATACGGCGTGGTACCAAGATTGATAATCAGGTGCATATCGCGCACAACAATGATATTGGTGAAGATGTCATTATAGCGGGACAGTTTGGTTCATCGGGTAGTGTGACGATTGGGAACCAGGCGATTTTTGGAGGAAAAGCCTGTATTGCAGACCACTTAAGTGTGGGCGAAAAGGCATGTGTGGGAGGTGCCAGCGTTATCATAAAGGATGTCGAGCCAGGGGCTGTCGTGTTTGGGATGCCTGCTCAGCCCAAACGCCAGACATTTCAAGAGCTGGCTTACCTCAAACGACTACCCAGCTTGGCTAAAACAGTAAAAGCACAAGAGAAAGAGTTAAAGCGTCTGCAGGAATTGGTGGCTGAGCTAGCGAGTAAACTGCCCCAAGAGTGATGAGGTGCATGTAAAACTGATGGTTGAGATGTTATGAAAAAAATCAAAGTCCTTTTCGTCTGTATGGGCAATATTTGCAGGTCGCCCACTGCGCATGGTGTATTTGAAACGCTGGTTGAACGGGAAGGGTTGGCTGACCGAATTGAAGTGGATTCAGCTGGAACTCACGCCTATCATGTGGGTAAATCCCCTGATCAGCGTTCACAGAAGACGGCGCAAAAACGAGGATTGGATATTGGTCACCAAAGGGCGCGTAAGGCAGAGAGCGATGATTTTCTGCAATACGACTATGTCTTGGCGATGGATCAGGAGAACTATCATGCGCTCTGCGCCATCTGCCCTGAAGGTATGGAGAGTAAGCTGCAGTTGCTCATGGACTATGCGCCTGATTTAAGAATGCGTGAAGTACCTGACCCCTATTGTGGTGGCCCACAGGGTTTTGAAAAGGTGTTTGATATGGTTGAGGCGGCGGCTAAAGGTTTGCTGGAAGATATCCGCGAGCAGCATCTTGATCCCTAGGAGTCTGTCGGGTTTAACTGTCTGACGCAGAAATACTCTGTGTCGGTTCGATACCCGCCTCCAAAATTTTGGTTCGGGAAATTACATTTTCTGCTGAGATGCAGGCCTTTTCTCCAGGTATATTGCTCCTTGTT
>JAJRZI010000121.1 GCA_024275295.1 Gammaproteobacteria bacterium | reverse complement strand
TCCAGGTTATATTGACGGACTCAGTTGGTCTGTCAGCGTTCAGGGCAAGGCGCGCCTCGCAGCTAATGGCCTTAGTCCTTAGCAAGAGGCGCAACGCGGCCATGAATGCTGACAGGCCAACCCTTCGGGCGCTACTGTGGTACCTCACAACAGCGTTACAGCTTTTGCCAAGGACCAAGCCATTGCCTACAAGCTGCGCCTTGTTGTGAAGCACCACAGTAGCGCTGAGTCCGTCAATATAACCTGGACGGTGTACTAGCCAACCAACTTATTGAGAAAGAAAGCCTCGAATTGCATCCACTAAAACAGCTGCCGCAGGGGATCCCGCGAAATCCTCTGCCCCACCTGCATTCTGCTCAGACAGATAAAAAATCGTTAACTGTTTCCGGCCGCTCACAAGCAGATTGAGCGAGTCAAGCACCTGGTGTGCTATTGGGTTTTCAATAAAGGTGCCATCATAATAAAGTGCATATGCCGACACGCCTTTTCCTGAGGTGCGGCGCAAAATATGGACAGGGATTTTCTCCTGGCCTAGCTGAATAGATGCTATTCCATCATCCTTAAGATTTTGCCCATAAGAGAGTGCCAGTTCGGGGTGATGGTATAGGCGTTTATGGTCATAAGAACGCGCAGCAAACAAACGAATCTGCACCCCTTCCTGATTACGATAGCTGCGCTCGAACCAGTCATCGCTATCAAAAATATCTTTTACCCATTGATCTTTCCGGCTAGTCGGTTCTGAAGCAAAAGCCCCCAGCCTGGAGTTTATCCTTGTTAGCAGCAGGCCATCATCGATCATTAGCCCCATGTAGTTGTGAATAATCGTTGGCACCAGCGCCAAAGCAAGAATTAATACAACAGGGAGTGAAAAACGGGAGGATATCACTCAGGTTTCTCCGCTTTGGCGGGCACATGTCCAAGCCAGAAAATAATTGGCAGGGCTACCATAAAGGTCAGCAGCCCTGAAATTTCATGGGCTGATGTTTTTAAAACATCAAGGCCGAACCAATAGACAAGAAGAGTAAGCACCAGAACCCTGACTATGTTCACGCCTATAGCAAGAGGAACAGCCACTAGCAGCACAAGAATTTTACGGCGCTTGTCCGGGCAGAAATAGGCCGTCATGCAGGCTATGGTCACTGCGGCATAAAGGGTTGAAAAGCCACTGCAGGCATCTGCGACCTGTAGCGTTCCATTAGGAATCTCAAGCGCCGTCCCTTCGGCAAATATCGGGATCCCAAGCAGTGAAACAAGCACAGCAACACTGTCCGTTGCGATATAGCGCAATGCAAGGTGTATCGACTCCGTAAAAACCAGCGGAATAGGCAGCGTGAACAGCAGCATGATAAGTGGAAAAAGAATGGCCTTTGTTCGCTCTGCGCCTAAAAACAGTAGCGAAATCCCCGGCAATGCAAGGAATAGAGATGCTGCTGAGAGAAGCTGGGAATTAATCCCGGTATCCAGCATATGGAGAGCCAAGGCAGGAATTAAAATTACAAAACCCCACGGGGTTGAATCCAGTGGCAGTTCACGCCGCTTCTGTAGTTCTCCCGCTACCAAATAGATCACGACTGCTGTTATGAGGAGGCCGTGACCATTGTGCCAAACGCTCATGGTCCATCGGTCAAAGAGCCATAGGAGTGTGGGGGCGAACAGCAGCAGAAGCTGTGCGGCTACCAACCACAATAACCAATGCCTTTTGGTATCTGACTCAGCAGACTGATCAATTTTTAAAACGGTGCTAACCATACGTCCATCACTCCTTTTCACTAGCAGATATCAACGGGGCATAAACATCCTGATATCGGGCAATGCTTGCTGGCCAGTTCCGTTCCTGCTCCACAAAGTTTCTGCCCCGTTGTTTCAGCCCAGGCCATGCATCCCGCTCCTTCAACATGGTGAGTGCAGCCTCTGCCAGCGCCTCACTGCTGCCTGCATTGAAAAGCCGCCCATTCTCACCATCGCGAATCAACTCCTTATGCCCACCCACATCCGAGGCCAGCACGAGCCGCTCCTGTGCCATCGCCTCCAAGGGTTTAAGAGGCGTCACCAGATCTGTCAGTCGCATATGTTCACGGGGGTACACAAAGATATCTACCAGGTCATAATATTTCCCCACCTCGTCATGGGGAACCCGGCCAGTAAAGCAGACAATATCTGAAAGCCCCAGCTGCTCAACCAGCGCCTTTACCTCAGGCTCCTGAGGTCCACCACCCACCAGCAGTAACCGTACATCCGGGGACTCTGCCAGGATAGCCGGAAGGGATTTCACCAGTAGAGACAACCCCTCATAGGCGTAGAACGAGCCGATAAACCCCAGCACACTCTTACCCTGCAGCCCCAGCTTGGCAGCCAGCGCCTCATCCCGCTGCTGTGAAGTGGAGAAGCGTTCAATATCTACGGCATTGGGGATGACCGTCACCTTTGACTCTGGAATGCCGCGCTTCACAATGTCGCCTTTCAGCCCTTCGCAGATAGTAGTAACAGCGTTTGCCTCACGAAAGACTTTAGTCTCCAGAGCCCGGGTGAGCCGGTAACGCAGCCCCCCTTCCGAGCTGGTGCCGTGGTCCACAGCAGCATCCTCCCAAAAGGCGCGGCACTCATAGACCACAGGCAAGCCATGTTTTTTCCCAGCCCGTAGCGCTGCCAGCCCATTCAGGCACGGCGAGTGGGCATGCAGGATATCGGGCTTCACCATAGGAATCACCTGATCCAGGCGACGCTCAAGGGTGGTGACCACCTCAAACTGGTTAAGCACCGGCAGCTTGGAGAACAGGCCATCGTTGGATTGGGTGCGGTAGAAGTGCAGCCCATCCACCTCCTCTTCATCAGGGCACTTAGCAATATGTTTGATGCCTGTGATATGGGCTGTCTCCCAGCCCCGTGCCCTCTGATTTTCCAGAATAGCCCGGCTGCGGAAAGTATATCCGCTGTGCAGGGGGATGGAGTGGTCGAGTATATGGAGAATTTTCATTTTTAGCGGTTAGCGATTAGCGATTAGCGATTAGCGGTTAGCGGTTAGCGGTTAGCGGTTAGCGATTAGCGGTTAGCGGTTAGCGGTTAGCGGTTAGCGGTTAGCGGTTAGCGGAGGATCGTAGACGCTGTAGAAACACATTCAACATCTTCTTTACCTCAACCACTTTATCATTCAGCAAAGAATAAACCTGCAAATCCAGATAACCCAAATCTCGTGCAAGAATTAGATGGTACTCAGTTTCACTTGCCGATCCCATTGAAATTTGAAGATACCGGGCAAATTCTGGATCACCATTTTTCCCACACCCCTCTGCAATATTGGCTGGTACCGAAGCTGCTGACCGCCGAATCTGGCTTGTCAACCCATACCGTTCTTCATCTGGAAAAACCTTTGATGCTTGATATATTTCCAATGTCAACTCATGCGACTTACACCAGACTTTCAACTCCTTAAACGACTTCATCCATATCCTCCTTTGTTAGCGGTTAGCTGTTAGCGATTAGCTGTTGGCTGTTGGCTTTTAGCTAATTGCTGATTGCTAATCGCTAATCGCTAAATAAGCCTCAAACATCAATAGCGCCCATATGGGCACACTATAATCCCGCATTCCTGATTGGTGCTGATCCACCAGATGTTCAAGATATTTCTGATTGAAAATGCCGGTATCAGCCAGTGCTTGCCCAAGTATTACGTCGCGCACCCGTTGGCGTAGGGGACCCCGAAACCAAGTAGCAAGCGGCACCGAAAACCCCATCTTGGGCCGGTAAAGGACGCTATCAGGCAACAGTGGTTCCAATCCCTTTTTGAAAATATACTTCCCTTCTCTGCCCTTGAGTTTCATCTCAGGAGGCAATCCAGAGATCCACTCAACCAACTGGTGATCTAGCAAAGGCACCCGCACCTCGAGGGAGTGAGCCATGCTGGCCCGGTCCACCTTGGTCAGGATATCACCGACAAGCCAGGTCTTCATGTCCAAATATTGCACCAGAGACATTGGGTGATCAGTGGGGGCTTGCCGTGCATGCTCATGCAGCACTTCTATTGCCGAATAGCCCTGCAGACTTTTACGGAACCCTTGGCTAAACAACTGCTGCCGTAAGAAGTCCCCCATGTGAGAGACACTGTGGAAGTAACCCTCTACAGAGTCTCTGGAGATAGATTCAAAAGTGGATTTGGCGCGCAGCATCTTAGGCGCCCAATCGAGCTTTGGATAGATCCTCCCCAAAGTGCCAAAAAGTGGCCGGCGAATACCCAGGGGTAACATTGAGCGTAGCCGCTCCTCATAGGTGTGCCATCGATAGCGCCGGTAACCGGCCAGGTTCTCATCCCCACCATCACCGGACAACGCCACCGTCACTCGCTTGCGGGCAAGTCCGCAAACCCGATAGGTCGGCATGGCAGAGCTATCTGCAAAGGGTTCATCATAGAGGGAAGCCAGTTTATCAATAAGATCAAAGTCGTCTGGATTAACCTGTTCTACATGATGATTGGTGTTATATCGCGTAGCCACGGCACTGGCATATTGCGCCTCATTGTACTTTGGGTCGCCAAAAGAGATAGAGCATGTATTGACCGGCTCCTGGGACAACCCGGCCATCATAGCAACCACGGCACTTGAATCCACACCACCGGAGAGGAAGGCGCCAAGTGGGACCTCCGCAACCAGCCTAATGTCTACCGCCTCACGAAACCGATTTATCAGCTCCTCTGAGGCGGCAGCATCCGACAGTGGCGCTAGTGGAGTAAATGGAACATCCCAGTATTGCTTGGGCTCTGGCAGTGGACTGCCCGACTTTACTTTCAGGCTATATCCAGGTGGCAGTTTCAGGGCACTTTTCAGAATCGTCTTGGGCTCTGGGATATAGCCATAGGCAAAATAGTCCTCCACCGCGCAAGGTTCAATCTCTCGAGTAAGGCCTGGGTGTGCCTTCAAGGCCTTGAGTTCAGAACCAAAAATCAGATGACCATCTGGGAGAAGTGCATAATAGAGAGGTTTGATGCCTAGACGGTCACGGGCCAGAAATAATGTTCTACAATTGCGATCCCATAGAGCAAAGGCAAACATACCGCGGAACCGGTTTACACAGGCCTCACCCCACTCCTCCCAGGCATGGACAATAACCTCAGTATCAGAACGCGTATGAAAGCGATGACCAAGGTCACAGAGTTCTCCCATAAGTTCCACGAAGTTATAGATCTCGCCATTGTACACAACAACCACAGAACCATCTTCGTTAAAGAGTGGCTGTTTACCAGTGGAAAGATCAATAATAGAGAGCCGGCGGTGACCCAGGCCAACGCCTGATTCCATATGCAGACCGCCTTCATCCGGACCGCGATGAAACTGAGTTTCATTCATCCGACTGAGTAACCCTTTATCTATCGGGCGTCGTTCCCGGACATCAAAAATCCCAACCAATCCACACATATTCTTTGTCGATTTCTTTTATAGTTTTTTTAATGGCTTGCAGGATAGCCTGGTTACAATTGGCATATATATTCCTTCTGCAATCTGTGTCGAATAATGCTTGCCTCGATATTCATTTATCACCAATGTCCTGTTCGAGTAATTCACCTACCCGCGGCAGGTTATCTTCCCAGCTGAAATCACGGCACACCCGGTTACGGGCAGCAGATCCAATATCGATGACCGCTTTATCGAGGATCTTCTTTGTCTGCGCTACAAACTCTTCCTTCGTATCCGCCAACAGCACCTCTTCTCCAGCTTTCGCATCAATCCCCTCTAATCCAGGTGAGCTGACCAGCACAGGCTTGGCCATGGCCATAGCCTCCAGCACCTTATTTTGGACCCCACGAGCAATACGCATGGGAGCAACGGCAGCAACCGCATGCTGAACATATGGCCGTACATCAGGTACAGCACCTGTTACGAAAACCCCCGCAATCTCTGTCAGTTTTCTAACCTCCTCTGTCGGCCTGATACCAACGATATAAAAGCGAGTTTTAGGAAACTGATCTAGAATCTGAGGAAAAATATCCCGCGCAAACCAAGTAACAGCATCCACATTGGGCCAGTAGTCCATGGCACCCGTAAATACCAGGGCCTGCTCTTCTGAGGCATAAGGGGTTGGATGATCCACCTCAGGTGAAAAATAACAGGCGTCCACACCATTATTAAAATAGCTGATTCGCTCAGCACTGCGTGGTACCAACTCCTGAAACAGCTTAGCCTCTGTAGCTGAGACAAAGAGGCTGGCATCAAACTTTGATGCCACTTCCCGCTCAAAGCGAAGCAGGTAGCGGGCCTCCCGCCGGTAAATCCAGCTCAATGGCCAGCTTTTTTTGCTCGCATATTGGCACCATTTATCTGAATCAATATCAACAAAATCGATAATCCGGCAGGCACTTTCATATTTCGAGGCCAACAAATATTGGGCCATTGCCGATGAGTAAACCAGCAGGCGCTCAATACCCTGCACTCGAACTGTCTTATCCACCCATTCTTGCAGGTTGCTGTTGGCATAATAGGGCAGTGTTAGTGGCTCATTCGTTATAAAACCAAGCAAGCTACTCACTTTGGCCTTAGTTGGATTCAGGTCTATAAAGCAGGTCTCTTCACACCATTCCTGCAATTGTGAGACATGCTTCCAGTCAGCTCTGTCATCAATAAAGGCGCCAAGAAAGACTCGGTAGTGTTCCAGCAAATATTTCAGCAGATGATATGATCGGATCTTATCCCCTTTATTTGGAGGAAAAGGGATGCGGTGCACTAAAAAAAGTAAGGCAGGCTTTTTCTCAGTAGCTTCCACTGCAGCGCCTCAATCAACCCAAGTCTTTCGCTAATAGTGGACCAACTATTTTAGCTATCGGCAACGGTAACTTTTTCCAGGCACGAATAAAAAGCTGATACTTGGGATTGCTCGGGTTTATCTCTGGCATTGTCTTTGCCTTTACCAGATAGTATTCATAATGCAAAGGCTCCGGTGTAAAACCCCAGTTCTTTTTAAAACTGTATGGGCCTGTTCCTTTCTTACTACGACCATAATCAAAGATGCGAACACCCCGTTCACCTGCCCTGCGCATCAAATCCCAATACATAAAATCATTGCCCTTTACGGCGCGTGCAGCAGTGATACTTCCACCATAATAGGGCAGGACTTCATCTCTAAAATAAAAACTCATCACGCCAGCAATATCTTTTCCTTCGTGAGTGATCATCAACACATCACAGGCATCTCCAAACACCCGGCGCAGATTTTTCAGATATTGCTTGGTAAACACCGGCGTACCCAGGTTGCGTACGCTCTCTGCATAGATTTGGTAAAGACGGTCACAGCCTTCATCCAGCTCACCCACCAAGCCGGCTTTAATACCTTTTCGCACCATCGCCCGCTGCTTGCGGGGGATGGCCATCATATTGACCTCAGGGTCAGCGTCTATCTCTTTGCGGAAGGTGACATGAAGATCTTTAGTTGGCCAATCCTCATTCCGGGGTTGAAGGTTACGCATCTCCAGCGAATCAACACCCAATTGGTCAGCCAAAGCACAGGCGGCCTGTTGCAGTGCGGCACGGGCTTCATCATTTTCCGCTGCAATTCCGCCATAGACACAGAATGGTAGGGAGACCAAATTATTACCAAATAGCAGGCTATTGACATGACCCAATGGCAATACACCTTCAATAGCGCCATCCCGCTCGGCAAACAAGAAATGGGTTTTATGTCCAAAGCTCTGTTCAATCACCTCTTTCCAACCGGCACGGTGAAAAAAAGTAGCCTCGCTGAAGCGCTGAACAAAGGCATCCCACCGATCTACATCAGCCTGTGTCAGTTCGCTGATCTTTATCTTGCTCAACCTAAATTACTCCTGCGCTCCAAGAAAAACATTATCCATTCGCCCCCAACTGAAATCTTGTAGCAGCTGGCTAAGTCTTTGCTCCATTTGCTGAAGATTCAGGTAATGCCGGAAGCGGGTTTTTAACCCTAACCCCTGCTGTCTGGGCTGATCAAAGTCGATTTCCCATGGATGAAAATAAAAAACAGCTGATTGCCCTTCAATCTCATTAACACGACGAATAGCCCAATGAGAAAAAGCATAAGGAAAAAAACGGAACCACCCGCCACCACCGCAGGGGATTTTTCGCCCCATCATTTCGACAGTTGTTACTGGCACTTCAAGCAGATCACCTCCACTTGGATGAAATGCAAAACGCGGGGCCTCTGGCATGCCATAGTGATCATGTTTAATAGGGAAGATGCTGGAACTGTATAGATAACCAGTCTCTTGCAGAATATCCAGCGCCCAGAGATTTTCAGCACCAATCGAGTAACTTGCCGCCCGGTAGCCCTTTATCTGTTGGCCTGACAGCTCTTCAAGGGTTGTGCGCGTGCGGGTTACATCGTTTCGAAACTCATCTGGCTTTTGCTGGGTTACTCGTATGTGAGACCAGCCATGACTGGCCAGCTCATGTCCTTCATCAACGATACGCTGTACCATTTGGGGGTGACGCTCGGCCATCCAGCCAAGAGTGAAAAATGTGGCTTTAATTGAGTGGTCTGAAAACAGGGTCAATATTTGGTCAACGCTTGCCTCTGCCCGCCCTGGCAATCGATCCCAGTCAGATCTGTTTATGTGGTTTTCAAAAGCAGAAACCTGGAAATACTCTTCAACATCAACGCTCATCGCATTGATGATCCGCCCATCTTTATCGCATGCGATCCGTTGTTTCACTATCAGGAGCTCTTTGCAGATGCAGCTCTTGATCTCCATTGGAGTAGAACATCAGCAACCCGCTCCGCTGCTTTTCCATCCCAGAGTTCTGGCACCCTACATCGCTTCCCACCAGTGGTAACAGTCTGCTCAAAACAGGCTTTGATGCGTTTTGGATCGGAACCCACAATGGTGTTTGTTCCCTGCTCTACCGTAATGGGTCGTTCTGTATTCTCACGCAGGGTAATGCATGGAACGCCCAGTGCCGTTGTCTCTTCCTGAATGCCACCAGAATCGGTCAGCACCAGTTGAGCTGAATTCATTAGGCCCAGTAGCTCCAGATAGCCTAAGGGTGGCAGTAGCACAATCCGATCTGAATCCAACAACCCCTCTAGGTTGGCAGCATCAATTCGTCCACGCGTACGCGGATGTACAGGAAAGATGAGCGGCATGCGCTGGCTGATTTCAGCAAAGGTCTCAAGCAACCGTGCCAGCACTTCAGGGTCATCTACATTTGAGGGTCGATGCAGTGTCACCAATCCATAACCCGCTTCCGCTTCCAGAAATACCTCTGGATTGGTTAAACCTGCCAGCACCTCTTTTGGTGATACTGCCCGCTCTTTGTTGGCAAAGAGCGTATCGATCAGCACGTTACCGACAAAGTGGATGCGCTTTGGATCTATGCCTTCACGCACCAGATTGGCCTGAGCATTTTTTTCTGTGGTCAATAAGAGCTCTGAAATCTGGTCTGTAAGCACCCGGTTGATCTCTTCGGGCATATCCCGGTCATAGCTTCGCAGACCAGCCTCTACATGAACAACAGGAATACCTTTTTTTACCGCCACAAGCGCGCATGCAATGGTTGAGTTTACATCACCAACGACCAGCACAATATCAGGCTGGATGGCATCCAGCTCCGGCTCAAATTGCTTCATTATTTCAGCCGTCTGGATTGCATGACTGGATGACCCAACCCCTAAATCCACATCAGGCTCAGGAATTCCAAGTTGGTCAAAAAACGATGCTTTCATGGCTGCATCATAATGCTGACCCGTGTGTAAAAGCTTTGCTGAAATACCACTCTCTGGGTGATTGAAGAGACGCATCATGGGCGCAATCTTCATGAAATTAGGTCGCGCTCCAACAATACACAAAACGCTGAGGTTTTTATTCTTCATACTCTTCTTCACCACTCATATCCAGCTTCAGCTGCATCACTTCAACCATTCTCCTGTCTGCCCTTAATCCTGCTTTCAAGGCATCTATTTCAGCCTCAAGAATGGCTATTCTCTGGATTAGTTCTGAATCTGCAGGCGATTTAATAATTTTATGTTTTTTGCCCACAGTGGGTTGTTTGGGTTGCTCCGTATTGGATGAGCACCAGCCCTCTTCTTTTATCTCATCTGTAACCTTTTTTAACGCACCAAGATCAATTTGGTGCCTCTCTTCTAAACATCCAAAGAGTAAAATGCGATCACAAAGTGTGTTGACTCTACGAGGAATCCCATTGGTAAACTCATAGATCTTCTCGAATACATCATTTCCTATCTTTGGGTCTTCACGCCAGCCGACCAGTCGGAGCCGGTGCAGGATGTAGTTTTTCATCTCCTCTTCGTTCAAGGCACGCAGATCATAAGAGGCTATAACACGCTGGCGAAACTGCTCCATGCTCGGGCTTTGCAAGGTATGCTTCAGTTCATTCTGGCCCAGCAGAAAACTTTGGATCAACGCTCGACCGCCCACCTGGAAATTTGCCAACATGCGTAGTTCTTCAATAGAGCGCTCCGGCAGATTTTGCGCTTCATCAATGACCAGAAGTACACGTTTGCCTTCCTTGTAACGGTCATGCAGAAAGGCTTCAAGATTATTCAGCAGGGTTGCTTTTGTCACTCCCTCATGAGCCAGCCCATAGGATGCACAAACTATCCGCAGCACATCCTCAGGTTCTACTTGCGTGGTAACCAGCTCAGCAGCAACCACACGGGTGCTGTCCAGCTCATCAAACAGATTACGCACCAGCATGGTCTTTCCGGTGCCAATTCCGCCTGTGATTACAATGAAGCCCTCGCCCTGTTCAAGTCCATAACGAAGATAGGCCATTGCCCGATTATGCCCTTTACTGTTAAAGAAAAAGCGGGCATCCGGGCTTAATTGGAACGGCTTCCCTGTTAAGCCATAAAAATCTTCATACATAAATCAATTACCACTTTGAGGCGAGTGAGAGGCTAACCTGGTTTTCTCTGTATTCGCCGGTGCTGGCTGTAGAATCGAGACGCCTATATTTGTAATCAAGATTTGCGCTTGTGTATTGAGTAACCCTTTTGCTTAAGCCCAAGCTCAATGTCCAGCGTGTATCCTCTGTGGCATTCTTGTCTGCGCGATTTTTCTGCCATGAGAGCGCTACCTTTGCATCTGTTTTTGGGGTCAGTTGTCTGCTCCAACTTGTATTTATACCAATATCACGCCCTTCTCTTCTGGATACCTCATATTCACGCCGGGTGAAATGCGCATCAACGCTGAGATTGCTTCTGCGTGTATTCAGGGTAAACCCTGTGTTTAAGGTTTCGATAACATAGTGTTCATCAGTGAGGGTGGCATAGTCAAAATCACCTTTATATTCACTAAGAACATGATCACCGCTCGTTTTATCAGTTATCTTAACCAACCGTTTATGCTCATACTGACCCTGAACTAGATAGCTATCCCCATGATCCACACTACTCCAATACGTGCTATTTCCTTCCGCCATCTGCTGAGTTCTTGAATCAGTTAGCGTCTGGTTATAGCTTGCTCTCCATACGGCACGCCGCCACCGGTGATTAAAATCGAATTTAAAACTCTGTCCGAACATCTGTCGTCCATACGAAAAATCCATATCCGTTCTTGGATTTGGTGTCCATGTTGCCCCTGCATTCCAGGTAAAACTATCGGTAGATGAGCGGCTACTTTGAATATCGTTATCAACCTTTCCGCCATTAAAATTTATGCGCCATTTACGGCTGAAAATATAGCTGACATTGCCGTTGATGCTTGTTGTTTTACTATCGGCTGCACCACCTTCATTGTTTATTTTGCTCTGCCGATAGCTTATCCCCCACGGAAAACGGGTAAAATGGGGGCCGCTATTGATCGATATGGCGATCTGATTTCTGGCACTGTTCAGTCCTCGTGTGCCCGAATTAATCACCTGATCAAATGTATAGCGCGCAAGCATATCAACATAGCGGCCAAAATGCTGCTTAACATAGGGACTTAGGCTATAGGTATAGGTCTGTATGGGGTTACTGACATCTCCCACACTATCACCTCCTCTTTGCCCTCCGCTTGTTGCCGAGCCAAGGCGTGCTCCTGCACTGATATCAAGAAAGATAACATCCTTATACAGCTCCGCCTGCATATGGGAACTCAGTGAATGTGCAATTGATCGACCTCTATTCCCTGGCCTGTTTCCAGTATAGCTAAGTGCGTAATTAGCATTCAGCTGTATTCTCCCTGCACCTTCACGCTTAATAGCTACCCCAGGTGTAACCTGGGTATAAAATTGACTCTTTTTGTCAGAGCTGGAAAGATCGGCATTATCAGTATAGGTTCCCTTGACTGAAACACCCGGGGAGACCTTCCAGTCACCCGCAGTAAGTTGCGCTGAAAACAGCACAGCTACGCCACACATTAGTATGCAGACAAATGATGGTTTTATCATGCGCAGCAAACACAGTGGTTGTTTTTTATTGCTGATCACTTTCGTTGCCGTATCCGTAACCATATCCGTAACCATAGCTTCCCATTTGAGTCGATAAGAAGCCTTTCTTACACTTGTTAAGTATCAATGAAACATTGTCTGTAGAACCCAGCTGCGCCAACGCATCTTTCACCAAATGTTGGGGGGTTCTATCTGACTCAACCACCAGTACAATCTGGCCTATAAAACTTGCCAGAACACTTGCCTCGCTGGTTACCAGCAGGGGTGGTGAATCAAATATCACTATTCGATCCGGATAACGCACGGCCAATTCATGAAACAGCTGTTTCATACGGTTACTGGCCAACAACTCTGTACAGTGCGCATGACGTGAACCCGCAGGCAGCGCGGTAAGTTTGGGTATATCTGTACGCAATAGCAGCTTGCCAATATCCTTCTCTTCATCACGAAGGTAATTAGTCAACCCGGGTTTATCATCAATCCTCAATAGCCTTGACAGGCCTGGCTTGGCGAGATCTGAATCCACCATCAGGACAGTTCGATCCATTTCTGCTGCAATGGAAAGTGCCAGATTCAGTGAGGTAAATGTCTTACCCTCTCCAGCGATAGCGCTGGTCACCATTAAAAGATTGGAGTGCTCTGATGGCTTGTGCTTTTTACCAAATGCGTTCTGTAGGATCGGACGTTTGATCATACGCATCTCTTCCGCCTGCCGGGTTCGATGTGAATCATCTGTCAGAATCCCAGCAAGGTTCAGCGCCATCATTTCAATATCTAACTTCTTTGGTGTTGCAGGTTGCGGTTCTGGCTTTGCTAACGCTTCAGGCTGCGCTGATACATCAACACCCAATGGCTGATCAGCCTGTTGGGGTTTGCTCTGTTCAGCTGCGGACGGGGATGGTAGTGATTCTTGACTCTTCTCTTGGCAGGTATCGTACTTTTGCGTATCTAAGCATTGAGCATCGCCAGCAGCCCCAACCTGTTGCTGGTTCTTTTTATTTGCAGAAGCATCATCACTCCTCAGCTTGTCAACGGCTTTTTCAATAATACTCATTGCAGCGTCCAATTACACCTTAGAGCTAGTCATGCTCATAAGGGATTCAAAACTGATAAAGGCACGAATTTTGTCATATATTGAGCGCATCTCTTCTGTCTGCAATCCAATATCAATATCCAGCAGATAGATACTCATAACGACGCCATAGGCCGCAACCAGCCCCAGAAATACGACAGAGAAGGCCAGCCCTCTTGATGCACGTCCCTTTTTCTGCTCATCAGTCCAGACCATATCCACACTGCCCAATACAGGCAGCCCGGTGATTTCACTCATGATACGGCGATCATCAAAGGTAGGACGCAGTTGTGACATCAGAAATGCCAGCGCAACACCAAACCCCAGTCCAACTACAAAAACTGCGCTGCTTAAAAGGATACGGTTAGGGCCTGATGGCTCATGTGGCACCCTAGGTGGCTCAACCACACGGAATCGCACAGTATCAGTCCTTGTGTCCACCTTGCGGGCCAGGCGTGCTGACTCTAAACGCGCAAGCAGCTCATTATAATTCTTTTTAACGGTTGCATAATCACGGTTCAGTTGTGATCTTTCTGCCTCAACCTTAAGCGCACGATCTACCGCTGATTCTAAATTCTTTATCCGACGTGAATATTCATTCACCACCGCTTTTTTTGCAGCCGCCTCCGCTTTGGCTGATGAGTAGGCCATTTTCATCTGTTGATAAACCACACTTCGCTCAAATTCAACGGGGGGGGGAGTATTCGACTCTAATGCGGCCTGCTCTTCGGCCTGTTTTTCTCCCAGCCTCTTGATGGTTTGCTGTATGGCAATAACATC
Source organism: Gammaproteobacteria bacterium (assembly GCA_024275295.1). Classification (GTDB taxonomy): domain Bacteria; phylum Pseudomonadota; class Gammaproteobacteria; order Chromatiales; family Chromatiaceae; genus WFXD01. The sequence goes on along the minus strand of JAJRZI010000121.1, from coordinate 10,902 downwards.
CGGGTGCTGCTCTGTATATCTCAACAACAATTCATCAAGTTTGAGATTTAGATTTTTTATACGATTTTCCGTCTCTGAGGTAGCGGCAACCACTCCAGGGTCCTGTTGAAACGCCCCAAGTGTTGGCTCATCTTCTTCATCTTCCAACTGCTCTTTCAGCACTTCCAGTCGATCACGTTGAATCTTTAGATCCAACTTTGCTGACTGTAATTGCTCTTTCATACCACGTAGTCGGTCATAATAACCTTCGGCATTGCCCGACATATACCCCATATTCTTCTGCTTGAATGCTGTCAGATTATTCTCTGCTTCCAGCAACCGAGCTTCATACTCCTCAATCTGCTGCTCTAAAAACTGGTGTGCGGTATCCTGCTCTTTTCGGCTCTCTCCCAGATTGCTTTCAACAAAAATCGTCAACAGCGACTTAACAATAAGCTTTGCCAGTTCAGGATCTTCATTTGTATACCCGATGGCATACATATTGTCACCTCGACCTCCTGCCCCCTTAAACTTTATCTCTTTGGCCAGGCCATCCAGTAACCGCTCCATCTCTTCTGGCGTTTTGGCTTTCAGATCAAGATCAGTCATGCGAGTCACCTTCTCCAGATTAGGGCGGCTCAGCAGGGTTTTGGTCATCAGCCTGATTCTGTGCTGTTCATTGGTCTGCACAGCCAGCCCTCTCAGCAGCGGCCTAAGCAGGGAGTTGGTATCGACAAAGACCTTGGCAGATGCCTGATATTGATCGGGCAGGTTGGCAACCACCAGCCACCCTATTATGCAGACAACCCATGCAATACTGAGCAGCCACCAACGATAGCGCAAAATACTGCGAATATAGGCAACCAGCTGGCGAATCAGATCATGCATAGTTCAGAATCTTCTAAATCTTCAATGTGAAATGTTCAGTGGATTCCTAGAACCACGCTTCAGGGATAATCAGGATGTCTCCTGGCCGCATATCTACATTTGCAGTAATGTCTCCATCACGCACGAGATCATCCAGCCTCAACGTAAATTGCTGTTGTTTGCCATCACTATAGCGAACGATGCTGGCCTTATTGCCATCTGCAAATTCAGTCATACCACCTACTGCAATCACAACATCAAGCGCCGTCATTGAATCGCGATAGAGCAGCGCCTGTGGCTTTGCTGCCTCACCAACAATCCTGATCTGTTGGTCATAGGTGCCGACAAAGCCATTGACAATGACGGTTACCAGGGGATCACGCAGATAGGTGGCCAGTTTTTTCTCGATCTCTCGTGCCAGTTCGGTTGGCGTTTTGCCAGCCGCTGGTAAATCTTCTAAAAGAGGTGCCGTCAGATGCCCATCAGGTCGCACGGGGACAGATGTTGAAACATCCGGATTCCGCCATACAAAAATCTGAACTGTATCACCTGGCCCAATCAGGTATTGCGTAGAGAAACGGGCATCGCCCGTAGTGGTAGGCAGTTGTGGGTATTTTGCTGAGCATGCTCCCAGGAGCATAAGCAGTAGTAATAAACACCATGGATAGCTTTTGTGAACAACGTGATAGATTCTCACGACTTCCCCCCCTCATTCTTCCAATTTTGAAGTAACTGACAATCCGGTCAGGAGCATTCACCTGCAAAACGATGCCGACTATTGAGCTATTGCCCGACCAGACATACAAAATACATTTGTTAAGAATTTATTAAGAATATCGCCTAATCCAATGACTTTTAGGATAATTCTTCCCAAATTCATGCATCACCATCCGCATTCTAGTCTAAAGACCACTAGCCTGCCAACTATATTGCCAACAGATACAAAAGAGACTGGTTTCATACTCAATATTACCCTTGTCAGCAGACAACTCACCTGCTAGCACGGTAAAATACCAACCCTGATGACCTGCAGATAAGGAACTGAAACAAGATGCCAAACAACCCGCTCACCGGTGCCAACTATTTAATACGAGGATTTGGCCTCATTATGCGCCCTGGTCTGCGCCGTTTTATTCTCATCCCACTATTGGTAAATATCATCATCTTCTCTCTTCTGGCCTGGTTTGGCATCAGCCAGTTTCAGGAGCTGATCAATTGGTTACTGCCTGAAGAGAGCTGGTTTGCCTTTCTGCGCTGGCTGCTCTGGCCATTGTTTGCCCTGACCATGGTGCTGGTTATCGTCTATAGCTTTACCGTGCTGGCAAATCTGATTGCAGCCCCATTCAATAGTCAATTGGCAGAACAGGTTGAACTGATCTTGTCTGGCTCCTCAATGGAAAAGGCAAACGGCAGTATCCTGAAAAACATCATGCCTGCACTAAAATCTGAACTTGGAAAACTGGGCTATTTTCTGATTCGGGTTATCCCACTGCTGATACTGTTTGCCATACCCGGCGTGAACATCATTGCCCCCTTTCTATGGCTGCTCTTCAACGCCTGGTTTCTGGCTCTGGAATACGCCGATTACCCCATGGCAAACAACAACCTGGACTTCAAGGCACAGCATGCACGTCTAAAAGCAGTACGACTGACATCCCTGGGCTTTGGTGGCGGCACCACCCTGTTGATGATGATTCCTATCCTGAATTTCCTGGCCATGCCTGCTGCTGTAGCTGGCGCGACCGTCTATTGGCATGAGCAGCTCCAGAGGGACAATCAAGCCATTCAGTGACCTAGAAAACATCTTATCCGCCCAACGCCCTCTTCAAGATTCGCCAGGCAGGTCGTATAGGCAAAGCGGATATGCTGTTCAGGCCTATAGCTGCCAAAATCCCGCCCCGGCGTAACAGCTACACCGGCTTCATCGAGCAGCACTTGGGCAAACTTGAAACTGTCCGGGGTTAATCGGCCACTTCCGGCATAGAGATAGAAGGCCCCTCCAGGCACCACGGGAATATCAAACCCCAGTGACTGGAGGGCTGGCAGCAGATAATCCCGCCGCCGCCTATACTCCTGGCGCCGCTCTTCCAAAATATCGGCAACCTCATCTGAGAACGCCTCCAGCGCCGCATGCTGTGACAGCGTTGAAGCGGCCAGAAAGATATTCTGGGCCAGACGATCCATCGGCTCCACATACTCAGGGGGCGCAACCACCCACCCCAGTCGCCATCCCGTCATACCGTAATACTTCGAAAAGCTGTTGATGACAAAGATATCATCTGCAATCGAGAGTGCCGAGCAGCCATCACCGTCATAGATCAGCCCTTGGTATATCTCATCAACAACCAGTACCCCACCCCTGGCCCTGACCACTTGATAGATCTCACGCAGTGCTTTTGCCGAGAGCAACGTGCCGGTGGGATTAGAGGGCGACGCCACCAATACCGCACGGGTTTGCGAAGTCCATGCCGCATCCACCAAATCAGCCGTTAACTGATAACCTGTCTCAGACCCCACGGGCACACTGATCGGCTCACCCTCCACCAGACGCACAAAATGCCTGTTGCAGGGATAGCCGGGATCAGCCATCAGCACCGCATCCCCCGGATTAATCAGCACACTCATCACCAGCTGTAGCGCACCTGACGCCCCCGGCGTCACCAGCACCCGGGATGGATCAACCACGACCCCATAATTTAAGCGGTATGAATCTGCAATCTTCTGTCGTAACGCTGGCAGCCCCAATGCGGGGGTATAGTGGGTATGCCCTGCGCTCAAGGCACGGTGTCCAGCCTCAATAATGGGAGTTGGGGTAATAAAATCCGGCTCACCAATCTCCATGTGAACAATTGAACGGCCCTGGGCCTCAAGGTCACGTGCACGCGCCAGGAGATCCATCACATAAAAAGGCTGGATATGCATCATACGCTGCGCAACAGCGGGCTTTTTGTTCATAACTGAGTCCTGAAAATTCCCATTACAAAAAAACAGTTTAAACCTATACTTAGCTTACCTAAAGTGGGATCGGAGTGCATCAGCTCACATCTTTCTTGCCGACCCCAATCTATTCTGGTATATGTAGCGCCCTTATTTATTGAGGTTCGCAGGAGTTGTTGGATGACAGCAAAAAACACACCCGAACAGGATTATTCATTCGGAATAGCGCCCTACCAAGCCAAAGATGGCGAAGAGTATATGAATGAGGAGCAGGAGGCCCATTTTCGAAAAATCCTGGAAGCCTGGAAGCAGAGCCTGATGGAAGAGGCAGACCGTACCGTCCATCACATGCGTGACGAAGCCGCCAATTTCCCAGACCCGAATGATCGCGCCTCTCAGGAGTCTGAGTTCAGCCTGGAGCTACGTACCCGCGATCGGGAGCGCAAGCTACTGAAGAAGATTGGTGAGATCATCACCAGTATCGACAACCACGACTACGGCTACTGCGAATCCTGTGGCGTTGAGATCGGCATCCGTCGTCTAGAGGCCCGCCCCACAGCCACGCAATGCATCGATTGCAAAACCCTGGACGAGATCAGAGAAAAACAGATGGGCTAAACCTGGCCCACTGCACACCTCAAAAAGCCGGCAACTGCCGGCTTTTTCCTTATGTCTACCACCTCATACTGCGGTCGCTTCGCCCCCTCACCCACCGGCGCACTACACTTTGGCTCACTGGTAGCGGCCGTTGCCTGCTATCTTGATGCCCGCAGTCACAGTGGAAAATGGCTGCTGCGCATGGAAGATATCGACCGCCCCAGAGAGGTACCCGGTGCAGCCGATGATATCCTTCACACACTTGAGACGTTTGGTTTTGAATGGGATGGCCCAGTCATCTACCAGAGCCAGCGCACAGATGCTTATCAAGCCGCATTGGAGACACTGCAGCAACAAGGGGCCATCTATCCCTGTGCCTGCAGCCGCAAAGAGATCGCCCAACAGGGTCAATCGGGTGTTGAGGGCATAATCTACCCTGGCACCTGCCGCACAGCTCTGCCCTCAGAACGTGAAGCACGCTCTATCAGGGTCTTCACCCATAATCACTCTATTCATTTCATAGACAGGATTCAGGGAGAGAGAGAACAATCACTGGCGCAGGATGTGGGAGACTTTATTATCCGCCGCGCCGATGGCCTGTTTGCCTACCAATTGGCAGTGGTGGTCGATGATGCCTGGCAAGGGATCACACATATCGTGCGGGGAGCAGACCTTATTCTATCCACCCCCCGCCAGTTGCATCTCCAGGCGCTGCTGGGCCATCCAACACCACACTACGCCCATCTGCCACTGGCCGTGGATGAGGTCGGCAACAAGCTCAGCAAACAGGCTCAATCTATGCCTGTAGATCGAAAAATGCCTCTGCCTGCGCTGCTGGCTGCACTGCGTTTTCTGGGGCAGCCACGGCCAGAGGAGCAGCCCGCAACCGTGGATGAATTCTGGCAATGGGCGCTGACACACTGGGAGATCAAGCGGGTGCCACGACAACCCGCACAGCCGCTGCCTCGTTAGAAAAGCCCCTTCAGCTTATTGCCAATATCACCCGCTTTTTTATCCAGGCCACCCGGCAGACCTTTAGTCGCACCCTCTACCTTTGAAGTCAGATCAGAGACCTGCTTGCCCACCTGCTTTTTAAGCTGACCCTTGATATCAGCCAACGGCCCGGCTACTGCACCACTTGAAGCCGCCACCACCTTTTCCATAACCATCTTGAAGGCATCGGCAGCAGATATGCCACCTTTGTCTTTACCCACATCAGTCAGCTCAATCTTCGGCAGCGGTGCTGTCAGACCCTCACTCGACAGTGGCGTCACAATCCTGATCTTCCCGCCAGTGATCGTCACCCGATTGATCACTATCTTTGCTGCACCCTTCTTTTGGGCCTGATCCTGCTTTGCCGGAGCCGCCTTGTTTTGACCTCCGCCTGCCTTGGCGGCAAAGGCATCAACATTATTCATCAGCTGCTGCAGATTTGATCCTGCCGCACCACCCGGCTCGTAAGTAATCATCGGTGCATTGATATCGATAGATTTAATCACCACGACATCATCTGCAATCGTCTCGGAGTCCAGCGCAACCTTTAGCGCGCCCAGCTCAAATGAACTGCGCCCTTTATAGCCCGCAGGGTTGCCGATAAAGAGTCCATGCAGACTCCCTTCTCCCGACAGGAAGGAGATATCCGATGATTCAAGTCTGACCTCTGTCTGGGTAACCGGCCTGCCAAAGGTCTCAACCGCCTGCACCACCAACGCATTGAGATTACTGTAAACATAGAACAGGGCTGCAAGCACACCCACAACCACAAACACTAAACCACCAATTATAATTTTCTTCATTGCGCTACCTCCGGTATAGGCATTTTTACTTCTGATCCAGCCCGGAAATTTCATAAATTTGCACCCAAAAAACGGGCATAAACGCAAAGATCGCGCAGGATATTGTGCATAATTTATAAATTTTACGGGCTAATACAGCTGAATATTCTCTCAAACCCTCAGCAGAAAAGGGAATGCTAATTCTCTCTATTTTTCATCTGCGATATCTGCCCCAAGCACAACAGCCCCATATTGACGGAGCTGTTTTGGGTTATCCAGCCGAATACCCAATCGAATGCGCGCCACTTCGCCAGGGCGAATAATACCCCACACGCTATGCCGGGTCATATTGGACAATCGCCCCCCAGGGCTGCGCAGCCCCACACCAACCCCCACATTGCGCACCGGCATTCGGGTTTGGTTCTGCACCACAGCGATCATCTCACCGCTCTTGAGACGCTGCAGATGGGTTGGAAGATAGCGGCCGGGGTTATCAGGCAGGTCAAGACGCACCAGCGCAGTGGCCGCTTCAGCCCCTGCTGGCGAACGCGAACCTGCCGCCTGTGCAAAATAGGCTTTTGCCTGTTTACGATGACCCGATACCAGCTCCACTCTACCCAGGGCGTTATAGGCCATCGCAGTGGGCAGCAGTTCGACACTTTTTTTCAGGTCCTTGCGAGCCTTTCCACTCTTGTGCAACTTCTCCCAGGTGACGCCCCGCTCCAGATAGTAACGAAAAAAGCCACTGTTACGGTCCAGCGCCTGATTATAGTGTTTCAGCGCCTTTCGATAGCGTTCCTGTTTGTAGCGAACATCACCCAACAGGCTATAAAAGAGCGCCTCTCTCGGCTCAATGGTAATCGCCCTGTTGGCCAGTTTTTGGGCCTGCTGTTCATCATCATCCTGCAGTGCCTTGAGCCCTTTTTCCAAGGCATCATAGGCCGGTTTAGATTTTTTCAGTCGCGCCAGCATGCGTTGGTAACGTGCTCTCCCCCAGTCACCACCCTTTGCACCCAGCTTGCGCAGTGTCTCCCTGTTCTGTCTCACCCGCTCTTCTGAGGGCGGGTGGCTGGCAACCAGCCCGGCAAACCACTCCTGCTTATGCTTCCTTGATTTGGACATGCGCACAAAGGTCTCTTGCAACTTGACCGCAGCAGCCGGGTTATAACTAGCGCGCACCATGTAGAGCATGCCGTAATGATCTGCCTCACTCTCCGCACTGCGGGAGTAACGCTGATTGATCAGATTGGCACCCGTAGATGCCGCACCCACCACCATGCGCGAGTAATCGCTACGCTGCACCGCCATCCCGGCCACCAGCACGGCACCCTGCAATAACAGCCCCCTCTCCATACCTTGAGCACCATGCCGTGCCGCCGCATGCACGATCTCATGACTCAGCACAGCCGCCAGCTCCGCTTCACTCTCCAGCTCCAGCAACAGCCCGCGATTCACGGCTATCTTGCCACCCGGCAGCGCCCAGGCATTGGGGGTGGAGTCATTCACCACAGTAAATTCATAAGGGAGTTTGCGATCACTCACCGCAGCCAACCGCTGACCCACCTGGCTGACATATCGGCTCAATTCAGGATCCAGATTATAATCACCACCCTGCATCTGGCGGCTGGGCGCATACTGCTTTTTCCCAATATCAAGTTCTTGCGACTGAGAGATAAACGCCAGCTCATCCTTGCCTGTCACCGGGTTGATGGAGCAGCCAGCAAGCCCCAACAGACCGGCTATCAGCAGCACATATCGCCATGCTCTCATCATCCTGTCCTCTTATTTACCATTGATTTGGAAAGTGATCACACCCTCCTCCAGCTTTACCTTTACCCGGCTATTATCCGGGCATTCACCCTTAACGATCATCATCGCCAGTGGATTTTCAATCTGTCGCTCCACTTCACGGCGCAATGGGCGGGCGCCATAGACCGGATCAAAGCCATCACGGGCTATCTTGTCTGCAACCGCATCATCCACCTCCAGTTTGATCTCCCGCACCCGCATGCGTTCCACCAGCTCCATAATAAACATGGCTGCAATACTGCGTACATGCTCCTTCTCCAGATAGTGAAAGACGATGATGTCATCCAGCCGGTTCAAAAACTCAGGCTTGAAGAATTTCTTGACCTCATGCAGCACCAACTGCTGCGCCTCTTTGTAGTCCGGCGTGGCCGACTGGACAAAACCAATCGGGCGTTTATCCGGCGAGAGTGACTCTGTACCCAGATTAGAGGTGCCAATCAGAATGGTATTACGGAACGAGATGGTACGCCCCTGGGCATCGGTCAAGCGCCCATCTTCCAGAATCTGCAGCAGCATGTTAAAGATATCCGGATGCGCCTTCTCCATCTCATCCAGCAGGATGACCGAGTAGGGATTACGCCGCACCTGCTCTGTCAGTTGGCCACCCTCACCATAGCCGATGTACCCTGGGGGGGCGCCAATCATCTTTGAGACCTCATGCCGCTCCATATATTCCGACATGTCGAGCCGGATAATGCGTGACTCATCATCCAGCAGGAAGGCTGCCAGGGCGCGCGCCAGCTCCGTTTTACCCACACCGCTGGGGCCAAGAAAAAGAAATGATCCAATGGGGCGATGACTGGAGGTTATGCCCGCACGGTTCCTGCGGATGGCATCAGCCACCGCACGTACCGCATTATCCTGACCAATGATGCGTTTGTGCAGTTTGGCCTCCATCCTTGCCAGCTTGTTTGATTCAGATTCCGCCATGCGGGCAACCGGGATGCCGGTCCACTTGGCCACGACCTGCGCGATATCCTCATCGGTAACAACAGCCTCATCATCCAGATGATTCTTCTTCCACCCTGCCCGGGCCTGTTTAAGATTCTCTTCAGCCTTGAGTATCTCCATCTGCAGACGCGCAGCCTCTTCAAAATCTTGGGCATGAAAGGCCTCCGTCTTCTCTCTCAGCAGGCGCTGGTTTTCACGTTCAAACTCCATGACATCATGGGGAATAGCGGTCAGCTGCAGATGTTTATGCGAACCTGCCTCATCAATCAGATCAATGGCCTTATCCGGTAGTTGGCGATCCATGATGTAACGCTCTGAAAGGCGGGCGGCCGTTGCAAAGGCTGACGGTTCATAACGGATTTTATGATGCGCCTCATAGCGTGGTGCAAGACCCTGCAGGATGGAGATAGTCTCATCAATGCTTGGTTCCCGCACCAGGATAGGATGAAAGCGCCGTTCCAGGGCACTGTCCGCCTCAACATGTTTACGATATTCATCCAGCGTATCAGCCCCTATAACCTGCAGGGTGCCTTGCGCCAGGGCCGCCTTGAGCAGACTGGGGGCATCCAGTCCGCCAGCACCTGCACCCGCACCCACCACCGCGTGCAATTCATCAATAAACAGGATCACCTGCCCCTGGGCCTGAATCACCTCATCACGCACCGATTTCAAGCGTTCTTCAAATTCACCACGCATGCTGGCCCCGGCCACAATCTCACCCAAATCCAGTGAGAGCAGGCGCTTGTTCAGTAGCGTATCCGGCACATCGGCATCGGCAATCCGTTGTGCCAACCCCTCAACAATGACGGTCTTGCCCACCCCAGGCTCGCCAATCAGTGCGGGGTTGTTCTTCTTGCGGCGGGAGAGCGTCTGAATGATGGCGGCAATCTCATCTTCCCGCCCGATGACCGGATCCAGCTCACCATTGTGCGCCATCTCCGTCAGATCCTTAGTGTAGCGTTCGAGGACATTCTGCTTACTCTCGGCATCCTGCGTCTGCAGGGTGCGACCACCCCGAATCTCCTTCAGCGCCTGTCGGGCCTGCTCGACATTGATACCTGCATCTCTCAGCAGCGTCGCCGTGGCCCCTGCCCGCTCATCGAACAGGGCAATGAACAGGGTGCCGGTGCCAATAAACTCATCACCCAGGCTCTTTGCCTCGGAAAGTGCACTACGGAACAGCTCCACTGTCTCTTGCGCGGTAACAATCTGATTGGCCTTTACCGGGGTGGCATGCTGATAGTGCTGGCGTATCTGCCCAGCCAGGCGATCCACCGCCGCCTCGGGATCAGAGAGGATGCTTTCAAATATCTTGTAGGCCTCGCTGTCCGGCTGGGAGAGCAGCGCCAGCAGTATAAAGTCGGGAGAGAGTACGTTCTGCCGCATTCCTGCCAGCTCGGCAACCGCCATCTCAAGGCTCTCGATAACCTTTTTCGTGCTTTTTTGAATATAGTTCTGCAGCATGGTCTCACTCCCTACGCTTAATGATTCTCATCAGATTTGACAGCCTGCCAGTGCCTCTCCAGCTCATCCAGGCTCAACTCTGTCATTTTTTGCTCTTGGGTTGCAATACGTTTCTCAATGCCATGAAAACGGCGTTCAAACTTACGATTCCCAGCTACCAGCGCCATCTCCGCATCCACTCCGGCTTTGCGGGCAAGGTTGGCGCAGGCCATCAGCAGATCACCGATCTCTTCAGCCACCCGCTCCTTGCTGGCCCCCTGCTCCAGCTCGACGGTAACCTCATCCAACTCTTCGCGCACCTTGGCAATGACGCCAAACACATCCGGCCAATCAAAGCCACCACGGGCAGCACGGCGCTGTAGTTTTTCAGAGCGCATCAAGGCTGGCAGCGCTATTGCCACACCGTCCAGCAAGCTGTGCGACCGGTCACCGGCCTTCTCTTTTCGCTCTATTGATTTCTGCTGCTCCCAGGCCAATGTCTGCGCCTCAGCACTGGCAACCTGCACATCGGCAAAGACATGCG
>JAJRZI010000120.1 GCA_024275295.1 Gammaproteobacteria bacterium | reverse complement strand
TAGTAAATCATGCCAACTTGCCAAAAGAAACAGTAACGGCGTTTCCAGAAGAGATGCAAAAACACTATAAAGATGCACCGGAAACCAGATATCGAGAGATTGCTCGAGATATAGCTGGTTATGGCATGATTGATGAAGATGCGCTGTATCGTTCTTCTGAGAATGTGGTAGTGCTTACGGCAGAAGATCGTATCGAGAATAATGCGCATCAGTTCTTTGAGTTGCCGCTGCCATCAGACTACTTACGTACAAAATTAGCGACGCGTGAGCTTAGAGTTACCTTGGCCTATACACCCGCAGTCCGTACCACACGTTTAGATTATCTTGCTATACGCATCAGTTATCTTTTGGTAAAAGGGCAGTCTCTTGAAGAAGTTCAAAATCATTTTAATCATGATACACAAGATGATACGAAGACCCGTAACGATGATGCCACTGGCAACCGTTGTATTAGTTCTCAACTGCGAGATAAAGGAACTGTACAGTCATCTGTTTGGAGATTCCGCCGTCGGAATCCAACTGAAAAGTGGTTTGTCGTTGTTACCCGTCAGGACCGTGATTGGGGGGGAGCCTTTAGTATGGAGCAAGAGTCTTATGCTTTGGTCGTGACTGTCACCGATCGTGACAATGAACAAGCCCGGCTATACACACAGATTCGCCAGCGCATTCAAGAGCAAGAACGTATACGTAGTAGGGTGTGATAGCCAGAGTTAGGCAAATAATGCGCGCCAAAGAAAATCTGGACAAAGAAGATAGCAAGTTGCCGTAATCGTGTGCTGGTACTGGAGAGATGCCATATAAAAGCCTCGCATTATAGGATCTTGCTGCTTAGTCCAAATGCCTCATGCTCTCCGACTTTCAGTACCTCAATCTCAATTGCTTCAAACTCCCTGAGTAAAAAAACTACGTGGCAAAGCGTCTTGTTTCCCTCCCAATAAACCCCGCACTTCCCTGACTGGATTTTCTATTCCCAACATCTGCTGGAATGATCACGATGGCGGTTCGAATGATTTGAACATCATCCATATAGATTTCGGGGGAGGCCGGGTTGATCCGCTCAGGGATATTCTTGTTTGTCGTGCTCGTACTGGTTGGAAATGTCCAGGCTGAGCCAGCGGCCTTGGCTCAGCCACATCTCATTGAGGTATTTACATCGAGCGCATATCCAGCCACCGGCAGACAGGGGCAGCAAGCTGGAACAGGTGTAGCGTTCCATTACTACGCTATTGATGGCATTCATCAACTTGAGTTGAATCTCAGCCAGAAGCTACCTGCTGATCCAATAGCAGCAAAGCCACTGGCGCTCAATCGCATCGAACACTTGGATAAAGATACTATGAGCCGTATGCAACAGTCCGCCACCGGGCTTGCCAAGGCTCTGCAATATGGCATCGACCGTTATCCTGCCATCGTATTCGATGGTGTGGCCGTGGTTTACGGCGTGACTGATATCCATCAAGCGCTTCGTCATTACCAGCAGTGGCGGGAAGAGCAAGCGCGATGAGCCGGCGTTTCTTTCCATCTCTTGTTCTATCTGGACTGCTGGTGTTTCCCATGATTAGCAGTGCAGGTTCCATCACCACTCCACAGATCGTGGCCAAGACCACAGCTGGGGCATTCACTTGTATGCGTTGGATGCCCATCGGTATGTGCTTCTGGTTACGCTGCTCATGGAGTGGATGCCGGGTCAGAACATCACTCAAGGTGGGTCATTACAACCCAGATCTGGTGGTCAGTGCCTATAATGAACTGGGTGGTAATCCATGGGTGGAGATCCGTGCCACCCTGGGGCTTGCCCAGAAGGCCGCGGCTGCGGGTCTGCTCGGTTCAATCCTGCCAGTTCCTATTGAGAGCGCAGGAAATCGCACCGAGGGCAGTAACAACCGTCGAGATCACAGGAACATGGTAGTCAGGGAGACAGATGCCATCGGCCATCCGGTGGCCAGTCTGTCTGGAGTAGTCAGTGGCACTGGTCTGATCTGCCATTCTCAGAGCACTTCTTTTCTGCCCTATTTTCAGTCCGGGCTGGATGCCTTGTCCTGGCGTCAAGAGGTGCCGGAGATCTTCTATCCCGCCAGTCTCATTCCCGGTCTGCGGGAGATCGGCTCCTGGCCCTTGCAGACCTGGGGCGGGGTCTATCCACGTACCGGCTGGACCACTCAGGCTGAAGAGCCCAAGGTAGCAGCCATCAATGCCCAGCGGGCCGGTGATATCGTGACCCGATCTGGCCAACCCCATGTCTATGTGCCTCTGACCGGTAGACCATTCGGTGGTCAGAGAGTCTGGCCACCTGGACCCCTGATGGAGAAGAACCACCGTACCGGCACCTGGCAGATGCTCCTGCCCCGGACAGAAAGCAGTTGCGGCACCTTCGGCACCAATGACCTGGTCAGCCTCAGTGGTTGGGGTGGCGGCAAGGTGGATGCAGGTGGTGACTACGTCTGGAACCTGTGGCGGCCCTACAAGTGCTGCCGAAGGCGAGGGCAATGGTTTCTGTTTTCTATCGATTGGCTTCCCTATCCCCCCTAAAGGCACTGCATGAAAAAACTCATCAGTCTACTTTCTTCCATCGGGCTGGTTGGCGTGATGGCCCTGGTGCTGCACGGAAGTAGTACCCTTGCGGCCACCAAAGGCCCCACGGAAGATGGTCTTTGGTACTACGAGATAGGCGGGGCGGAACCGGTCTCGCCACCGGCAAATCCTTTAGTCGTTCCGGTTACCCTGGGTGGCTCTGCCCAGTTGGGTATGGGTTACAGCTGTGGCAAGTTCGATCCCGTAGCGGCGGTCACCAATTCCCTGAACAACATCGGCTCCGGGGTCGATAATATGATGAACGCCATGACGGCCGCTGCCAGTGCCGCCATTGCCGCACTGCCCGCCCTGATCCTGCAACGGGCCAACCCCGGTCTCTATGACCTGTTCCAGAATGCCCTGCTCAAGGCCGAGGAGACTATGAAGCTCGCCACCAAGAGCTGTGAGCAGATGGAGGCCGAGATCGCCCAGGGCAAGAACCCCTATGCGGATCTCATCACCCTCTCCAAGGGCAATGACTGGAAGATCCAGATGGGTATCGGCGGCAATGATGCCGTGACCGCAAAAAAGGCGGTTGAGACATCGAACGGGGATAACGGCATCCCCTGGGTCGGCGGCCAGGCCGGGGGCGCGGGTCAGCCGATGCTGCGTTTTACTGGGGATCTGGTCCAGGCAGGTTACAACATCAACATGAACCGGCCCATCAATGCCGTCGGGCCGCCCGGTGCCACAACCCGGCTCTCTGAGATCTGGAATACCCCCACCAATGCCCGTAACTGGGTGGTGGATGTCGTAGGGGAAAACATCGTTACCACCTGTGATACCTGCCGCAAGGATAGCGTCCCTGGTACGGGACTGCTGCCCAAGCTGCACCAAGAGACTGTAGTGGTAACGGCGGATCTCCAGAATCTGGTGAGTGGCGCCACACCCCCGACCCTGCCCAATCTGGATAAGGTCACAGCCCCCGGTGTTGCCATCAGCCGCCAGGTCATCGAAGCCATCCGTGAGATGCCTGCCACGGAGCAGAGCTTGATCATCGGACGGTTGGTCTCCGAGATCAGCACTGCCCGTACGGTGGAAAAGGCCCTGTTTGCCAGACGGCTACTACTTTCAGGAAGACAGGTGCCTGAAGTCTATGCCACAGAGGTGGCGCGGGAACATGCGGACAGCTCCATTGTGGAGCTAGGAGTCTGTCGGATTTAGCGACGTATCCCTATAGAATAGGCTCATCGTACCAAGAAGAGATCGACATCACCATGTCAGGCAAATTCCAGCCCATCAATCGAGATACCGCGTACCTGTTGCCGCCCTCACTACAAG
>JAJRZI010000119.1 GCA_024275295.1 Gammaproteobacteria bacterium | reverse complement strand
CTGTTCTTTGCGGGTCTTCTTGCGGAATTTCTCGAAGTTAGTATCGGCAAAGGTTTGTTGGCGCATGTCAGATTCTAGCGTTCTTAGGAGGATGCGGTATTATCGCTCAAAATACGGAATTAATCAGAGGTTCCTTAGCTTCAGGACGTAACTGCCTGGAGTTGCTGCGGCCTGTTGCCTGGCTTGCTGAATCGCTCCATTCAAACTATCAAATAATCGCTGACCATGAACTCGAAGATCACCTCGATCAGGGTGCGGGATATTTATTCTGCGAGTACGTCTATCGTTCCTTAACGGCTCTCTCTCAATAACGAGGTGTTTATAGCTGTCTGGCATATATCATCCCTGCTGTTGCTTTTACTTATTTATTTTCCCTCACAAGGGCATTTTCTAAGTCTTTAATAGTGAGGAATTCTTGGCTACGCAAGATCATGCGTTTAATGGCTCGGCGGACAACTCGTTCAACATCCGCACCGCTTTTATTGGCTAATCTGGTAATCAGTTCTTCATCATCCAACTCAAACTGGCGACGAATACCCCGCAACTTGAGCTTGAGTAGCTGGCTAAGCTGCTCATTATTAGGTAACGGAAACTCAACGGTTTCATCAAAGCGGCGCCAGATAGCAGTATCCAGGATCTGTTCATGGTTCGTTGCTGCCAGGATCAGACTTTGCCCCTGATAGGCATCCATCATCTGTAAAACAGCATTCACAACTCGGCGCAGTTCACCATGTTCTCCACTATTACCACGTTCTTTGCCAATAGCATCAAACTCATCAAATAGCGCCACCATTGGATGATCAGCGACAAAATCAAATACCTTGCGCAGGTTTGCTGCTGTTTCACCAAGGTATGAGGAGACCAGCGCATCTAGGCGAACAATAGCTAGCGGGCGATCTAACTCAAACGCTATCACCTCGGCAGCCAAAGTTTTGCCACACCCAGGAGGACCATAGAACATCACTTTATTGGATGCTTTCATGCCATAACTACGCAACACATCACTACGACGATGTTCCTCCAACAATTATTCGAGAGCCAGCACGCTTAGTTCAGGCAGGATCATCTCTTCAAGTGAGCGTTGAGGCTGCTTAATATCAAGCAGGGGCAAACCACGTTCTTTGTCTACTGGCGCGTTGGGGATCAACCGATGGGCATTTTTAGGTGCTTGCTGAAGGTGTTCGCCATAAAGGATTTGCTCAAGGTCGTTGGCAAGCAAATGATGCTGTTTCTGGCGCTCATTTTCGATCACGGCTTCTGAGACACGACGAAAAGCCGCAGAGTCACCAGTTGCGCCCGCCTTGATCAATTGCCTTAAGATTTTACCATTCGCCATGACTTATTCCCCAATGGTGAGCATCTTACTTGTTATATTCTGAACCATTTTAGGCTAACTAATTCCATCAAAGGCTTATGCACGCTGAGCTCTGCGGCCCTATCTCCTACATCACACGCTTCTCCAAACTCATACTATTTGGCAAAGCACCCAGCGATTACGTAGACAGCCTCAAGCTCGCTGCAATTCCGTTCGCACATGATCTGCGCCCTCTCCGCCTTCTCATGCTTCTCGGTCATCGCCAGTGCCAAACACAGTGGCGGCGGCACGTTCCGAAATAACGCTTCCAGATTATCGGATAGTACTACTCCCTCCACGTACTTGCCAGGCTCCTTGCGGGCCGACAGCAGCAGGCCACGCTGTTCTTCGGTCAGATCCTTGAACCTTGCAATCTGCTCCACCTCTTCCTTGGGCATGACCAGGCAGAGCCACCACTCCATCATGTTGAGCATCTTACGGCTAGCATCAGGAAAGTCTTCCAGGTTCTGGGTGGCGATCCAGAACCAGGCACCAAGTTTGCGCCACATCTTGGTTATCTTGACCACGTAGCGGGCCAATAAGGGGTTGGTGGTGATGATGTGACCTTCATCCGTGATAACCAGGGTTGGTCTGTGGTCGTGCTGATGTCGTTCCACCAGGTCGTTGATATGGCTCATCATGGAGATGTAGGCAACAGCTAGTTGGTCTTCATACCCTTCTCTTGCGAGAATGCCCATTTCAAGGATTGTGACATCGGCTTCGGGCCAGGGTGTGCCGGGGCGGTTGAAGAATTTCCCGGCTAGGCCGGAGCAGAATAGGGCCATGCCGTCACCCATCTCCAGGGCGCGGTTACGGCGGTGTTCGGGTAGTTCTTTGTCTCTGCTGATGTGGTGCAGGGCATCCACTACGTCCTGGGTGAGTACCTGGTCTCGGTTCTCTTCTCCAACTGTTTTTGCAGCCTGGAAGATGGCGTTGCGGATGAGCAGCCGGTCGGCTCTTGTCATGCGGGCATCCTCCCGTTCATCACCGCCGGTGATCATGATGCGGGCGGCGATCTCCATCTCACCCAGGATGTCTCTTCCAGTTTCCTCCTCGGGTTCCTCTTCATCATCAGGCAGAGCCTCGGGGTCATCCGGCAGGGATAACCGGCGCTCTTTGCCCAGCAGACGCAGGGCATCAGCGAAGGGTGGCAGGCTGATGTTTGAACCTGGGTTGAGGGTCACTTGGTTAACCGTCAGTTCGTGGGCCTGAAAGTGTTGTCCAAGCAGGGTGAAGGAGCCACCTGCTTCGATGATGAAGATGCGTGGGCGATAAACGGCGGCCATCTGCTGCAACAGGTAGACCAGCAGGGCAGATTTGCCTGCACCAGTAGGCCCAAGAATCAGCATGTGGGTATTCTTTTTTCGGTCAGATGGGTGCAGGGGATCGAAGGTCAGGGGTTCTGCACCCCGGTTGAAGAAGGTGAGGCCGGGGTGGCCGGTACCTCTTGATCGGCCATAGAGCGGCATCAGGTTGGCGGTGTGGCTGGAGAAGACCAGCCGGGAGCGGCGGCTGATCTTATCAAGTGACACGTCATAGGCCATGGGCAGGTTGCGGATGTAGCTGTCCTGAGCCAGCAGATCTGCCTCCTGCAGGATGGGTTGCAAGCCGTTGGGTAGCAGGATGGCATTCAGCTGGTTGGTGTGGGTTCGGAGTGCCTTGAGATCCTTGCCGCGCACATAGAAGGCGATATTCAGGGGATAGAGCTTGTTGCCTTTAGCCATCTCCCGCTCTACCGATTCAGCATCTTCTCTTGTGAGAGCAGCTTCAGCAGTGTCTCCCACGGCAGCATGTTTAACTTGAGCGATGTGGTTGCGGGTGTGATCCTGGGGTTTGAGCGTCAGGGTCAGTACCATTACTGTATGTTCAGGTAGTCGGTCGAACAGAGAAAAGACATGATCACCCGCCTGACGCTCGGCGGTTATATGTCCTACTTCCGGTGCCCGGCGCAGTCCCTGAACGGTGACGATGGTGTGCGGCAGATCATCAAACCACCAGGTGGCGGTTTTGTTATCTGAGCGCGGCATTGAGAGTGTGAGGCATTCGGCCAGGTCGTAGCCAAACGGCAGGTTCTCATCCCCTGGATAGGGGGCCAGTTCCAGGAGGCGATCAGGATCGCCCTCTGTTATTTGAGGAGCTGGGTTGAACCATTTTAGCAGCCATTCGTAGAGATCCTGGCCTGTACCCAGTTTCACCCGGATACCGGCCGAGGCCAGGGAGGCGACCCACTTGATGGCTACATCATTCAGGGCCTCTTCCACTTCCACCGCTGGTGGTGTCCTTCCTTTGGGTTTGAGACGGCGATAGAGGGTGGCACGGACCCGCCGCAGCTGGCCTCGCCATGGGGTGCCGGTTACAGCTGTATCCTCAAACAGCCCACCAGGCTGGCTGATCCGCTCCAGGTGGCGGGCGAAGGTCTCCTGGTAGTGCCGGGTGAAGGCTGTATCTTTTGCACTGGGTTGCGCATAGGCCTCAATCTCCTTCTGAAAACCTTTCAAACTCGGCTCATCCTGCACGTAGACCTGCAACACCCAGGGAGCATCATCCTCTTCGGGAATGGCATCGGTGAGGGCGGTCTGGATGGCGTCACGCAGTTGGGCCATGAATTGAGGGGTGCGAGCCTCACAGCCCACGGGTTCCAGCTCGAACAGAGCACCGACGCTGATCCCGTCCTCCAGCAGGAAAGTACGGCTCTCTGAGTTGTATTCCACCCAGGGCAGCAGGTCGGTGAAGGATGGAGGACGCTCGTACAGCTGCTTTACCGCCGCTTGGGTTACGGGCGCCTCTGGGCAGTCATCGGCTGTACGTGGTTTGTCTGTTTTGTCGGATCTCTTTTGTGAACGGGGGTTTGATTGATCCATGGGGTTTACTGTTCCGGTCTCATTGGCACATCCGCTCTCATTGACACTTCACCGGGCAGTGCATACTCCACCCGCTCGTACATCGGGAAGGTGGTCGCATAGCCGGGAACCGGAACGCCTTCATCCCCAGCCAGGTGCGGGAAGACGTACATAACCAGGGTTGGATTGGGTAGTCTCGGGAAGATGGTGTCGATCTCATTATTGGCCTCACGGGTGTAGCCGTGGAGGGCATTGGTCCCAGTGTCTATTGTCCGGTCACCTAGCTTGTGGCGGACAGCGCTGGGATCTTGTGTCCCCATCTCCTGGAAATGCTGCTCATAAATCGTTTTCATGGAGGGGCCATCCTGGGGCAGTACGGCTTCCTTGGTGCTGGCGCATCCAGCTAGCCCGAGGCTAATCGAGGCGAGTACGCCGATGAGGGTCAATAGGTTCTGCATGGCTCAGTCTCCTGCCAGTAGGATCAAGGTCGATAGGGAGTTCGTGGTCGACGTGGATGGCGATCTTGGTGTTGGCCGGCACGAAGATGGCATCGAAGCTCTGGGACTGGCGCTCCGTGAGCCATTTGGCCACTTCATCACTGCCACCGGAGACGGCCTTGCCAAGGACATAGGTGCCGGTGTTACCGGTAATGTTATTGGTCGTCGTGCCAGTGTCACTCACCAGGGAGGTGGTCTCGGCGGAGGCCGCCGCTTCCGCCGCTGCCTGGACGGCCATCACCCCGATGCGCTGGGTGAGAAAGGCCGGGGCGTTGGTTTTCTTTTCCCCGCTGATGCAGGGGATACCCTGATCATCCGAGATCCAGCCCAGGGGTTTATTTGCACCACCGGTCTGGCGGCCACCATTGCCTAAGTCATCACTGGAGAGGGTGCGAATGGTGCCATCATGAAAAACGAAGGTGACCGAGTCGAGACGGCCGGTGACACAAGAGAGGGTCCAGTCACCTATGGCGGTGCCGCTCCAGATCATGCCCTGGACACCGGGGATGGTAAGGCCGTTGGCCGCCAGGTTGTCCACACCGGTGATCACCTTGAACGGCATGGGATCACGCACCTGTCCCTGCACCGGCACCCGGCCCACCAGGGCGGTCATGGCGGTGGAGCCAATGAGGGTGGCGTTGCGGGGTACCGTGAAGACGGGTTGTGTTTCCATTTCCTGCACTTGGCCTTTCAGATTCCGTGCTGCAGCGGTTGTCTGTTGTCCTGCTCTGTGTAGTAATCCTGAACTGCTCTGGCGGGTCTGTTGCAGCAGACCGGGGCTGCCTGGGGTTGTTGATTCGGTACCCATTATCTCCAGAGGCTCAATCCATACCAGGCCATCGGATGGGGAGAAACTGCCGGAGACACCATCGAGACCCAGGCCGACCGGGATGTCCCCGCTGCCCTGGGATGATTGCACTTGGGTGAGCGACTGTGACAGGGCATCCATCCGTGCGGTCAGGGATGAGAGTACGCCGGAGTCCATCCGGTTGCGCGCCTCCCGGCCATGCTCCAGTGACAGCAGTTCCCGTGTAACGCGGGTGGCGACGTTCTCTTCGATATGGGTACGGCTGGCCAGCAGATCCTGGTTGTCTTTGCGCAAGCCCGCATTGTCCTTGCGCATGGCCTCAACCTCAGCGGTCATGGCGGCCACGTTGGCAGTCAGGGTCTTGATGGTGTCGGCTGGGGTATCGGCATCCGGTGACGGTGCCTGGGGAACAGATTTTAGTGTCAGTTGATCACCGAGATCACCGGAGCAGCTCTTGAGAGTGACGAAGACCAGCATCAGCACCACGGCACCGGCGAGGAGGGGCAGAAGTTTATTACTGGTTGCGATGGCCATTATATTTTCCGATCACTTTTGGATTTATCACAATGAGGTCTCAAATGGTCGGGTTGAGATCAGGTACAAGGCAGTGGTATCGGCCTCATCACCTGCCGGTAGCAGGCGATTGTGCTGAAAGGCGGCAGTCAGCCAGGTTCCACGGATATTGCGTGGGTCAAGGATCTGGGGTTGATCTGTCCGGTTGGTGAGTTTTAGGACGGTGAGGTACAGATTGCCGGTGCGCCAGGCAACCAGCGGAATAGCTTCAATGGCGCCACCATGAATCAGGCTCACAGGTTTACGAGTCACCGGGGTGCGGGTAATACCTGGAAGATCCCGCAGCAGCCGAATGGGAGCATAGAGCTGCTGGGATGCGAAGCGGGTCAAGGTTACATAGCTGTATTGCGGGAAGGCCGGATGAGCACCCCTGCTGCTGGATGTAGCTGTCGGGTCCGATTCAACTTCAGCACTGTAGATCTGAACAGGATGAGTCTGTCCACCCTCTTCCAATGCGGCAATGTCGAAGAGATAGATCCGGCCTGTTTCAATCTCCCGGACCATCACACGGGCTGCTTCGAAGGAGCTGTTCGCCAGAAGGTAGAGGGTGCCATCAACACTCTGCGCCCGCAGCAGGGGTTGCAGCCTGCTGGGCAGGCCAACCTTAACGGGCGATGGGAAGTGGATCAGTCGCTCATGGCCTACCTTGAGATTCAATTTGATGGGGATCTTCTTCCACTCGATGCGCTCTGTAATTTCAGCATCAGCAAAGGCAATAGTATGGGCAAACAGAAACATAACTGCGATGCAGAAGGTGATACTGCGAATTAGGTAATTATCTTGGGCTGTCTCTTTCATCCTGCTCTATCCTTTTGGGTGGTCTTCTTCTGCCAACTCTGAAGCCTTCAGCCGTCTTGGCCCTTCTGCTGTAAATCCATCCAGTGCCAGACCCCAGGGGTTGGCCTCCGGATCCACCGCATGGCGCACCACTCTCAGGGGATAGCGGATGGCCGTCTTCTTCACGGTCATACCTTTCACCGACTCGGAAAGTTCCAGATCCAGCCATACCACCCAGACACCCGGACTGAGCAAATCCACACGGCGCTCCTCATAACCATGACCGGGGATCTCCTGCAACCCGCGCACCCGGTAGGCCAGTTCCCCTTGCCGTCCCTTGAGTTCCATCTCGGCAATAAGATCAGCCCGGTTGCGGGGTGTGAGATAGGGTGATACCCGGAAGATGGCCTTGCCGTAGTCTCGTGCACCATCATCCGGCCAGCGATTAAGCTGCTGAAAGATGTAGAAGGCGAAGGCATAAACATTGGCCGGTGGTACTTCATTGATGGCTTGGGTTGCACCAGAGCGCAGATCAGGCGGGACATGCACAGTCAGGTGTTTGGGTGCCTGACTCCAGCCGAACCAGAGAGCCAGGATAACCAGCACTTGTAGACCGATGACCACCCCCAGCGACCGAAGATGGGCGCGGACATTATCAATCTCATAGCGGTAACGCCGCATTTAACGCCTCCCGATATCCCAGGCCCCGCTACGCCGGATAAAGGGCGCACGGCACAAGCCATGATCATGCAGCCAGATACTGAACCGCTGCTGGTAATAGCCGTCCGGGCGATTGCGTTTGAGACGCTGGAACAGACTGGCCGTGACCACCACCGTGGCTACGACCCCGACACCGGCGATCCCAAAACCCATGGTGATCGCGCCCATCAGCCAGGCCAGGATGAGACTGACCGGCAGCCAGATGAACGCAGCCACGCCGACGATGATACCCAGCTCCGAGGACGAGCAGCCCTTAAAGATCACGGGCTCCACATTCAGCCGATCAGCCAGGATCTCATCACGGATATCCATAGCGGCTTAGATCACACCAGCAGCTTCGGTCAGCAGATAGCTGGCGAAGATCATAACGATAGCACCGACAATACCCAGCACACCGACCTCAGCCCACTCGGCCTTGCCCTTACGGGCCTCATTGAACTTGGCGAACCCGAGATAGGCGATCCACAGGAATCCGAGCACGGCAATGGCCAACCCGAGAACCAGGCCACCATCCTTGATATAGCCTTTGATGAGTGCAACCCAATCACCGGCTGCTGGTGCCGTGCTGGGCGCTACCGGCGTGGGCAATGCCGCCCAAACCGACTGTCCCGCAGACAGGGTCAGTAGCCCAGCTGCGGCTGCTATCCGCTTACATGTTTTCAAAACCATTGTGTTTCCTCCAAGATATAGGGGGTTCCCCCCTTTGCTAATCACCGGGGCATCTCCCGAACTATTGAAACAGTGATGGCAAACGCCTCACCGCATATAAAAGCCCAACACCATGAGAACGATGCTGGCCCGCAATGTGTTCCAGGTCAGATCAAACAGCGTGACCTGCCCACCCTGCCAAGCACGGAAGGTCCCAAGCGTTACCCAGATCACCCAGACAAAGGCCAGCGTTAGGATTGCACCGGCGATACCGAGCAGCAGGGTCGAAGGCGTAACTCCCGATCCGGCCTGAAAAGCAACGTTCTGTGCGGCAGTCATGATTTCCCATCACCGGCGGTAGTCACCGCGAAGGGGCGGGAAGGTCCGTGGCTCTGATCGGGGCGCATCAATATGTTCCTGAAGCCCCTGTTGAATCTTGGTCAGATCCTGGCGCAGCCATTCAAAATTGAATCGAATACGGGCATCTGGATTAGCCTGAGACGCTGCTTCACCGATCAGTGGTTCGAGCGTCTCCAGTTCATGGATGATACGGGCTAGGGCTTCCCGCTCACCATCGGCATCTGCGACGGCTTGATGCAAAGGAAGCATGCTGCCGAGCAGTACAGCGATAAGAATGTGGGGTGTTCGCATTGGTCTCTTTCCCGTGTTGTGCATGGGGCACATGGTGGGTTATTGGGAAAGAGAGGGATATGGAAAATCAATTCCGGATGGTGCGGGGTTTTTGAACCCTGATGGATCAAAGGGGGTATATCATCAAACTTTGGAATGCTGTTTTAAAACATTATCTCAGCTCAATCTTATGCATGTACTTGAATAATATATAAGTAGGTATATACTTTACCAATGAAGGAGATAGAATTTCACGGCCGGACACTGGATGTGATTCGCGACTTTCCAGCAGATGCTAAGCATGAGGCTGGGCATCAGTTGGACAAGGTACAGCGGGGCAATGACCCCACCGACTGGAAACCCATGTCCTCCATTGGCAAGGGTGTACGGGAAATAAGGATACAAGAGCAGGGGCAATACCGGGTGATCTATATTGCAAAGTTGGAGGACGCAATTCATGTCTTACATGCTTTTCAAAAGAAAACTCAGAAGACTCGAAAACAGGATATTGAAGCCGCAAAGCACGCACTAAAACAGATTCTTGCGAGGCATAAACAATGAGTGACAACAAAATATTCAACAGTGTTTGGGATGCCCTGGAGGATGACCCTGTGCGGGCAGAGAATCTGAAACTGCGCTCAGCATTGATGATGGAGATTGCAGAAAAGATAAAGACTCAGGAGCTCACTCAAACGCAAGCCGCCGAGATCCTACAGATTACCCAGCCCCGTGTCAGTGCGTTACTCAAGGGAAAGATCAATGATTTTCGTCTTGATGGCCTAGTGGATATGGCTCATCGTTTGGGGTTACATGTCACACTCGAAGTAGCGGCTTAAGCCTGTTAGCTATTTCCGTTTATTGGTTGGTGAGCAAAAGCACCGCCAGAGAGACTATCGTCTGCCCCCTCTTCATCCTTCTTACACCTGTTCCCCACAGCCACTCAGATTCATTTACCGCCTGTTTAACCACGTCTGTATTGGATGCTGTTACACGGTAGCCATCTCTATCCCCTGCATGTGAAATCTAATGTAGCAACTG
>JAJRZI010000118.1 GCA_024275295.1 Gammaproteobacteria bacterium | reverse complement strand
ACCCCACCGATTCGTATACTCCATGACTATCCTTTGCACCGCTTCGCCGCCAGAACCTGATGCAGGAGCCCAGTGCATTAGTAGTGCACGCTGGGATCTGTGCGAGGGGTGCCGGGTAACCGGCATTCCTATCGCGACCAAATCAGTTATGTTTGTTGCCATGTTTTATTGTTTTAAAGCTGCTGTTCCATATATGCAAGTAGGCTTGTAGCTTTGCCAAAACCACACTCCAGAGATGGTTGACTGGTTTCCTGTGGTATTACTGCAGTTTTACTAAACTATTTGTGGCTGTGGGTAGCTGTATGATGAAGATAACCGCTCCATTATAAGGTAAAGTATGATGCTCATGCTACATCTGGGTTAGGGTGTGGATCTAAAATCTATTTCGTACTTGAATGAATAGTGGTTAAGTCTAAAGACATTGCTTTTGCTGCATCTCCTTCAGCCACAGTTAGTGTAATTATCGTAAACTGGAACAGTGGAGAGCATTTAGCGAATTGCTTGAATCATTTGCTACAACAGAGCGTACAACCCAAACGTATATGGGTGGTTGATAATGCCAGTTCTGACGGTTCAACAACCGAGATAAAAACACAGGGCAACCTCTCTGTGCTGGCCATGGATAGTAATCTTGGCTTTGCTGAGGGTAACAACCGCGCATTGAGCCAGTGTACATCCTAATATGTCGCCCTCCTCAACCCTGATGCCTTCCCTGAGCCAGATTGGCTTGAGAGGTTGCTTGCTGCTGCAGCCTTACATCCAGATATTGCCGCCTTTGGCTCTCGCCAGCTATGTGCAAGTAGACCGGAGTTGTTAGATGGGGTTGGTGATATCTATCACATAAGTGGGATTGTTTGGCGTGATGGACATGGGCAGCAGGCTTCGACCGTAAGCTCGACTCCTTGTGAGATATTCTCACCTTGTGCAGCTGCTGCGCTCTACCGGCGTAAGCCCTTGCTAGAGGTTGGAGGGTTTGATAAGGACTATTTCTGTTATGTTGAAGATGTTGATTTAGGATTTCGACTCCGCTTGGCTGGTTATAAGGCGATGGTTGTGCCTGATGCTGTGGTGAAGCATATTGGGTCAGTTACAACGGGAGGGCAGCACAGTGATTTTGCTGTCTACCATGGACACCGGAATCTGGTTTGGACCTATATAAAGGATATGCCGGGTATTCTTTGTTGGGCTTTTCTTCCGTTGCATCTACTGTTGAATGTTGCCTGTTTGTTGTGGTTTTCTGCCCGAGGGCAGGGTAGTATAATTTTCAGAGCAAAACGGGATGCGATTAGAGGTATCCCTGCAATGTGGCGCAAGCGAAGAGTAATTCAGTCAAGTCGTATTGCAGCGTATGGAGAAGTTCTTGGCATAATGAATAAATGTCTGTTTCGTTTTGGAATGCCTTGAATGCATTTTTAAGCATAGATTATGCGCGAGCAATAAGTACTTGGCCAAGCAGATTGGAGAAAGGGATTGTTAAGTAAGATGGGAGAGCTAGTAGCTGATGAGGGTGGTTCATGCTCTGGGGTATCTCAAGTATCAGTTGTGATAGTCAATTATAATGCTGGGTCACAACTGACAGAGTGCGTACGCGCGATATTACCTGAGGCAAGTGAGATTATCATTGTTGATAACGCCTCAAGCGATTCCAGCATTGAAGATTGCCTGCAAGAATTTCCTGACAAACAGCAGATCAGGGTTATCTGCAATGATGTTAATCTTGGGTTCTCGGTAGCCTGCAATATTGGTGCTCATGCGGCAAATAGCACCTATCTCCTATTCTTGAATCCAGATTGCCTGCTCGCTCCTGATGCCATTTCTCAACTGCTTGATGTATTGGATGCAAATGCCGATGCGGGCATGGTCGGCGGTCTGCTCATGAATTCAGGTGGCACGGAACAAGGCGGTGGGCGCCGTGCAGTACCCACACCCTGGCGAACCTTTGTGCGAGTGTTTGGCTTGTCGCGTTTTGAATGCAGGTGGCCAAAACTCTTTTTTGATTTTCATCTGCACAAAAGACCTTTACCCGTACGCCCAATTGAAGTCGAAGCGATTTCTGGTGCATGCATGCTGGTGCGTCGAAAATTGTTTATGGAGATCGGCCAATTCGATGAAGGTTATTTTATGCACTGTGAGGATCTGGATTGGTGCATGCGTGTGCGTCAAAAAAATTGGAAGATCCTTTTTGCTCCTGATGCAAAGGTAACTCACAGCAAGGGAGCATGTAGTCAGCGCCGCCCTATATTTGTTGAATGGCACAAACATAAAGGAATGATGCGGTTTTATCGTAAGTTTTTTCGCCATCAATACCCTGGTGTCTTAATGTGGTTGGTGTGTATAGGGGTTTGGGGCCGTTTTTGTTTGCTCTCTGTTTACCATTTGGGTAGTCGATTGGCTTTTTGGTCAAAATAGAGATATGGCAAATCAGATGGTGGGTGTTTTAGGTGCTACCAGCTTGGTTGGTGATTGCCTGTTGTTACCTGATTTGATTGATAGCATTGCCCACCGCATAAAAATTATTGCCTTTTCCAGGCAAGTTGTAGAGCCTGATTTGGCTATTGGTGATCGTGTAAATTGGTACCATTTGATTGAGCAAAGCCAGCAGGAATTGGAAGAATCAATTGACAGCTGGATATCTCTGGCGCCTATCTGGGTGCTGCCAGATTATTTTTGCCTGTTGGAAAGATGTGGTGTGCGTAGGATTGTGGTTCTAAGTTCCACCAGTGTATTCACTAAAATGAACTCTTCTGATGTCAAGGATAAAGATATTGCTGATCGTCTGGCTTTAGGTGAAAAGCGGTTGATTGAGTGGGCAGAAAATCGTGGTATTGATTGGGTAATCTTACGCCCGACCCTTATATATGGTTTGGCCAGAGATCAAAATATAGCATCTGTTGCTGGATTTATTGACCGATTTGGTTTTTTTCCGTTACTTGGAAAAGCAATGGGATTGCGCCAACCTGTTCATGCTAAAGATGTTGCGATGGTCACTCTTTGTGCACTTATGCAAACAGGTATAAAAAATAGCGCATATAATATCTCGGGTGGTGAGGTTCTTGGCTATAAAAATATGATTGACCATGTTTTTATAGCATTGAGAAAAAAGCCGCGTTACTTCCATGTCTCAAGCATGTTATTGCATTTAGGCGTATTGCTGCTGCGTTTATTGCCTAAGTTTAAATGGGTTTCTTCTGGCATGGCGGAACGTATGAACCAGGATTTGGTTTTTGATCATAGTGCTGCGACGCGGGATTTTGGTTTTAACCCAAGACCATTTCAGCTTACGAAGGAAGATGTGAGCCATTGTTAATGTGTATTTGTATCGCATTCAGTTAGATTGATAAAGAATGCGAGCTGATGCCATCAAGGCAACTGTTTTATCCAATTACTAATGCGTCATTTCTATACCACCCTGCTTTACCTGGCGCTGCCTCTTGTACTGTTGCGCCTGCTTTGGCGCAGTCTGAAGGCCCCTGACTATCGCAGTCGCTGGAGAGAGCGCTTTGGCCTGTTTGCCCCCTTTGGCGCTGCTCATTCGTTGTGGATTCACGCCGTCTCCGTGGGCGAAGTGCAGGCTACAGTACCATTGGTGAAGCTGCTGCAGAAGCGCTATCCAGGGCAGGCCATCGTTATCACCACAACGACACCAACGGGTTCCCGCCGGGTGCGGGAGTTGTTTGGTGATGATGTTTTCCATGTCTATGCACCTTATGACCTCCCGTTGATCATTGAGCGATTTATCCAGCGTGCCAGGCCGCGGATTGTGGTGTTGATGGAGACAGAGGTCTGGCCTAATCTGCTGGCAACCTGCAGGCAGCATGGCATTCCCTCGCTATTGGCGAATGCCCGTCTCTCCCAACGTTCAACCAAAGGGTATGCGCGCCTTGGGGGGTTTACCCGGCAAACCTTTGGCGATATCAGCTGGGTTGCTGCTCAAGGTGAGGCGGATGCGGAGCGTTTTGTGCAGCTTGGGGTTGATCCGGCTCACATCCGGGTGACGGGGAGTATTAAATTCGATGCCCGGCTGCCGCGCAGTCTGAATGAGCAGGCAGATGTGATTCGCCGTACCTGGGGGCATGAGCGACCAGTCTGGGTTGCGGCCAGTACGCATGAGGGTGAGGATGAGCAGGTGTTGCAGGCGCATAAGCAGATCCGGCAACAGCTGCCTGATGCCTTGTTGGTGCTGGTGCCCCGGCATCCCGAGCGTTTTGATGGTGTTGCCTCACTCTGTCAAAAATCTGGATTCAGAGTGGTGCGCCGTTCCGATCAGTCAAACTGTACGCCTGAAACCGCGCTGTTTCTTGGCGATAGTGTGGGGGAGCTGCCCATGTTCCTGGCGGGTGCTGACGTGGCTTTCATGGGTGGCAGCCTGGTAAAACATGGTGGGCACAATATGCTGGAGCCGGCAGCCTTGGGGGTGCCGATAGTGTTTGGCCCACATAATTTTAATTTTGCGGCCATCAGCGAGCTGCTGTTGGAAGCGGATGCAGCCGTCATGGTTAATTGTGCCGATGAACTGGCTACCGTAGTTGAGGCGTGGTTGAGTGATGCCAGTGAGCGTTCGCGTATGGGTGAGAATGGTCGCCGGGTGGTTGAGCAAAACCGGGGGGCATTGAATAAACTGGCAGAGCTGATCGATGACCTGCTAACCACATCAGGTCAAAAATGAATGTATGACAGGAATCTAATTCCTTGTATTGACTGCTGAATTTGACCACTGTGGTATCTGTTGACTATATTGGGCGCACCATATCACAGAATGGATGGTGTCCTGAGACAGGCCAATAAAAGCATGCAGCAAAACAGACGCATTACAGATCGACGCACCCAGGAGATATCCCCCTTTAGCCACCACAGGCTGCTGGGCAGACGCCGAGTATTACGCAGAAATGGTGGTGAAGAAGCAGTGGCAGGGCATTTGGATCTCTACCCAAAGCGCTTCATGGTCATTGCTGTATCGATTATGCTGCTATGCCTTATGGATGCAATCAACACCCTGCATCTGCTGCATAGGGGAGCCAGAGAGATTAACCCGGTAATGGATCTGCTGATTCAGCAGAGTCCCCAGCTGTTCATCATGTGCAAGCTGCTGTTGACGGGTCTTGGCATGATCATGTTAATGGCATATCACAATGCCAGAATCGGTCTCGGTATCAGGGTGCAGTCTATCCTGTATGGCACCTTGCTATGCTATGCCGCACTGGTTCTCTATCAGTGGAGTATGTTCAACTCATTGGCATGATTTTCAGATCTGCCCCGCTGTGAAAAATCGCTACAATCCCTGCAAAGTACAATGTACTGAGATGCCCCTGTATATCGTATACTACCGATAACAATAATGAACGGGGGCACAGGCAACCAATATGGCTACTTACGCCATCGGCGATGTACAGGGCTGTTATACCGAACTTCAGCGGCTACTGGATAAAATCAGGTTTAACCCAACAACTGATACCCTCTGGTTTGTTGGGGATCTGGTTAATCGTGGCCCCCACTCGCTGGAGGTCTTACGTTTTGTCAAAGGGCTTGGCAGTGCGGCTATTACCGTGCTGGGTAACCATGACCTGCACCTACTGGCTATCTCACAAGGCAATCCCCGGCATAAAGATAAAGCCCATACCCTGGATGCCATCCTGACGGCGGATGATCGGGAGGAACTCATCGATTGGCTGCGCAGGCGCCCTTTGATGCATCACGATGCCCGACTCAATTTCAGCATGTTGCATGGCGGCCTGCCGCCACAGTGGGATCTCCCAACAGCCCTGGCGCTTGCGCAAGAGATGCATGAGGCGTTGGCGGGATCAGTGTTTCACGATTTCTGTCAACAGATGTACGGCAACAAACCCGATCACTGGTCTGTGGATCTACAGGGTATGGATCGATTGCGTTTTATAACCAACTGCCTGACCCGGATGCGCTATTGTGATAAAAAAGGGCGCTTGGCACTTAAAGAGAAAGGGGCGCCAGGCAGTCAGGAGAAGGGCTACCTGCCCTGGTTTGAGCATCCACACCGTGCCAGTCGCAATGAGCGCATCGTCTTTGGCCACTGGTCCACGCTGGGTTACCACGCAGAAGAGAACATCTGGAGTATTGATACGGGTTGCCTTTGGGGTGGTCATCTGACGGCATTGAGACTACGAAAGAAAAAGCGGCCCAAACCGACCCACCTTGCTTGCCCAGGAGCCTGTAAACCGGGCTAAGGTATTTATAAACAGGATTATCACCATCACATCAACAGGAGAATCACCATGCGTTGCCATGAAATAGATTACAAAATTATTGGCCATGAGATGCAGCTGCTCGAAATAGAGCTTGACCCAGGTGAGACCGTGGTTGCAGAAGCGGGTGGCATGACCTACATGGAGCAGGATATCGAATTTGAAACCAAGATGGGTGATGGTGCCGACCCTGATCAAGGTATCTTTGGCAAGATGTTTGGTGCAGGAAAACGCATGTTGACGGGTGAGTCACTATTCACCACCCACTTTACCAATGATGGCAGCCAGAAACGTAAGGTGGGCTTCTCTGCACCCTACCCAGGTAACATCATTGCGCTCAACATGGCCGAGATCAGCGGTGAATTTATCTGCCAGAAAGATGCCTTCCTCTGTGCCGCGCTGGGCACCAAGATTGGCATTAGCTTTAACCGAAAGCTGGGCAGTGGCCTGTTTGGCGGGGAAGGATTTATCCTGCAAAAACTGGAAGGTGACGGTATGGCCTTTGCTCAGGCAGGTGGCACCATTATCAAAAAGGAGCTACAGGGTGAAACGCTGCGGGTGGATACCGGCTGCCTGGTTGGATTTACCAGCGGTGTGGAGTATGACATTGAAATGGCCGGTGGACTCAAATCCATGGTTTTTGGTGGTGAAGGGATGTTTCTGGCAACGCTTAGCGGCACGGGTACGGTCTGGTTGCAGAGTCTGCCTTTTTCACGCATGGCGGATCGTATCCTTGAACATGCCCCTGCCGCAGGCGGCAAGGAGCAGGGTGAGGATTAATCAGGTATCAGCCGATGAATGAAAAGAGAGAGGCAAGGTTTAAACAGTTTTCTGAAAACTGTCCCGATTGTGGCGGCATGGGAATCATCACCCGCTACTATGGTGGCGGGCAATTCATATCTGAGATTGACTGTAAGCGGTGCCTGGGGCGTGGCGATATAGGTAATTGTGCACGCTGCCAGGGCACCGGAGCGATAAAAGAGGATGATGCAGCCGTTGACGGCGTTGAATGCCCTGATTGCCATGGTGTCGGGGCGATAGGCAATTGCCTGCACTGCGGCGGTATCGGCGTCATGCAGCATGATGATGTGGATTGTGCAGAGTGTGACGGTTTTGGGTTTAGCAAGCCGGAACCGGGGCTTTAGTCCCGTGGTTGTGCAGGCTGCGGGGTTTAAAGATCCCGCTTCCTAAGCGTGGCTGCTCCAGCGATCCTCTGCCTCTTTATCAGTGTGGCGGGCATCCACCCAGCGCTCACCCTCTGGGGTGTTCTCTTTTTTCCAGAAAGGTGCGCGGCTTTTTAGGTAATCAATAATGAATTCACAGGCTTGAAAGGCCTCGCCACGATGGGCGCTGGTAACAGCGACCAATACAATGGGGTCCTGTGGCTTTAGCTCTCCAACCCGGTGAATGACTCTAATGCCGATCAGATCCCAGCGTTCATTGGCTTCGGCAACAATTGTCTCCAGTGCCTTTTCGGTCATGCCGGGGTAGTGCTCCAGGGTCATGGTGCTGACGGCATCACCCTCATTGATGTCGCGCATCAGGCCAACGAATGAGACCAGTGCGCCAATGGCTGGACTCTCGGCGCGTAGTTCATCCTGTACGGCTGTGATATCGAAGGGTTCGGTCTGTACGGAGATGCAGTTCATATTGGAATCAGCCACCAGTAACGGGTGGGAAGAAGGCAACCTCATCGCCATCTTTGATGGCTGTGGTTGGGTTCGCAACCTCCTGATTAACGGCAGACATCATGGTTGGGCCGCCAAATGCCTCTTCCCATACGCCGCCCCGGCTGCGTAGCAGATTGGCCAGTGAGGCGATGTCGCTAACCTCTGAGGTCAACTCCAGCTCTTCCGATTCGGTCTCCAGCTGCTCTCGCAAGCGGGCAAAATAGAGAATCTCGATCATGATAAAAGCTCGTTGAATGGGAGGAACTGAACCTTTTCCCCTCTGTTCAGGGTCTGCTGCTCAGGGATGATGGCCAGGCCATTGGCCCAGGTCAGGGAGCTGAGCATGCCGGAGGATCGGCTTTTGAACAGGCTGACATGGGCGGTGCCACTCTCATCCAGTTCAAGCCGGGCGCGGGCAAACTCACGTCGCTTATCGGGTTTGCTCCAGTCAAAGTCTGCAGTGGCGGTGATAGGTGTTGGCAATACACCCTCAGTCACGCCCTGACAGCTCAGGATATAGGGGCGGGCAAACAGGCAGAAGGTGACAAACAGGGAGACCGGATTGCCCGGTGCGCCGATAAATGGGGTCTGGCCGATGTGGCCAAAGGCGAGGGGTTTGCCAGGGCGGATGGCGATCTTCCACAGATCCAGCGAGCCCAGTTTCTCCACTGCGGGTTTGACGTGATCCTCTTCGCCGACGGAGACGCCGCCCGAGGCGAGTACCAGATCGGCCTGATCGGCACCACGGGCCAGGGCATCACAGGTTGCCTCAAAGGTGTCTTCCACAATGCCCAGGTTGGTGACCTCGCAGCCCAGGGTCTCCAGCAGGCCCGTCAGGGTAAATTGGTTGGAGTTGAAGATCTGACCTGGCCCCAGCTCGCCGCCAGGCATGATCAGCTCGTCACCGCTGGAGAAGAGCGCTACTTTGAGTTTGCGGTAGACGGGGACTTTGGCAACGCCCACTGAGGCGGCAGCCCCAAGGTGTTGCGGACCAAGGCGGATGCCGGGGGCAAGGATCTGCTCCCCCTTTCGGCTATCTTCACCGGCACGGCGGATATTGGCACCGGAGGGGACCATCTGTTTGATCAGCACCTGATCGCCTGTCTGTTCACACACCTCCTGGATCACGACGGCATCGGCATCAGGTGGCACCGGTGCGCCGGTACAGATACGGGCGGCCGTGCCAGGTTGCAGTGGGTCACCGGCAACACCGGCGGGGATGCGCTGCGAAATGGGCAGGGTGGTGTTCTCCTGCGTGAGGTCTGTGGTATTGACCGCGTATCCATCCATTGCGCTGTTGTCCCAGGGTGGGACATCGGTTTGACTGAATACCGGCCCGGCCAGCACCCGCCCCAGCGCTTCGCTGATGGGGATCTGCTCCACTTGTGTGACGGGCTTGATGTGGGATAACAGGAGCTCAAGTGCCTCTTCAGGTGTCTTGAGAGGGCCGAGTACAGGGACAGAACCGCAACCGCATTCACTCATAATGCTGACTTCAAAGGGTTAGTTGGAAAGTGCGTAGGACATTACTATAGGTGAGCATAGGACTCAAATATATGCATTCGACCCAGGATCCGCAATCAATCGCGGATCTTGGGTTCGAGGGATGGATCAATAAAAACAGGGTGACTTGATATCCCTCAAAGGAGATAGGGGCGCTGGTGGTGACAATGGGGCAACAATAAATAACGATCAGCATCTTATTCCAAAATAAATTAAGGGGAACAATCATGCCTGCAAAAATCATTATGCTGCCCAGTAAAACGCTTGAGCACACCCGGCTGATCAAGATTCCACAGCATTATGATGCGCATGAGGCGTTTCGCCATACCACGGGCCTTATTGCAGGTGTGGAGGAGGAGAACCCCGACTGCACATGGGATGATATCGCTGAGGCATTGGAGGAGCATGGCTTTGAGGTGGTGAACTATATTATGGGGCCAGAGATTGGCTAATTATTGTTGAGGCGTAAATAAAATTCCGGTCGTCGATCGCTGAATAGATCACTGAGGGGCGTGATGCTTTTGTCTCTGGCCTGCGCCAGGTTGATGGTGGTTATAAAAAGCGCCTCCTCTGTGGTTGATGACCGATGTATCAGCGCCCCTGTTGGCCCGGCTATCTGGCTTTGGCCGGTGAAGTTGAGGGTTCCTCGTGGGCGGCTGTCGGAGCCTATCCGATTGGCGGTGACTGCAAAGAGGCCATTTTCCATGCATCGGGTCAGCATGGCCTGTTGGCACCAGGGCAAAACCAGATTGGAGGGGTGGCAGATCAGGTCAGCGCCTTGCAGAGCCAGGCTGCGTGCGGCCTCTGGAAAGGCCCAGTCGTAGCAAACCATCAGGCCAATCTGGATGCCGCCAATATCACTCACCTGCAGTGGCCTGTCGCCGGGATCAAAATATTCTGATTCAGAGTTAAAGAGGTGGAGTTTGCGGTAGGTTTGCAGGATGCCCTCTCCATTGATCAGGAGGGCGCTATTAAATATCTTATCTCCCGATTTTTCAGCAAACCCGGTTACCAGATGAAAACTATTTTCACGGCACAGCTGTACTAAAGCCGACAGGGTGGGTGATGTTGCGGGATCTTCTGCCAATGCCACCAGCTCATTGCGATCCTGAAAGTAGTAGCCTGTAAATGCCAGCTCCGGCAGGACAATAATATCGGCATCGACCCCATTTAATGCGGTCACCACCCTGGAGAGATTTGCGGATACTGCGCCAAACTCAGGTGCAAATTGGTAGAAGCCAACCTTGCGTGACAGATTTGGCATTAGTGTTTCTGTAGCTCAATGGTTCCACGTGCGGTGACCTGAACGGTCTGTTTGCCTCTCTCCAATGCGGGTGCACTGGAAGCTTCGCTCATCATCATGGCGCGTTGCTTGAACATGGGTTGAACGGTTCTGCCAGAGGTATTGACGTTCATGCTCACCAGCCGGTACGAGGGCTGTTCCCATGCCGTGCTGATCAGTTTTGCCCGTGTTTTAAAGGCGCTGATGGCTTGGGTGATCAGCCTGTTTTCCGCCTCATCCCGTTTTTTTTGGGAGATCTTATAGCCGATATGATCCACCATCAGGCGTTGTTGCAGTGTGCCAACAAGCTGGCTCATGACCAGCGCATCCTGGCTTGTCAGACGCAGGGATTGTCTTACCCGCCAGCCATCCTGGGACTGTTTGCGGTAGGTGGGGCTGGTGTGATAATCCAGTGTCTGTACCGTGATGCCGGGTATCTGTTTTGCCTGTTGGATGGCCCAGTCAATATCCTGGTTTGTCTGTTTTGTCAGTTGGCTGGCGTCCCTCCCCTCTTTTTGAACGTAGAGCTGTGCAACCAGCGTGTCATTCTCTATTTCAGCGGTTGCGCTGACAGAGAGGTTTATACGGTTGTAGCGCTGCTCTTGTTTCCCAGCGGATGCCTGGCTGAAAAAGATACAGAGTATCAACAGCGTTGCTATTTGAAAGTGTGCTAATCGACGGGTCACGGTGATCTCCTATCCGGTTTTGTGCTGTGTGTTGCTAAAATACTACTCCAATTGGCGTTGCAAGGTTGCTTTCAGTGGCTATAAGGATGTTGTGGATTGGATGATTGAGTCATTGGAAGGGTTATCTGAAAAAAAGTTCTATTCTTGCTTGCAGGATGTTGAATGGAGCGGCAAGATCCCTCTTAATTTACCAATAGTTTGGAGAAACAGACAAATGCGTGCTGTACAGATGACAGAGCCTGGCTCACCGGATGTGTTGCAACTTGTTGAAATTGCTGAACCTGAGATCCAGACCGATACCCAGGTGAAGATTCGAATGATGGCGGCTGGGGTTAATCCCATCGATACCAAGATTCGCAGCAATGCGCCTTT
Source organism: Gammaproteobacteria bacterium (assembly GCA_024275295.1). Taxonomy (GTDB): domain Bacteria; phylum Pseudomonadota; class Gammaproteobacteria; order Chromatiales; family Chromatiaceae; genus WFXD01. Next base: position 2,781 of record JAJRZI010000118.1, on the reverse strand, counting down.
TTACCCGCATGACCTGCCGGCCGTGCTGGGTTGTGATGGTGCCGGTGTTGTGATGGAGGCCTGCTCTGATGTGACGCGCTTTAAACCGGGTGATGCCGTCTGGTTCTGTCATGGCGGCCTGGGGCTGGAACAGGGTACCTATGCCCAGTTTATGGTGGTGGAGGAGGCGTATCTCCAGCATAAGCCGAAGAAGTTGAGCTTTGCCGAGGCGGCAGCAGCGCCGCTGGTATTGATCACGGCATGGGAGGCCATCATTGAGCGGGGCCGTCTACAGGCAGGACAGACGGTGTTGATCCATGGCGGTGCCGGGGGTGTCGGCCATGTTGCCATTCAGCTGGCTCAATCGGGTGGTGCTCGGGTCTGCACGACGGTCAGCAATGAAGATCAGGCCATGCTTGTCCAGGATATGGGGGCAGAGGAGTTTATCTTCTATCGTCATCGTGATTTTGTGGAGGCGGTGCTGGCCTGGACCAATAACAAAGGGGTGGATATCGCCTTGGACACGGTGGGGCCGGACAACTTTCGCCGCACCATCTCTGCCATGGCCTATACGGGCAGTCTTGTGACGCTGCTGGATCCTGGCCCGGATATGGATTGGACGGAGGCACGTAACCGGAATCTGGATATTGGGTTTGAGCTGATGCTTACCCCCATGTTGCGGGATGACCTGCCCACAGCCCGCGCCCACCATGTAGAAATTCTGCGCCGCTGCGCGGGTTGGGTCGATACGGGCAAGCTCAAGATCCATGTGAGCCGCAAGTTCCCATTGGAAAAGGCGGCAGACGCCCATCGACTTATTGAGCAGGGGCATGCCCAGGGTAAAGTGGTGTTGGTGATTGAGGATTGGGAGCTGCCAGTAGCTTGATTTTGTACGGGAATAGGTGAGCCAGAGCGAGGTTATTGGCCGCCTATTATTTGACCGTACACCAGCGATTCTGGTATATATGGCGGCTCGTCGCTAAAACATAGTAGAATAGTAAAGAATTAGTGGGGGCATCGATGGCAGTAGTCGGCCACTACTTACGCAGGCATAACTGCCAGCAGTGTTCCACAACTCATTAAACAGTAGGTTTAATCATGAAAAAAAGTTTGGTAACAGTTTTTGTAGCTATGGGGATGATAGTCGCCGGTGGTGTTCAAGCTGCAGGTGATGCAGCGGCCGGGAAAGCCAGGGCAACCTTATGTATTGCTTGTCATGGGCCGGATGGAAACAGCCTGAATCCCATGTGGCCCAAACTGGCAGGTCAACACCCGAACTACATTATAAAACAGCTTAAGGCGTTTAAAGGCGGTGTACGAAAAGACCCGATGATGGCACCTATGGCCGCAGCGCTTGATGAGAAAGCTATGGCTGATGTGGCTGCTTTTTTCTCCAGCCAGAAAAGAAAACCAGGGGTTGCAGCAGCAGATAAAGTTGAGCTGGGTGGAAAAATCTATCGTGGTGGCAATAAAGCCTCCGGGGTCGCCGCTTGCATGGCTTGTCATGGGCCTACGGGCGCGGGTAACCCGGCCGCTAACTTCCCCAATCTGGCGGGCCAGCAGGCTGTATATGTTGAGAAGGCACTGAAGGATTTCCGCTCCGGTACGCGTGTCACAGATCCAAACATGATGATGCGTGGTGTAGCATCAAAGATGACGGATGCTGAGATCTCAGCTGTTGCCCAGTTTGTTCAAGGGTTAAAGAAGTAAAAACAAGCACTATTTAGTTTGTTGTGCAAAGGGTGGCCGGTTGGCCGCCCTTTTTAGTGTCTGGAAGGAATTCTTTTCTGAACTAGAATTAGTGATGTACCGTGTAATTAATCTGACTGTAGAGTGGCAGAATGCAGCGAATACGTGTTTTAAGCTATAACATCCAGGCCGGGATTGATACCCAGCGTTACCGTGATTATGTGACCCACAGCTGGAAGCATTTTCTGCCCCACCGGGATCGGGAGAGAAATCTGAGCCGCCTATCAGGATTGCTGCACAGTTATGACTTGGTGGGTCTGCAGGAGGTCGATTCAGGAAGCCTGCGTACAGGCTTTATTGATCAAACCAAATATCTGGCAAAACTAGCCGGGTTTCCTCACTGGCATAAGCAGGTAAACCGTAACCTGGGTAGACTGGCTCAACACAGCAACGGCCTGTTGAGCCATCTTCGGCCCTCTTCGATAACAGAGCATAAACTACCGGGCCTGCCAGGCCGGGGCGCTATCTTATGTCACTTTGGTGATCCTGCCCATGAGCTGGTGGTGTGCATTCTGCACTTGGCCCTTGGGCAACGGGCACGCATGCGGCAAACGGCCTATATCAGTGAGCTTATGGCAGATTACCCCTACATCATCATAATGGGTGATCTGAACTGTGGAGCAGATTCTACTGAGGTGGTGCTATTGATGGAACGGCTGAATCTATGGGAGCCGACGACCCAGGAGAGCACCTTCCCCAGTTGGCGACCCATGAAGAAGATTGACCATATTTTGGTGTCACGTTCTTTGGGCATTGAAAAGGCTCGGGTCTTGAACTACACGTGTTCAGATCATCTGCCGATCAGCCTGGATGTATTGTTGCCCGAAGAGATAGAGATAGCAGCATTATCCTAGGATAATCACATGCTAATTGTGTAAGTGATTTATGACAGAAATTGATTGGAAGGAAAACTACCGTCTCCTGGTAGAGCAGCAGGGCATTGACGAAACGGAGCAGGCAGAGATAGAGAGGCTACTCTGCCGCACGATCAGTCGCTTGACACTTGCAGCAAATGGACTGGATCCCAGCCTGGATCCCAACCTCAAGAAGATT
>JAJRZI010000117.1 GCA_024275295.1 Gammaproteobacteria bacterium | reverse complement strand
TATAAAATCTATCTTTGGCATGACCTTGGTTCTCAGCAGTAGTACGCTCCTGGCTGATGACAGGCATCTTCTAAGCACTCTGGACGAACCACGTCAGCACCTGGAGGAGCGAGGCATTGATATTGAAGCCATTTTGACCACCGACATCATGCACAATATGGAGGGAGGGATTGAGCGCGACAGCACACTTCTGGGCAATCTGGATCTAACCCTTGAAATTGATACCGAGAAGGCCGGGCTCTGGAAAAACGGTACCTTTTTTATCTACGGCCTGGGCAATTTCAATTCCGGCAAACTGCTTACCGAAATCGTGGGCGATTTTCAGGCCACCAGCAATATTGAAGCGGATGAGGCCTTCAAGCTGTATGAGGCCTGGTATGAGCATCGGTTCGATAATGACACCTCCCTGCTTTTTGGCCTGCATGATTACAACAGTGAGTTTGATGTTGTGGAGTATGGCGGCCTGTTTCTGCATAGCTCCTTCGGCATATCACCCGACATCTCCCAGAACGGCCCCTCGATCTTTCCTGTGACCGCCCTGACTGTCCGCCTGAAGGTCTGGGCTACGGAGAGCACATACATCATGGCAGCCATCTATGACGGTGTGCCGGGTGATCCGGGAAATCCAACCCGTACCTCAATCCACCTGGGTCATAATGACGGTCAGTTTGGCGCACTGGAGATAGGAGACACCCTGGGCAATCCGGGTGATCTGGAGTACCACAAATACGCCATAGGGGTATGGACACTGACGGCGGAGGTCGAGAACTTTGCCGGTAATACTCAGGATGATAACAGCGGCATCTACTTCATTGGTGAAAAGACCCTCTCTGAAGAGAGGGCCGGCCACGGCAGCCTGGGTGCCTTTGTCCAGCTTGGGTTTACCCATGCAGACCGCAACCAGGTTGATTCCTATTGGGGAGCGGGTCTCAACTATACCGGATTGTTTGCCTCCCGCCCGAAGGATGTTACTGGGCTGGCCATAGCCAGCGCCAGAAACGGCTCTAACTTCATGCGCTATGCCAAGGATGTGGATGGCCTGGAGGTCGATCATACAGAGACCACCATCGAACTGACCTACCAGGCCAGGATTCAACCCTGGTTAACCCTTCAGCCCGATCTGCAGTATGTCATCAACCCTGGCATGGATAGCACGCTGGATAATGCGCTGGTGGTCGGTGTGCGTGTTGAAGCGCTCTTTTAGCCACCAAGCAGTCTGGCTTGCTGGATAGATCGGTTTAGTCCCCTTCCGCGCCAATATGGTGCGTAACCTGTAGCATGGCGGTACCGGCCGGAAGCTCATCGAATAGAACCTTGAAAGCAGTACGGTGCTGATGTTTGTTGGCGTAATTGATTCTCCGTGGCGTTGAGCTTCCCGACTTAAGAATCTTTCCATTGGCATCAACAAATGCGACATCTACATGCTCCCGGATATACCCATTGTGGAATCGTCTTTTGATGATACCTCGCACCTCAAAGCCATCTTCGGTTGTGTTGTAGACAATATCAGCCAGATCAGCTCTGCTGCTGCCTTCAGTGGTTATTGCCGGGGCCGTTCTGGCAGTAACCTGTGCAGGCAGGGTGGCAATAGAGAGCAAAACAATAAGACCGACTATCGGTGAAAGTTGTTTATACATGGTTATTTTCTCCTTTAATGCTCATGAACTCGTAGCAGCCGCAGGCTGTTTGTAATGACCAGAAGAGTGGCGCCCATGTCGGCGAACACTGCCATCCAGAGCGTGGCGTAGCCGGGGATGGCCAGGGCCAGGAAGATAGCCTTGAGGCCCAGGGCAAGGATGATGTTCTGACGGATGGATCGCAGGGTGGCGCGGGAGAGGCGAATGGCGAAGGGCAGACGCGTGAGATCATCGCCCATCAACACCAAATCCGCAGTTTCCAGAGCGGCATCGGTACCGGCTGCGCCCATGGCGATGCCGGTGGTGGCCGTGACTATGGCCGGGGCGTCGTTGACACCATCACCCACCATGCCGACATAGCTGTACTGCCGCGCAAGATCCTGCACCGCCTTTACCTTGTCAGCCGGCATCAGCTCCGCCCGCGTCCGATCAATATCCAGTGACTTCGCAATCGCCTGAGCAGTACCCCGGTTGTCGCCGGTGAGCATGGTAATCTCTTCGATGCCCAGCCGTTTCAATGCCGCCATGGCCGAACGTGCCTCTGGCCGGATGCTGTCGGCAATACCGATCACGCCCAGCACCTGTTCTGTGGAACCGATGATGATGACCGTCCATCCCTGCTGTTCCCACTCCTCCAGCCAGGATTCCACCTCCGGGGTGCAGATCCCCCGTTCTTCAATAAGCCGGTGATTACCGAGCAGATAGGCCCGCCCTTCGATGCGGCCCTCGACCCCCAGCCCTGAAAGGGCCTGAAATCCCTCAACCTCATCCCCTTCGATCCCAGCCTGCCGGGCATAGTCGCGGATCGCCAGGGCGAGCGGATGCTCGGAGCGGGACTCCAGGCAGACAGCAATGCGCAGAAGTTCCTGTTCCGGGGTTCCATTCAGTGGAATCACCGCCTGTACGCTGGGCGCACCTTTGGTCAGGGTGCCGGTCTTATCGATGGCCAGCGCACGGAGGCGGCCAACATTTTCCAGGTGCATGCCGCCCTTGATGAGTACGCCAGCGCGGGCGCCACGGGCCAGCCCGGAGACGATGGCCACCGGCGTAGAGATCACCAGGGCGCAGGGGCAGGCGATCACCAGCAATACCAGGGCACGGTAGAACCAGTCACTGAACGGTTGTCCAAACAGCAGCGGTGGTACGACGGTGATCAGCAGGGCGATCACCAGGATGACGGGGGTGTAGATCCGTGCAAAGCGATCCACAAAGGCCTGGGAAGGGGCGCGGGCGGTCTGCGCCTCTTCGATCAGGTGGATGATATGGGCCAGGGTAGTATCAGAGGCCAAGCGGGTAACCTGTACATCCAGACTGCCTTGTCCGTTGATGGAGCCGGCGTAGAGAGTATCCCCCTGTGCCTTGTCCACCGGCACGGATTCACCCGTGATTGGAGCCTGATTGACCGCTGAATACCCCTCGACCACCTCACCGTCCAGCGGAATCTTCTCACCCGGACGCAGGCGGAAAATATCACCCACCTGTACCTGCTCCGCTGCCACGCTGGTCTCTTTGCCGTTGCGCAGCAGGCGGGCTACGGCCGGGGCGAGATCCATCAGCGACTGCACGGCATTGCGTGCCCGATCCATGGCCCGACCCTCAAGTACCTGAGCCAGAGCGAACAGGAACACCACCATAGCGGCCTCATCCCAGGCATCAATGAACAGGGCGCCGATGATGGCGACGCTCATCAGGACATTCATATCCAGTACGCCGTGACGGGCAGCGGCCACCCCCTTACGGGCGATAAACCAGCCACCGCTGATAATGGCCAGTGCGAATAGCCCCCTCTCCCAGCCCCCCTCTTCAGCCAGCCAGTGGAGCACTATTCCCATGGCGGTAAACAGTCCGGCCAGGGCGGTAGAGAGCATTTTGTCGTGGCATTGCCAGAAGCTGGACTGTTGCTGCGGTGCACCGAAGGGGTAAACCACAAGGCCTACATTGGCAAGGGCGGCAATGAGTTGTGCTATCGACAGGCTCCCGGGATTATGCACCACAGTCAGACGTTGACTGATCAGATTGACCTCAAAGCTTTCCAGGCCGGACAGATCGGCAAACGCCTTCTCCACCAGCACCTTCTCCTCGGCGCAGTCCATGCCCTCCACCTGTAGCTGTGTCTGCACCCGCTCAGATTTGGTTGGATCTCCCGGATCACCGGCCAGGGTATAACCCAGCGATGCGACGGTCTGGCGCAGACGCTTCAGCGCCTCGGGTGACTCCACCTGCGCCGAAAGTGTGCGCCCGGTGAACTCGACCCGCACCCCGAACACACCAGGCACCTTCCCGGCCACCTTCTCCACCTTGGCTGCACAATCCGGGCAGTCCAGGCCGTCGATGCGGCATTGGAGAGCTTTGCTGTCAGTGGTGCCTGGTTTATCCATTGGGTCAGCGCCCCTCCGTAATGAGACCGGCTATCAGTGAAAATTGTTTATACATGCTCCTCCTTTAACGAGTCTGGACCTGAGCCCGACGGGAAAACAGTCCGTAGAGAACAGGCAGCACAAACAGGGTCAGCAGGGTCGATGACCCCAATCCACCCACCACCACGGTGGCCAATGGCCGCTGCACCTCAGAACCCACGCCGTGGGAGAGCAGCATCGGAATCAGCCCCAGTGCAGCAATCGCTGCGGTCATCAATACCGGCCGCAAACGGGACATGGCGCCATTGAACACCGCCGTGGCCGTCGCCTCACCCGCCTCCACATTCTGGTTGATGGCATTGACCATCACCACGCCGTTGAGCACCGCTACACCGAACAGGGCGATGAAACCAATCGAACCCGGTACCGAGAGATACTGCCCGGTAAAGTAGAGTCCGGCAATACCGCCGATCAGTGCCAGCGGGACATTGATCATGATCAGCAGTGCCTCGCCAAAGGAGTGAAAAGCAAAGTAGAGCAGCAGGAAGATCAACCCCAGCGAGAGTGGCACCACAATCATCAGCCGAGCCTGGGCACGCTCCTGATTCTCGAACTGGCCGCCGAAGACCACTGAGTAACCGGGGGGCAGGTCAATCTCATCGGCAATGCGCTGTCGCAGCTCTGCCACCAGACCACCCATGTCACGCCCCTCCACATTGGCCTGAATCACCACCCGGCGCTGCACATCATCCCGCCGGATCTGCGGTGGGCCGGACTCGATAGCAACCTGCGCCACATCCCCCAGTCGCACCCATGCACCATTGGGGGCCTGTAGAATCAGCCCGCGCAACGTCTCAACGCTGTTGCGGTGGGCCTCGGCCAGCCGTACATAGATGTCGTAGCGTTCATTGCCGTTGATCACCTGTCCCGCCTCACGACCACCGATAGAATCACTGACCAGATCCATCACCTGCGCCACCGGAATGCCGTAACGGGCCAGGGCATCACGGTCAGGACGTATTGCCAGCTGGGCTTCACCGCCGATCTGCTCCATCTCCACGCCACGGGTGCCCTCTACCCTGCGTACCATCGCCTCGATCTCTTTGCCGGTCTTGGCCAGTTGGCCGAGATCGGAGCCGAAGAGCTTGATCGCCAGTTGCGCCTTGACCCCGGAGAGCAGCTCATCCACCCGCGTAGCAATGGGTTGGGAGAAGGAGAAGAGCAGACCCGGATGGATCGACATCTTCTTCTCCATCAGCTTTTGTAGCGCCTTGCGGTTGGATGCGGATGTCCACTCAGGGACGGGCTTGAGACCGACGAATATCTCCACATTGGAGACCGGCTCCGGATCACCACCGATCTCGGCACGGCCGATCCGGCTGGAGACATAGAGCACCTCGGGAAAGGTCATCAACTGCTGCTCCAGCTTTTGCGCCACCTCAAGCGAGGTGTTGAGACTGGCAGAGGGGGCAAGGGTGACACGGATATTGATCGTGCCCTCCTCCAGCTCCGGCACAAACTCGGTGCCCAGTTTTGGCACCAGCGTCAGCGACCAGGCAAACAGCCCCAAAGCAGCCAGCACCACCAGGGGTTTTACCTTCAGTGACAAGCGGAGCAGGTGCCGGTAGGACCACTCGATGGGGACAAACACTGGGCTGTCACGATGTTTGACCGCCCGACGGAAGGCGTAGGTGGCCAGTGCCGGGATAACCACCAGCGCCACCACCAGTGAGGCAATCATGGCCAGCACGATGGAGACCGCCATGGGCTGAAACAGCTTGCCCTCCACCCCTTCCAGGGTAAACAGCGGAGCAAACACCACGATGATGATCACCACCGCGTAGAAGACGGGCCGCCCCACCTCTTTGGCGGCCTCCTGGATACGCAAGGAGATGCCGCCACGCTGATCATGAATTGCGTCATAGGGGTGATCATCTCCCGGGGCAACCTCCCGCCGGATAAACTCACGATGTTCCGCATCCGGTCGGGTCAGGTGTTTGAAGATATTCTCCATCATCACCACCGAGCCATCCACCATCATGCCGATGGCAATGGCCAGTCCACCCAGGGACATCAGGTTGGCAGAGAGTCCCCAGTAACTCATCAGGGTCAGCGCCAGCCCCAGGGAGAGGGGCACCGAGATGAGCACCAGCAGGGCGGCCCGCAGGTTGAGCAGAAACAGCAGCAGCACAACCACAATCAGCACGAAGGCCTCCATCAGCGCATTGGAGACAGTATCCACCGCCTGATCCACCAGGTCTGACTGATCATAGACCGCTTCAATGGTCACCCCATCGGGCAGCGCCATCTGAATGGCCGGCAGGCGATCCTTGATGCTGCCGATGGTCGCCTTGGTATTGGCACCCATACGCTTGAGCACCACCCCGGCTACCACCTCGCCCAGCGGTTCCGGGTTGCCGTTGGCGTCGCGGCGGGTCATGGTGACCGCACCCTGGCGAATCTCGGGGCCAAAATCGACCCTGGCCACATCACTGACCCGTACCGGCACACCATCCACATCCATCAGCGGTATATTGCCGATGTCACGCAGACCCTCCTCACCACTGCGTACCCAGCCCACACCGCGAATCACCAGCTGCTCTTCGCCACGATCCAGATACCATCCTCCCGCGTTGCGGTTGTTGGCCTCAATCGCCTCAGCCACCTCATCACTGGAGAGTCCGTAGGCCAGCAGCCGCTGGGGATCGAGTTGCACCTGATACTGGCGCACCTCACCACCAAAAGAGAGCACCTCGGTGACGCCGGGAACCGGCATCAACAGTAGTTTGACCACCCAGTCATTGAGGCTGCGCAGGGCGATAGCATCGTATTCTGAGTGATCCTCAGCCAGCAACACATACTGGAACACCTGCCCCAGACCAGAGGTGTTAGGCCCCATGCCGGGGGTGCCGATGCCATCGGGGATCTGCTCCTTTGCCACCTGCAACCGCTCGAAGACCAGCTGGCGGGCGAAGTAGATATCGGTCCCCTCCGTAAACACCACAGTGATCACCGACAGGCCGGTCTTGGAGATGGAGCGCACCTCCTCCACATCGGGCAGGGCATACATCACCGCCTCGATGGGGAAGGTGATCAGCTGCTCCACCTCTTCAGCCGCAAGTCCCTGGGCCTCGGTGTTGATCTGCACCTGGACGTTGGTGACATCCGGGAAGGCATCCAGATTGAGCCGGGGGATAAAGGCCGCCGCCGCACCCAGGCAGCCCAGCAGGCCAAGCACCACCAGCAGGCGGTTGAAAACCGCCCAATCAATGATTCGATTCAGCATGCTCGCCTCCTAATGGTTATGCACTGCAAAACCGGCCTTGGCCAGTTCTGATTGCAGAAAAAAGGCACCCTGGGTGACCACTCGGGTTCCCGGTTCCAGCCCTTCGATCTCAGCCAGCCCGGCACTACGACGCAGAACCTCTACCTCTTTTGGCTCAAACTCACCCGGTTGGGTTTCGATGAACAGCTGCAAGTCGCCATCAGGGCTGCGCATCAAGGCCGTATCAGGCACTGCCAGCGCCGGTTTTCCAGCCTCATTGGTCTGCAGACGAACCACTACGAAGCGACCGGGATGCATGTGTCCATTCTCATTAGGCACCTTAATTCGTACGCCCTGGGTTCGGGTTGTCTCATCCATCATCGGGTGGAGTTGCAGCACCTGCCCTGCAACCCAGTCGGAATCGGTTTTGATTCGAGCCTCTGCGCCGGGGCGTATTGCCGCCTCCTGATCATGTGACAGCCTTGCCTCCACCCAAACGGAGGCGGGGTCGGTGATCTCAAACAACACCCGGCCCGGCTCCACCAGTTCACCCACAGTAAAGTCATCATGGATGACAATGCCATCCTGACCGGAGAGCAGCTTGAACTCGCCGATAGCCTTCGCAGGGTCGCCGGTCTTCAGCAGCCGGTCAGTCTGGGCCTTGGTCATGCCGTAGGCACGCACCCGGGCATAGGCCTGCTGACGGGCCACCTGGGCCTCCACATAGCGCCGTTCCGAGACCACTTTGCGGCCCAGTTTGGTGACCCGCCGCCACTCGATATCGGCTACCAGCAATGCCCCCTGGGCCTCAGCCATCTCCACGCTGGAGAGGGTAACCAGCGGCTGGCCTTTTTTCACCTTCTGACCCAGACGCTTGTGCCGGGCCAATACCTGGGCCGCAATACGGGGGGTGGCCTTGGTGGTGGCGTAGGCGTTGAGATGAATCTCACCGGGTGCCTGAATCTCTGCCATCATAGGTCTGACCTGAAGCGCCTCAACAATAATTCCGGCGCTCTTGCGCTGTGCATTACTCAGCTTGATACTGCTCTTTTCTTCCTCATGGCCTCCATGACCATCTTCTTTCTTTGCACCATGGTCATCATGCCCCCCTTCCTCTGCCTGTTGTTCGTGGGCTGATTCGTGCTTGTCATTATGGTCGTGACCCTCCTCCGCAACTGTCCAGCCGGACAGGGAAGCGAGCAGGCCGCAAAATATAAGTGTGGTAATTTTTTTATTCATGTCGCTCTATTCCTTCTGTTCAGTAGGCGGATGTGGCGGCGGCATCAGATGGGCTGATAACCGGGTTGCCAATCCACTCAAACACCTGGCCGGTAGCGGCCTGCCATTTGATCCAGGCATGCCACAGGGCACCGTGCAATCTGGCCCCGGCAATGCGGGTATTCAGGGTCTGCTGGAGTTGAATCAGGTAGTCTGTCGTCCCCAGTTCGGCGGCCTGCCAAAGCTGCTCCAGCAGTTGAGACTGCTGCTTCAGACTGCTCTGTCCCCGCGAGACCCACACCTGCCAGGCCTGTGAGATCAGGGTGTAATGATCCCGGGCGGTGCGTAGTTGAGCCAGGGTGGTGCGATAGACCTGCTGTGCCTTCTGCTCTGCTTGTAGCGCCTCACTGCGGGCAGCCGTGACACTGCTGTGAAAATTATTACGGATCTGTAGTGGCATTGAGAAAGAGAGTATGAGGCTGTTCTCCTTGTCCTGGCGTCCGGCCATCAACCCCAGGGTGGGATCGGCCTTCCGGTTGCGATCCGTGGCATTGATCTGCATACGGGCCGCCTGTGCCAGGAGGTGGGCCTGCCGGACATTTGGATGAGCGCTGGCAAGTTGCTCACTCTTCCGGGCATTCGGCAGACTGGAGGGCAGGGTCGGGGGCAGGTGAAACCACTCAGGTGGTAGTTCACCGGCAAGGGCAAAAAAGTCTCCCTTTGCCTCCACCAGCTTGGCTCCGGCCTGGGCATGGGTCATTGCCGCCTCAGCAACAGCCATACGCGCCAGCTCTACCTCGATCAAGGGTATATCACCCGCACTCTGGCGCTGCTCAGCAAGGGTCTGGAATCGCTCCAGCAACTGGAAACGCTGCCTGGCCAGAGAGGTGATCTCTTTGTTATTCAGGATGCGAACCATGGCATCCAGCAGCTCCACTGCCTTTGCCTGCCTGAGCGCATTGAGTGCGGAGCGGGCGGCCTCCAGTTTGGCCTGGGCGGCACGTTCCCGCATGCCACGTTTGTCATGCAGATCAAAGGTCTGGCTCAGGCCAATCCCGTAATTATCGACAGACTCCGTCCTTTCGCCCTCCAGCTGCAGCTCAGGGTTGTAAATAGGCAGGCCAGCACCTTGTGTGCGGGCCTGGGCAGCATCGACGGCGGCCTGTGCCGCTTGGATCTCCGGATTTTCATCCAGGATTTGGTTTATGAACGGGCCAAGGTCAGCAACGTTTCCGGCGGATGAAGATGGCTCTCCCGACGGAATGGCCGATGCGGTGCCGGCCACAAGGCAGGCGCACAGGCCTGCACGCAAACAGGTAAAAAACGACATAGCAAGAGTCCCACAGGTTCAGATGAACGGGAAACCACTGGTAGGCCAGTGGTAAAAACAGCAGATGGGACTCAGGCTTTTGGGGGACGTGAGGGAGGGGAATCGAGAAAAGAGACCCAGGCAACCAGGTAAGCACCTTTTGGATTGTGGACGCTACATACCGGAGGCTTGGCCGGTGCAAAATTCAGTCCGAGCAGATGGAAAGATCCATGGCCACACTGGTCGTGGGCAGGTAGACCGTGCGGATCATCAGGGAGGTTGCCAGCGTCATCCAGTGCCACCACCTGATCCGCCTGCGTCTCTCCATAATGCACGTCGGCAGCGATCGCCATCCCGTAACCCAGGATGGATATGACAAGCCATGTGATGATGAGACGGTGGATCATTTAATCTGCTGCTTGGTTCCAAGTAATAATCAATAGGTCAGTTCAGTCTAACAGCATAGGGGTTCGTATATGACCGGTATGCGAAGAAAGAAGTTCCGGCAGACTCGCTACGCCCTCTTTCAGGGAATGATGGCGGCTAACAACGCATAGGCAATTCTGGATAATAGCACATTGAGCCACGACTACCACCCTCACGACCCATGCCGTCAATATGCTGTTGATACTGGCGCAGACATCATCTCCGGCAGTCTGATGCTGGGGTTGCTGTTGCTTGGGAGCTAAACTGAAAAGGATGATCCGCAACCGCAGGTGGTAGCTGCATTCGGGTTGGTAATCACAAACTGTGAACCCTGAAGATTATCCACATAATCAATTTCAGCCCCCATGAGATATTGGATACTCATAGGGTCGATGAGCAGCATGATCCCATCGGTCACAACCTTGACATCATCTTCACCCTCATTCTCATCGAAGCTAAAGCCATACTGCATACCTGAGCAGCCACCACCCTCAATATAGACGCGCAGTTTAAGCTTGGGATTGTCCTGCTCTGCAACCAGCTCTGCCACCTTTGCAGCGGCTGTAGCAGTAAATATCAGGGGGGCTTCGGTTTCTGTATCAGCGGCACTCATAATCTATCTCATTCAAATTGAAACTGCGGCATAAGGGGACGGTATTTTACCTGATCCTTATATCCAGGGGCGTTATTGTAACTCCGCTTCAGTGGGGCTTTTCTCTTCATCAAAGTAGCCCAGCATGCGCGGCTCACTCTCATTGACATGCTTCAGCTGCCCATTTATCTCTGCACCCATGGCCATCTCCAATAGGTTGTAGTAGACCGTCCCTGTCACCCGGGCCTTGGCAGCCAATTCGACACGACCGCTGGCATACACATCACCAATCACCGCACCATTGAGGATAACATTTGGCACCCGCACATCACCTTCGATAGCGCCATCTTCACTCACCGTCAGTGTTGCAGCATCATCCCGATTGGTCGTCAGGTTACCCTTGATAACACCATCCAGGTGCAGGCCTCCCGAAAAAGAGAGATCCCCTTTGATCTCTGTCCCATGACCAATCACTGTGGATATCTTTGATGCTTTAAATTTTTTTGATTTTGACACACCACCACCTCCAAACATCATTATTCCCCCACCAACCACTTAAATGTTTCATTCAAACGCGGCAATTTTTTCTTGCTGGGTTTGATATCGATAATCATACTGCTCGCTACGAACCCTTCCGGTAACTGCAGCAATCCTTCAAACTTTTGAAAATGCTTAAGATCCACCTTCAAACTCTTACTCTTCTCTTCTGTCAGCGCCGCTAACTTAAGTGATACTTTTTTATCTGCCTGCTGACCGGCAACCGTAATAAACAGATCACCTTTGACACCACCTTTGTCATTCAATACCTGACTGACAATGAAACTATACTTGAAAACATGCTGGCTTTCAGTTGACTGCAATCTAAAGTCTCGAATACGCAGACTCTTTTTATCTACCTTATTCGAGATAATGCCACGCAGGAAAACCAGCTCCTCCTCCATTTTAAGGCGCCCTTCCTGAACACTCTTCATCTCCTATCCCACAACACGTACAGCCTCACGGTCAATCTGGCTGGCACGCTCCAACACTGCGGCCTCTTCATGCAGCTTTACCCGCTCCGCCTCAAGGGCTTTGACCTGCTGTTGCAGCGCGTCAACCTGGCGCTCAAGCACAGTCACTGTCGAATCAGCTTGCATACTGCCAAACAGAAGGCCTGTACGCCCATATTCATAGGCGTACCAGGATGCTGCCAGCAATACCCCTGGGAACAGTATCAATCCCAGAGACCAGCCTCGCCGCCCACTACCAGGCTGAACAATTTTGGGCTGAGTGATTTTTCGGCTCAAAATCATCTATGGTCAGGGTAGAAGTGCAATGCCATTCAGACCCGCCGTCTCTTCCAGCCCAAACATCAGGTTCATATTCTGAACAGCCTGACCTGCAGCACCTTTTACCAGATTATCAATCACCGACAGCACCACCACCGTATTCCTGTCCTGCGGGCGATGCACTGCTATCCGGCAGTGATTTACACCCCGGACACTGCGTGTTTCAGGATGCGCACCTGCGGGCAGCACATCAACAAAAGGTTCATTCTGATAGCACTCTTCAAACAGCTTTTGCAGATCGACTGATTGATCAGCCATATCTGCATAAAGCGTAGCATGGATGCCACGGATCATAGGCAGCAGATGCGGGACAAATGTCAGCCCCACCGAGTCACCTGCTATTCGGGTGAGACTTTGGCTGATTTCAGGCAGGTGGCGATGCCCCGGCACGGCATAGGCCTTGAAGCTCTCACCACACTCGCCCATCAGGGCGTTGACGCTGGCGGTTCGCCCTGCCCCGCTAACACCTGATTTGGCATCCGCAATCAAACGGGAGCGATCCACCAGCCCGGATTCCAGCAGCGGCATAAAGCCCAGGGTAACTGCCGTTGGATAACAGCCCGGGTTGGCAACCAGCCGCGCATCTTTAATAAGACCACGATTAATCTCAGGCAGACCATAGACGGCTTCAGCCAGCACATCCGGACAGGCATGCGGCATGCCGTACCACTTTGCCCACTCATCAGGATCGCTGAGTCTGAAATCAGCCGCCAGATCAATCACCCGTGCGCCCGCCTCCAGCAGCTCCGGCACCAACCGCATGGCGGTACCATTTGGCGTGGCAAAAAAGACCAGATCACAGGCGGCCAGCTGTGTTACATCAGGCTCAGAAAAGCACAGATCCAGATGGCCGCGCAGATTCGGAAACAGATCCGTAACAGCTCTACCGGCCTCACCTCTGGAGGTGATCACTTTTATTTCCAATGCAGGATGAGGCACCAGCAAGCGTAGAAGCTCCACGCCCGTATACCCCGTCCCACCCACTATTCCAACCTTGATCATAAGAATCCAACCAAAAAGAAAAGCGGCCTAAAGCCGCTTGAAGTACGGATGGTGCGATTTTCTAGTCTCTATTACCCACCCTCTGTTTTGGTGGACGCCCCATGCCAACAGATAAATCTATCGGCACTCATCCATGAAGTCAAGCATCACTTTTCTATTGAAAAATCCTGTGTGGCATCAACCGGCAAGCGGGAACACGTATAATTCATAAAATATCCGGGTTAAACTCAGGCTTACAGATTTCTCATTGCATCTGTTCTGTAGCAATATCAGGATACACACACATGGAAACTATTGAACTCATCTCACTGGCACTGGGCGTCACATGGGCATCGGGCATTAACCTGTATGCTGCTGTATTCATGTTGGGATACCTCTCCACCACCGGCAATCTGGTGCTTCCTCCCGGGCTGGAGATGCTGGATGACCCCATGGTGATGGGTGCTGCCGGACTCATGTACTGCGTGGAATTTTTTGCCGACAAGACACCGGGTATCGATACGGGCTGGGATGCCATTCATACCTTCATCAGGATCCCTGCAGGTGCTGTCATGGCAGCAAGTATGGCAAAAGGTATGGACGTTGGCCCAGCCGCTGAGTTTGCCGCCCTGCTGATTGGCGGCGGCATAACAGCCACCAGCCATATCACCAAGGCCAGCAGTCGATTGCTGATCAATACCTCCCCTGAACCCGTTACCAACTGGGCAGCCTCCATCGCTGAAGATCTGGCTGTCATTGGCGGGTTGTGGACAGCACTGCACTACCCCATCGTATTTATTGGCCTGTTGATTCTCTTTATCCTGATTGTGGCCTGGGCACTGCCCCGTATCTGGCGCACCCTCAAAGCACTCTTCCAACGCATTGGCACATGGATACGCGGACGCAAGGATGACCCCACACCCTCCTCCATACCTGGGCAGACCCGACGTGATATTCTAAAAACCCTGTATCATGATGCACGCGACAATCCCCACAAATAACACTCTCAATAGTTAGGAGCACTGCATGTGGCTTAAGGCCTTTCATCTCATCTTTATGGTGACCTGGTTTGCCGGTCTATTTTACCTGCCGCGCCTGTTTGTCTATCACGCAATGACAGAGGATCAGGCTGGAAATGAGCGTTTCAAGATTATGGAGCGCAAACTGTTTTGGTTCACAATACCCTGGATGATGCTAACGCTGGGATTTGGCATCTGGATGCTTTACGACTATGCCTGGCTGGCCTTTGGCAAAACGATGTGGCTGCACATCAAACTCACGCTGATTGCACTGCTGGTGGCTTACCAGATCTATTGCTGGAAACTGGTGAAGGATTTTGCCAACGACAACAACCACCGCAGCCACATCTGGTATCGCTGGTTTAACGAGGCTCCAGTGCTTATTCTGGTTGCTATTGTATTGTTGGCTGTTGTTGGGCGAGGTTACGGCTGGTAATAATATTGAGAGGTCAGGAGTCAGAATTCTGGATATGCCATGCTCTTCTGGCTCCTGACTCCTAAATACTTACTCCATAAAAAAGCGGCAGGCCTAAAAAGCCTGCCGCTTTTTTATTAATGCCGTATTACAGTGATCAGCTGCTACAGGTGCTGGCAGAAGCACAGCTATTGCAAGCACTCTCATCCTTCACAGGCTGAACATTGTTGAACTTGAAGACAGAGGTGCCATCACCACGATCAACATAGTCAATCTCTACGCCTTGCAGATGCGGCACTGCGCCATCATCTATCACGACCTTGAATCCTTCACATTCCAAGACATTGTCGGTCTCATCAATCTGATCGGTAAAGGTCATGCCAAAGCCAACACCACTGCAACCACCTGCGGTTGCATAGACACGAACACCTTGAATATCCTCTTCCACCTGGGTAATCAGATCTACAATCTTGCTCTGAGCCGGGGCAGTAAGCGTCATATAGTCCGCTGTCAGAATTTTATCGGTTGTCGCAGTCATACCACTGCCTCCTGAATTTCAATAATAAATGAGTGATAAAGTCAGGTAATTATATCACCCCACTCTCCGGCATGCGAATTCTGCACCTCTGAACTGGGATTAAAAGGCCTAATCAGGTGGGAAGGACTAGTGCACCGTCCAGGTTATATTGACGGACTCAGTTGGTCTGTCAATATAACCTGGACGGTGTACTAGAAATGCAATTGATCTCGGGTGTCCAGCTCATAGAGGTGTCGCTGGGCATCCATAAGATGCTGACCCCAATGTGTTTTGTAACTACTACAGAGCCTGTTTAGCGCCTTACTTCTCTTCTCTGGATGACCTTCCAGCATATCCAGACCCACTTTCAGCTCACAAAAGATATCCGTCAAATCATCAGCCAGACTACCTGTCATAAGCTGACCATCCGATGAGACATCAAATTCCAGCCAATAGGGGTCTCTCTCACCCAGCAGCGTATGCAGGCGACTGAACAACTCAAAGCGGTCATCAAGATCCTGCTCCGAAGAACAGATGCCAGTATTGTCTTTGGATTGATCCAATTCAGCCACTGCCGCATGCAGACGCGGCAGGAGTTTTGCTAACTGTTCCAACCAAACAGTATCATCACTTTCCAAGTGGTCGATCAGATCACAATAAACGCGTGCCGTTTCAACAAAATCAGTATGAGGAGTCATAGTATTCAGCCTTACCAATTCAAGGACTACATGACAATTTTAGTCAAAAATCCAATGCTGGTAAGATGAAAAACTGATTTTATTGCCTTAAAGCTAAAAGAAAGCTCAGGTAAACAACAGATATATGACGCAAGCTATTGATCCATTTAGCCAAACCGATATATTACGCCAAATACATACTCCCAGCTGCTCTTTAGATTAGCTTAAACCCAAAAAGATCAGTTGGGTATGCGTGCAGGGTGTGACATATTGATTCGGCTGGCGTAACAAAAAAGTCCGTGGTCACCTAATGGGTGATGAGGATCTTTTTTGTATAGCCAGATGGATTAAGAGGTTGCATCATGTGCGTGCACCCAACTGATTTTTCCAGGTTTAATGCCCACCATGACCAACCCTACATCCAACACAGTATCTACTGTAACACTCGCTATTGGCGGCCATGACCCCAGCGGTGGCGCAGGTATCCAGGCCGACAGTGAGGCCATTGTGGCATTGGGAGGATATGCCAGCAGCGCTATCACCTGCCTGACCATTCAAGACAGCTGCAATGTTCAACAGTTGATTCCCGTTAAACCCAGGGTGGTCATCGCCCAGGCTGAGGCCGTTTTGGCTGACCTACCTGTCAGCACCATCAAGATTGGCCTCATCGGTAGTGCCACTGTTGCTCATGAGCTGGCACAGCTATTGAAAAAGCACCCCGACATCCCGGTGGTGCTTGATCCCGTATTGGCAGCTGGAGGAGGCACACCATTGACTAGCGATAAACTGCACCAGACCCTTCTGCAGGAGCTGCTGCCACTCACCTACCTACTCACCCCCAACTCTCAAGAGGCCCGTACGCTGACCAGCGCCACCAATCTGGACAGCTGCGCTAAGATACTTTTACAACACGGATGCCAACATCTGTTGATAACCGGCACCCATGAAGAGCACAATGAGGTCATCAACCATCTTTATGGCCCAAAAGGGGTGATCAACCATTGGCAATGGCCACGGCTACCGGGTGAGTATCACGGTTCTGGATGCACCCTGGCTGCCGCTATTGCCACCCTGCTGGCACAGGGACAAAGCCTCACCAAGGCCGTATACAATGCCCAGGCTTTTGCCTGGCAATCATTGGCACATGCTCATAGATTAGGCCAGGGACAGGCACTACCCGATCGACTCTACAAACTCAGGCAGCAGCCGGCATGACAAGACAACTTAGCGGACTCTACGCCATTACCGACCAAACACTGGGGGAGGGCAACAAACTCTATGCCCAGGTAGAGGCCGCCATTTTCGGTGGCACCCGTATCGTTCAATACCGGGATAAAAGCAGCAGCCAGGCCAAAAGATTGGAAGAGGCAACGCAACTGCTCACCCTGTGCCGGATCCATAATGTCCCGCTGATCATCAATGATGATCTGGCACTTGCCCAACAAATCAATGCTGACGGGGTTCACCTCGGACGTGATGACATACCCTTACAACAGGCACGCAATGAGCTGGGGACATCCGCCATCATCGGCATCTCCTGTTACAACAGCCTCCAGTATGCACGTGATGCAGCGTCAGCTGGCGCCGATTATGTCGCCTTTGGCCGATTCTTTACTTCCAGCACAAAACCCCATGCGGTTAAGGCCAACATTGACCTTCTGCAGCAAGCGAAAAAAGCACTCAGTATTCCAGTGGTTGCCATCGGCGGAATAACCCCGGAAAATGGTGCCCAACTCGTGCAGGCCGGAGCTGATATGCTGGCCGTCATCCAGGGTCTGTTTGCACAGCAAAACATTCAACTTGCCTGCCGTCAATTTGCCAAACTATTTGAGGATCACCAAATATGAGCAGTTCCCAAGAACTTTTCGAGCAAGCCCTGTATCATATTCCGGGCGGCGTCAACTCCCCCGTGCGGGCCTTCCGTGGTGTCGGCGGCGACCCTATATTTGTCGAGCGCGCCTCCGGTGCCTACTTCTACGATCCAGATGGCAATCGCTACATTGATTATGTCGGCTCCTGGGGACCGATGATCCTGGGACACGCCCACCCCGCCGTGATCTCCGCTGTACAGAAGGCCGTCCAGAATGGGCTCAGCTTCGGCGCACCCACCGCCATCGAAACTGAAATGGCCAACAAGGTCTGTGAACTGGTGCCCTCAATGGATATGGTGCGCATGGTCAGCTCAGGCACCGAAGCCACCATGAGCGCCATCCGCCTGGCCCGTGGCTACACCGGCCGCGACAAGATCGTAAAGTTTGAAGGCTGCTACCATGGCCACTCCGACTCCCTGCTGGTAAAGGCCGGTTCCGGCGCACTAACTCTGGGCGAGCCCAGCTCACCCGGCGTGCCCGCGTCACTGGCCGAGCATACCCTCACACTGGACTATAACGATCTGGGACAGGTACAAGAGACCTTCAGCAAGATGGGCGAGCAGATCGCCTGCATCATCGTAGAACCCGTTGCGGGCAACATGAACTGCATCCCGCCCGTTGCCGGATTCCTGGAGGGGCTGCGTGAGGTCTGCGACCAATACGGCACGGTGCTGATCTTCGATGAGGTGATGACCGGTTTCCGCGTCTCGCTGGGCGGTGCTCAGGGCTACTACGGCATCACCCCGGATCTGACCACCCTGGGCAAGATTATCGGTGGCGGCATGCCCGTGGGTGCCTTTGGTGGAAAACACGAGATCATGGAGAAGATTGCACCGCTCGGCCCCGTCTATCAGGCAGGCACCCTCTCTGGCAACCCGGTCGCTATGGCCGCCGGATTGCAGACACTGGAGCTGATCGCCACCCCCGGCTTTTATGATGTGCTCTCCGCCATCACCGAGAAGCTAGCAACCGGACTGGTCGCCCAGGCAGAGAAGGCCGGTGTCCCGCTCACCTATAACCAGGTCGGCGGCATGTTCGGCATCTTCTTCACCGATGCACCCGCCGTAGAGAACTTTGCCCAGGCCACCGCCTGTGACCAGGAGGCCTTCAAGCAGTTCTTCCACGCCATGCTGGATCGCGGCATATACATGGCGCCATCATCCTACGAGGCAGGCTTTGTCTACGCTGCACACAGCGATAATGACATTACCGCCACCCTTGAAGCAGCTGAGGCTGCTTTTGCCGAAATTAATTAAGCATCATCACCCAAAGTGCTTCAAGTTGCAGGACATGGGAGAATTAACGACTAACCATCTCTGCAGCTTGAAGCGATGACTGAGCTACTGCAGCAGCTCCTGGGGTGGATCGCCCTGCATCCGGTCTGGGCAGGCATCGTCATCTTCCTTGTCGCCATGGGCGAATCCCTGGCGGTTATCGGCATGCTGATACCCGGCGCCGCCATGATGATCGGTTTTGGCACACTGATCAGTACCGGCACACTTGCGTTTTGGCCCACCTGTGGCTGGGCCATTGCCGGTGCCATTGCAGGCGACGGCCTCAGCTTCCTGCTGGGTCATCACTACCGTGAACAGCTGGCCCTGCTCTGGCCATTCAACAAACACCCACAATCCCTTGAGCGGGGCATCACCTTCTTCCGGCGTTACGGTGGAAAGAGTGTAGTCATCGGCCGTTTTGTCGGCCCAACCCGCGCCATTATCCCGATGGTGGCTGGCATGATGGGCATGCCGGCCTCCCGCTTCCTTGCCGCCAACATCATATCCGCACTGGTCTGGGCACCGCTCTACCTGCTGCCCGGCATGGTATTGGGAGCATCGCTGGGGCTGGCCTCAGAGGTGGCCGTCCGGCTGGTCATTCTGCTACTGCTGGTGGTGGCGCTGATCTGGCTATTGATCTGGGGTATCAAACACCTGTTTTTACTCCTCCACCCCCGCGCGACCGCCTGGGTGCAGGCGGCGCTCAGGTGGAGCCAGAACCATCCCAAGCTGAAGAATCTGGCCGCTGCATTGGCAGACCCGCAACACCCGGAGGCGAGGGGGCTGGCTATCCTGGCAACCCTGCTTGTTTTTAGCACAGGACTCTTAGCACTCATCCTGACAGCGGCACTCACTCGGCACGGCCTGGGTATCGACCAGGCACTGCTGCAGGCCACTCAAAGCCTGCGCACACCCTGGGCTGATCAGCTGATGATCCACTTCACCCGGCTGGCCGATGCCCCCGTCATGACCACCCTGGCACTGGGCGTACTTGTTTTTCTGCTTTGGCAACGGCAGTGGCACACCATGGGCTACTGGTTGGCTGCTGTTGGTTTTGGATTTCTGGCTTCACTCATCCTGAAATACAGCCTTCAGCTGCCCCGCCCCGATATCGGCATCAGTGGACTCAGCCCCTACGGCTTTCCAAGCAGCCACACGTTGCGAGCCACCGTTATCTTCGGCTTTCTCTCGGTGGTGATCGCCCGCGCCATCACACCTCTGCACCGCTGGCTGCCCTACGGTCTGGCAGCGCTGCTGGTGCTGCTGGTAGCGCTCTCCCGGCTCTATCTTGGTGCCCACTGGTTTTCTGATGTCATGGCCAGTCTGAGCCTGGGGCTGGCCTGGGTAACGCTGCTCGGCATTGCCTATCATCGGCATACAGCAGTGGTCACCCACTGGCACGGCCTCACACTCTGCGCCATCACCCTGCTGGCACTCACCACCAGCCTGCAGGCCTGGAATAACCATGAATCAGACATCACTCTTTACACACCCGCAGAAGAGAAACAGCACCTTAGTAGTTCAGAGTGGTTGGATCACGCATGGCAAAAACAATCCGCTTTCCGGCATGACATCAGAGGCAGACACAATCACCCACTCTATCTTCAATATGCAGGAACACTGGAATGGCTCAAGATAAAACTGATGGAAAAAGGTTGGCGGCAGGCTGATGAGCTACAGTGGGATGACATCCTGAAACTACTCTCCCCGTCCCTGCCCTTGCAGGCGCTGCCCGTACTGCCTCAGGTACACGATGGCCGCCACGAGTCACTGGCCATGATTAAACCCCTTGCTGATGATGGCCGACTGGTGCTGCGGCTGTGGCCATCCAATACGGTATTAATGCCCGGCCAAAAGAGCCTCTGGGTGGGTAGTGTCACCCGGCAGCAACAGGCCGATGCGCTGGTGCTGTTGCACTATGCCAAGACATCTGCTGATTTTGATACCCCAATGGAGATCCTGCGTACTGACATCACCGATCTCCCACATAAAGCAGTCGATCCCTATCTGCTGCTGATAGAAGAACCTCCACAGACTGATTAACCTAAAAAGAGCAGTTGGAACCGTAGCGAGGGCAACTAAGGTGCTGAAGATGTGGATCTTTTTAGGTTTAACCCTCACCCCAACGCGGCGTCAGCCTATGCTCGATGACCAGCTGATCCAGTATCCGCGCCACCATAAAATCCACAATCTCATCTATGGTTTGCGGTTGATTATAAAAACCGGGGCATGCAGGCATCACCACTACGCCCAGTCGTGCCAGTTTGAGCATGTTCTCCAGATGGATGGCGGAGAACGGGGTCTCCCGCACCACCAGTATCAGCTTACGTTGCTCTTTCAGCATCACGTCTGCCGCTCTCTCTAGCAGATTGTTGCTGGCACCGCAGGCAATCGACGAGAGGGTTGAGGTGGTACAGGGGCAGACCACCATCGCCTCAGGCGGGTTGGAGCCACTCGCCACCGGTGCTGTCCACTGCTCCCGCCCAAAGACGCGGAGTTGACCCTCGCCGGCCCGGAAATGTCTGCTGAGATAGGTCTGGATATCTGTCGGAGTATTGGGCAAATCAAGCCCGGTTTCCATTTTTATTACCATCTGTCCGGGTCGGGATAACAGCAGGTAGACACGCCGTTTTGCTTCCAGCAGTGTCTGCAACAGGCGCAGACCATAGGCGCTGCCTGAAGCACCGGTAATGGCCAGGGTTATTGGCTTTCCATACTTTGGCATCTAGCCCACCACGATGGTCGATGAGGCCAGCGCATCCAGCAGGTGTTGATGAATATTTTCAAAGCCACCGTTACTCATAACCAATATGTGATCCCCTGTTTGGGCCTCAGCCCCAATGGCCGCTACAATATTTGCCACAGAGGCATGCAGCTGAACACGCTCACCCAGATCCGCAAACACCCGATCTGCATCCAGCTCCAGCTCAGGCGGGGTATAGACCATGACACAATCCGCCGCCCACAGGGAGGAGGCCAGCTGCTCTGCATGCACGCCCATACGCATGGTATTGGATCGTAGTTCAAGTATGGCAATAATGCGCGCCTCACCCACTCGTGCGCGCAGACCGGCCAGTGTTGTCTCAATGGCCGTTGGGTGGTGCGCAAAGTCATCATAGACCTTGATGCCCTGCACCTCGCCCCGCAGCTCCATTCGGCGTCGCACATTTTTAAAAGAGGCCAGGCTTTCAACTGCTGTAGCAGGAGGAACACCCGCATGCCTCGCCGCAGCCAAGGCGGCCAGGGCATTGGCAATGTTGTGGCGGCCGTTCAGATCCCACTCCACCCTGCCTGCTTTTTTACCATGACAGATCACATCGAAACAGCTGCCATCCGGATTGGTATGGGCCGGGTGCCACTGGGATTTTGCATCAGGGCTGAACTGCTCCACCTTTGTCCAGCACCCCATATCCAGCACCTCATGCAGCGCCTGATCGGCTTCCGGCGCAATGATCAGACCTGACCCTGGCACAGTACGCACCAGATGGTGAAACTGGCGTTGAATCATGGCCAGATCATCAAAGATGTCGGCATGGTCAAACTCAAGATTATTGAGTATCAGCGTTCTTGGCCGGTAGTGGACAAACTTGGAGCGCTTATCAAAAAAAGCGGTGTCATATTCATCCGCCTCAACCACGAAGAAGGGATCACTCCCAAGTCGCGCTGAAACAGCAAAATTGAGCGGAACGCCACCAATCAAAAAACCAGGATTCAACCCGGCATCTTCCAATATCCAGGCCAACAGGCTGGCAGTTGAGGTCTTGCCATGGGTGCCCGCCACAGCCAATACCCAGCGGTTTTGCAGCACATGCTCCGCCAGCCACTGTGGGCCTGAGGCATAGGGCAACCCGGCATCCAACATATACTCCACGGCTGGATTGCCCCGTGACATCGCATTGCCCACCACCACACAATCTGGTGCTGGTTTCAGGTGTGCCGGGTCATACCCCTCTGACAGATGGATACCCGCAGCCTGGAGCTGGCTACTCATGGGTGGATAGACATTGGCATCAGAGCCACTCACCTCATGGCCCATGGCCCTGGCCAGCAGGGCGATCCCGCCCATGAAGGTACCGCAAATACCCAGGATATGAATCTTCATGAGAGTGGAAACAGGCTCCCAACAAACAGGCTGGACAACAGAAAATAGACGATGGCCAATGAGATGCCACGTCCAAAAGGAACATCCAGCGTATAGCGCAGGACATGCCCCATCACCATCAGCGACCAGATAAGCAGCAACAGCGCGCCCAAATCAGCCACTACGGCCATGACTGAGTGATCCGCCGCATCGCCCGCCATCGAATAGAGCGGAATCAGTATGATCGCCAACAGTGTGCTGCTCCCCAGCAGAGCAGTTGCCGATTGATTAAAGCGTGGAAACAGCTCTTTAAAATAGAGCAACAGCCCCAGGATAGTCAGGAAAAAGAGGTTCTCCACCACGCTTGCCATCAGCGCGCGCAGGACGCTGCCATAGAGATCACTAAAGGCCAGCACCCCCACCACTATATTGGCAGCGATAACAAGACCCAGCAGCACCCGGGAGACAGGAAGATCCTGCGGTTTGGCCCGTAACAGGCAAAGCTCAAAGAAATAATTAAATAATGCACTCACTCTGGGATATCCACTTCACAGTTATAGTTTATGTAGGCATCATACCTTTGACGCGACAACCTCGCCATGATGGCATAGCCGGATCTTACAAAAGAATAGTAGAAACCCACATGCAAGAACGCTTTATCGACACACCCGAGCAACTTCACAACCTGTGCAACCGGCTGGCCAAAAGCGAATGGCTGGCCCTCGACACCGAGTTTCTGCGGGAAAAGACCTACTACCCCAAATTCTGCCTGTTGCAGATCGCCAATGATCAGATCGCTGCCTGCATCGACCCACTTCAGATAGATGATTTCTCTGCTTTGATGCCACTTTTGGAAAATCCGGATATAACCAAGATCTTCCATGCCGGCCGCCAGGATCTGGAGATCTTCCATCAGCTGTGGGACACCCTGCCCACACCACTGTTTGATACCCAACTTGCTGCCATGCTGACCGGTCATGGCGACCAGATTGGCTATGCTGCCCTGGTACAAAAACTACTCAGCATCACGCTGGATAAGAGCCACTCCCGCACCGACTGGAGCTTGCGCCCGCTGGCCCAGGAGCAGCACCGCTATGCACTGGATGATGTAATCTATCTTGGCAAGATCTATCTTCAACTAAAAACTGAGCTGGATAATCTTGGACGCACACACTGGCTGGAGGATGATTTTAAAACCCTGACAACACCAGCCACCTATCAGATTGATCCACGGCAACAGTGGCAACGCATCCGTGGCCGCCAGCATCTGAAAGGGGTGCAGCTTGCCATACTCCAGTCCCTTGCCAGCTGGCGCGAAACCGTTGCCATGGAACGCAACAAACCCAAAGGCTGGATTATCAAGGATGATGTACTACTAGAGTTGGCACGCCGCAAGCCAAGAGACAAAGCACAACTTTCACACACCCGTGGGCTGGAAGGACACGCGATAGAGCGACATGGTGACACCCTGTTAAAACTTATCAGTGACAGCAGCAAGCTCCCTTCTGAAGTATGGCCCAAGGAAAAAATCCAGCGCATCCGTCTGACCATCGAACAGGAGGCTATGGTTGATATCCTGATGTGCGGCGTACGCCTATTGGCTAAAAAACAACAGCTCAGCCCTCAAGCCCTGGCTACCCGCAAAGAGCTGGAGCAGCTGGTAACTGGCAATCAGGATCTGGCGTTTCTTAGCGGCTGGAAAAAGGCAGTTATTGGAAATGACCTGCAAAAGATTCTGGCTGGAAAACTCTGGCCACACTATATAAATGGTCAGGTTGGTTTAACCTAAAAAGGGCAGTCTAGACCTCAGCCATACAGTACTGCAGCGAATGCCACCAGTCGGGTAGCGCCAGCCCAAAGGCATCATTCAGTTTTGTGTTATCCAGCACCGACCAGGCAGGACGCTTTGCCGGTGTCGGATAATCTCT
>JAJRZI010000116.1 GCA_024275295.1 Gammaproteobacteria bacterium | reverse complement strand
TCAGCAGTCGTGCAGATAGATCGGTATCCTGTGCAATGATCTTCCCGATATCCATAGCTGAATGTTTGGGCGAGTTGATCATCTGACTGATCTGCACATAGGCTTGTGGCAGTGCTACCAGCGTGTTGAGATCTTTAATCAGGGTTTCTGCAGTCATGTATAGCTTCCATTTGAGACAAAAGGGGAGGCTCTTTAGCGCCTGAATTCCCAATGGTATTCGGCAGAAATATTTAAAACTTGAGCAGTTTAGCGGGCTGCATATTGTTGAACGCGGCGAATAAAAATTGCGCAGTGCCTTGGATCTGCAAGCCTGATTTCATCATCCATTGGCAGCTGTGGGTGGTGCTGGATGACTATCCGGCTGAAGAGTCCGGGGCCTCTGCTTTGGATCTCTCCATGCGGGTCAAAAACAGGGGTGTCCCACAGACCGCAGCTGGGTGAACGTGATTTGAGAATCAATCCAGAGATGGCTTTTGCTTGAGTCAGCCAGCTCCGGGTAAAGCGCGTCAGTGCAGAGGTTACATCCAGATGGACATCTTCAACCCCCAATGCCAAAGGTTGCCGGGGGTTGCCGGTTAATCTGACTGGGGGGCGGGGTATACCTAAACCGGCGTCAACTTCGGGGCAGATGGCAACCAGCTCAAACTGTTTGGCGAGATGGTTGCAGATGAGGTCGTTAAATTTATCTGTGCCATCGTAACGGACAGGGTTGCCCAGCAGGCAACTGCTGACGGCTATCCGGGGTCTGCAGTGGCCGGACATAGGCTGGTCGCCATCCCTGGCCGCTGTTCTATTTGATCAGCCGTTCCGCCGGGCGGCGACACGCAGGCGCAGGGCATTGAGTTTGATGAAGCCTTCGGCGTCAGCCTGGTTGTATGCGCCATCATCCTCTTCAAAGGTGGCGATGGATTCATCAAACAGGCTATGGCTCTCTGACTTGCGGCCCACGACCATAACGGTGCCCTGGTAGAGCTTGAGCCGCACCACGCCGTTGACTACCTTTTGGGTCTGGTCAATAGCGGTTTGCAGCATCTCCCGCTCTGGGCTCCACCAGTAGCCGTTGTAGATCAGGCTGGCGTAGCGTGGCATCAGCTCATCTTTGAGGTGGGCAGATTCCCGGTCCAGGGTGAGGGATTCTATGGCGCGGTGGCCTTTGAGTATGATGGTGCCGCCGGGGGTTTCATAGCAGCCGCGTGATTTCATGCCTACATAGCGATTTTCGACGATGTCATCACGGCCAATGCCGTTCTCACCACCCAGCTTATTCAGGGTTCCCAGCACAGTGGCTGGGCTCATGGCCTCACCATCAATGGCGGTGATATCGCCTTGCTCAAAGGTTAGCTCAATGTAGGTGGGTTGATCTGGAGCTTTTTCGGGGGAGACAGTCCAGCGCCACATATCATCTTGCGGCTCGGCCCAGGGGTCTTCCAGTTCATTGCCTTCGTAGGAGATGTGTAGCAGGTTGGCATCCATGGAGTAGGGTGAACCGCCGCCCTTGCGTTTGGCGTCAACGGAGATGCCGTGGCTTTCAGCGTAGTTCAGTAGTTTTTCGCGGGAGTTAAGATCCCATTCGCGCCAGGGGGCGATGACATGCACATCGGGTTTGAGGGCGTAGGCACCCAGCTCAAAGCGCACCTGATCATTACCTTTGCCAGTGGCACCGTGGGAGATGGCGTCTGCGCCGGTCTCATTGGTGATCTCGATCAGGCGTTTGGCGATCAGAGGGCGGGCAATGGAGGTGCCCAGCAGATATTCACCTTCATAGATGGCATTGGCACGGAACATGGGAAAGACATAGTCGCGGGCAAACTCTTCACGCAGGTCATCGATATAGATCTCTTTTACACCACAGGCCTGGGCTTTGGCGCGGGCGGGTTCGACCTCTTCACCCTGACCTATATCGGCGGTGAAGGTCACTACCTCACAGTCGTAGGTCTCCTGCAGCCACTTCAGGATGACTGAGGTGTCCAGTCCACCTGAATAGGCCAGTACGACTTTTTTAATACCAGACTCTGACATGAGATTTGCTCCGAATTAATTCGCGGTTGCTACGGCTGAAAGCAGGGGATTATAGCTTATTTTGTTGCAAGCTGAGGTTCTATCATTCCTGCTCAGGCTTCTACATAGTTATAACTTAGGATGCAGATCCCTCCCTGTATGATAGCGAGGTATGAGCCGATCTATCTTGTAAGAATCAGCCCGCCCTGCAGTGAAATAACAGGGAAATTACCATCGTTGTCCAAGGTGATTGAGGCAATAAGCTCATTGCTCTGAATGCTGGTGATGTGTCCGATTAATGTATCCGTGGTTAGATTTGTAAAGGGAGTACATTACTCCATATCTTCATCTTCGATGGGCGGATTACCGTCGTGAATATCATTTTGCCTTTTTTGAATATAGGCATCCCGGTGGAATTCATATTTATCCAGAGCGGCCTCTTCCATGATTTTGCTGGCGGACAGGAGGTCTGCGCGCTGATCTAGCCCACGTAGTCCAGCCAGCGTCCAGCGGGGCTTGCTGGGATTGACTTGGCGAACGGGGTCAACATACCAATCGACGACCAGACCAAAGGTGTCACGGATATCGCTAGCCCCCAGAAGTGGAAGCACGATATAAGGGCCAGGGCTTATACCCCAGCTGCCCAGGGTTTGACCAAAATCCTCCCGGTATCTTGGTATATCGTGCATGCTTGCAATGTCGATCAAGCCGAGGATGCCAAAGGTGGTGTTGACCATTACGCGACCCAGCCCGGATGCGGCATGCTCAAATTTGAATTGAAGTATGTTGTTTAGAACTGAAGTGAGATCGACAAGGTTGTTAAAAATATTGGTAATGCCGCGATCAACTGGGGCTGGGAGCACGGCCTTATACCCTTGGGCCAGCGGCTTGATGATGGCGCGATCCAATGTGTCGTTTACCTCATACATGAAGCGATTGTAGCGTTCGAGTGGGTCGCGTGGGTCATCGTAATAGGTATTGGTGGTGGCGCATCCGGCAAATAGTGCTGATGAAACCAGGACGAGTATCCCCAGTTGACGATAAAAACGCTTGTAACCCATTGTATTGTCCTTTGATCTTTTGATTATTTCGTATGCACTGAACCCAAACTCTTGCATCGGGGCGCACAGGGTCGGTAGCATAAATTGCTAGTGCGGGTAAAGCAAGAATCAATGTATGTGGGCGTCCTCTTTATATGCTCAATACACCACAGTAATTTGGAACCCCTGCTGCTTTAATATGTTGAGTATCCCTTTTGACCCAGGAAGATGGAGTGCGCCGATAGCGATAAAGCTATTTCCTTGCTTTAAGATGGGGTTCATGCGCCCCGCCATAAGCTGATTGCGTTTGTTTACCAGTCTCTCTTCAAGTTCCAGTGCTGTTTTTGTATCTGTTGGGCCATATTTATGACTCAGTTGATGCAGTGTGCCCAGTTGGCGTTTCAGGTAGGCTGTCAGCAGCTCTTCGAACATCTGTTTAAACAGATGCCGCTGTTCAAGCGTATCACGCAGCATCTATATCTGATTGATTTCAGGTAGTGTGTCGAAGATGGCCAGCTGCTCCTCCACAGTTTCAAGTCCTTTGGTGATTTTGCCTTGTGCTATTGCAGACTGATAGAGGGTTAGATCCAAAAATTGGCCGGTTTTTGTGGGTGGCATACTGAGCAGCATAACAATTCCCCAGGGTTTAAATTTTTTGATGGCCTCCTCTGGCATGCCGTTGCCTGCAATGGCGGTAACCGTTTGTTCATAGAGTTGGGTGCCAATGACATCATGCAGCTCTCTTCCATCTTGCAATAGCATGCCGGTCATTGAAGCCAGCATTGTAGCCGGCCCTAAATCCAGTTCGAGTACCAGTGTATCTGCGCGGTCAAAGATCTCTTGTACCGGTTTTGGTAGTGATAAAACCCGTGGGTCTTCACTGTGCATTGTTCCAAAGATATGGCTGGGGGGGATGCCTGGTTTTTCAATACGAAAAAGTAGACCATGAGAGAAGGGTACATCTGTACTGGCGTCAACGTATCCTGCTGCCAGTAGTATGATGAGCCAACTGTTTATTATCTGAAGCAAGAATACTTTGGGTTTTCTATCCATTAAAGTTACTAATCCTGTTATCGAATTTGCCTCTATTCATAGCGACACGCTTGCCTTATTCTGTAGTGATATGTGTGATCATCTCTATAACCCAAAAATTGCAAATCGTTTTCGTGGCTTTCTTCCTATTGTGGTGGATGTAGAGACGGCAGGTTTTAATTCAAATACAGATGCATTGCTGGAGATTGCAGCAGTCATTATTTGCATGGATGATGATGGGCTGTTGCAGCCAGCAGAGACCTATGCATGTCATGTGGAGCCTTTTCCAGAGGCAAATTTGGATCCAAGGGCGCTGGCTTTTAATGGTATTGACCCTGATCACCCGTTTCGAATGGCCTTATCAGAAATGAAGGCACTGGAGAAAATATTCACCCCTATTCGTAAGGCAGTCAAGGCCAGTCACTGTAATCGAGCGATTTTGGTTGGGCATAATGCGGGGTTTGATCTTGGTTTCATCAATGCCGCTGTAGAACGTACTAAATTTAAACGTAATCCTTTTCACCCTTTTAGCACATTTGATACGGTCTCGTTTTCTGCGCTGGCCTATGGGCAGACTGTTTTGGCGCGCTCGGCAGAGGCTGCGGGTATTGATTGGGATGAAAGCGAGGCCCACTCAGCCATCTATGATGCGGAGAAGACGGCTGAGCTTTTCTGTCATATCGTCAACCACTGGCAACTGCATGCGCCGAATGCTATTGAAGCGATGTTGTAATAGAGGTGAGTAGTACTCAACGAACTTCTATAATCGAATGGATAATTAATAATAACCTAAAGAGTTGAATGAAGTTATGCGTACAATCATGTTGATGAACTCCAAAGGAGGGTGTGGTAAAACCACGCTGGCTACCAATATCGCCACTTGGTTCGCTGATGAGGATTATAAGGTCGCATTGGCTGATTTTGATCCTCAAGGTTCCGCATTGGATTGGCTGGTAGCTCGCCAGGACTATACGGGTATTCCATTTATTGAGGGTATTAATGTGGTTGAGGATGGTGTTCATGCACCTAAGGGCACAGAATATCTGATTATGGATGTGCCTGCAGGCATCCATGGCAAGGAGATTGATACTATTTTGCGACAGGTTCAAACGCTGGTTATCCCGGTTATGCCTTCGCCGATTGATATCCGGGCCTGTTCACGATTTATACATGAGTTGCTGGTTACCCGTCAGGTATCACGTCATCGCACGCGTATTGCCGTTGTGGCCAACCGTGTGAGGGAAAATACGATTATCTACCAGCAGCTGGAAAAGTTTTTGAATAGTTTGGATATCCCTTTTCTCTCCTCTTTGCGGGAGAGCCAGAACTATATTCGTTCTGCAGAGCGGGGACTGGGGATCTTTGAGATGGCGCCTTCCAGTGTTTACCAGGATCTGGTGCAGTGGGATCCTATCCTTGAGTGGTTGGGCAGTAAAGAGAGCCTGCCGTTGCCAATAAAGAAAAAGGTGGCAAAGAAGAGGGCCAGGTAGGAGAGTTATAAGCCCGGATACGGTGTGTACTGCAGGTGGTATCCGGGCGATAGAGTGGTTTTTAGGCGCTCTTTTGCTCCAGCTGCTGCGCAGGCTCTTCAGCCGCTGTCTCCTCATTTTCTGCTTCAGCAGGTGAAGGCAGGTCTAAAGTTGGGTCTTCAACATGCAACTCAAGGCCGGCGCGGTAACACTCCATGGCCTTTGTTGGCTCATCCAGCTGCTCCAGCAGCGCACCCAGCTCACGGTAGGTGGTTGAAGATGCGCAGATATTAAGACTGGATTCCAGGTAGCTTCGTGCCTTACCCCAGAGTTTGCAGCGTAAGCATAGGCGGCCCAAGGTGAGCAGCAGCACGGCGTCATCTGCTTTTCTGCTGAGCCACCCTTCGGCGGCTGAGAGCTGTTTGCTGGGGTTGCTGGATTCTATATGTCCGTAGAGTTCTATCAGCATTTCACTCCACTGCTTACGCATGGTATTGAATACAAGCTCCTGGGCCTGATCATTGTGCCCTCTCTCCATCAAATGCTGTACATAGCATACAACCAGCTCTTCGTGGGTCTGGAGTTTGCGGGGTATCTCTTCCCATGATTGACGCAGTTTTGCGGGATCATCATCGGTTGCAGCTTGTCCCAGAAGTGCTTTATATATGTTGATTCCAAGCGCCTCTAGCTCATCCTCGCCAATAACATTACGCTTGCGCAATTCAGGCAGCAGCTCACGTAGTCTGTTCCAATCTCCCAATTGTTCGTAGAGCGTCTTTAGTAGCTTGAGTACTTGCGTGTGATGAGGGGCGATGTTGCGCAGATGTTGCAGTGTTGCCAGCGCCTGCTCTTGTTGCTCATGGGCCATCTGTAGCTCAGCCTGAGTCAGGCCAACAGCGACATCAGCCGTTGGCATGCAGGCGTGTGCCAGTTGCAGGTAATGATCGCGTCGGTCATAGGCCTGTTGCTGTTGTGCTGAGCGTGCAGCCGCCAGGTAGTTAAGCATGGGGGTTTCTGAGTGGTCAGCCAGATGTAACAGGTGCTTTTCTGCGCCCTTCCAGTCGCCTTCTGATAGCTCTAGCAGTCCACGATTTAGAGCCTTGCGAGCCCGTTTTGCGCTATGGCGGGAACTCCAGCTGCGCATTTTTTCCGGGGCAGACAATAGGTTGTCAAAGATGCGTAATGCCATATACAGGGCAGAAAAAACAATAACGAGGGCGAGCACAAATAGCGCCAGGCTGGATTCGAATGTCCAGACATCGTAGCCAATCAAGACATAGCCGCTATCTTCGCGGATGCCCAGTGCAACAAAAGCGGCGATGCCCAGTGCGATCAGGCAGAAGAAGAGTAGTCTCATGATGCAGATGCCTCCATGCCAATGACCTTCATCTTCTCGCGCAATAGGCGTAGTGAGCCTGAGATGTCAGGCAGTTCAGGTCGAATGTTGACTTTAAGCAGACCTTTGAGTTCTTCTGCCATGGCCTGGGCTGCGGGGTCATCCTTTACTACAAATTCGTTCAGCCACTCCTGAACAGTGGTCAGGCTGGATTTGTACAGCTCCTCATCAGCGCGCAGGATGGCAAAGCGTGCGGCCTCCAGTTGCATGCGCAGGTTCTGGTAGATGAAGTAGCGATGCTCCGGTGGCATCATTGCGGTGACGGGGGCGTCATGGCGTCGGACGATAACCAGTGACTTAAAACCGGCCCATCCCTGTGCCAGAAGCTCTTTGGCTTTGGAGATAACGTCATCCAGATTCAGCGCCTCGGAGGTTTTGGTTTTTACATGAATCTCTGGGGCCTTGGCATCCAGCAGGCGGAGCTTATCAACCTGTTTAACCATGCTGCCCAGGATGGCCGCTTTGCCAATGGTGTCCAGCTTTACCAGTGCCTGCAGGTCTGACATCTCACTTGCAAGTGCTTCACGAACCTCTGTCCAGAGTGGGTCACCTGTTGCTTTCAGGCGGCCATCTGCAGCCTGGAGTGCGGAGAGGGCGGTTTTCTCATCACGTTCCAGTCGTAACCGATGGTTGGCTACCCGCATCAGATACTCTGCTTCAGCAGCCATCCACTGGTTGCCTGTGCGGCCAATGCTGCGGCGTACGTCTTCAAGTGTGGCCTGTAGCTCAGATTCCCTCTGTTTTAGCCGTTTGCTCTCGGTTTCAAACTGCTGCTGCTGCTTCTCAAAGGCCGTCGTCTGTTTGTTAAAGGCCTCTTTCTGGAGATTCATTATCTCCCGATGTGCAACGATGTCTCTTTCGCTGCCAGCAAGCTCGGTACTGATCGTATCCACTTTGGCGCGTAGACTGTTGCGGTCTGTTTCCGCGCTTTTTTTAGTGGCTGCAACCTGGCTCTGTAACAGTGATTGCTGTTCGAGCAGCAGGCGTTGCTGCTCATTGGCAAACCAGTACCCGCCAGCACCCAGCAGGACGACACCGACAATAGCCATGATGGAGAATGCCAGGGGTAGTGGTGATGGGCTGTTTGAGGGTGCAGCCGGTGCAGCCTCAGTCGGTTCTACCTCTTGCGGTTCATCATCGACTGCGGTTACTTCAACTTCGTTTGCAGTCTCTTCGGTTTCATTGGCGGACTCAATGATCTCTGGTTCCGCGGCCTTCTCTTTGTCGTTGCTGTCGGTCATTTTTTTTACCGTTGCTGTCAGTCGTTCTTTAGATACCTAAATGGGAGCATATTTAGGGATTTGGAAAAAATGATTTATATCATACAGTTGATGTTTGGCTGTTGGCGGAGGCTCTGTTTTACAAGTCTAAGCTTTGTGCTGGATTATTGTTAAAAGCCTTCTGGGTGTGCGGTTTGGCTTGACCAGAGCGGCAAAAACTCATCCGATTCCAAACTGAAATATGAAATAGATCACATTTTCCAAATCTCTAACTGATTATGCTCCGAGCATATTTTTTATAGTCAGATACGATAAAGTAACACGATTAAATGATCAATAGAAACTGCGTCTACTGAGATTTTTTTGTAGCTACCCAATTGCATAGTGCTTTTAGTAGCGATGGATCGTCTGCTCGCTGCGCGAGGATGATATTCTGGCACCCCAGTTTCTGCGCCTCTGTTTGCATGCGTTCACTAATAACAAGTAGCGGGGTGCTGCGTAACTTCTGCATCCCTTTCGCCCCTAATAGAGTGGCAAGATTGTTCAGAATATCGATGCTGGTGGCGGTGACAACCTGTACGGTGGTTGACCAAATGGCCAGTAGCTCGGTTGGGTCTGCTGCCGGGCAGGTGCGTTGGTAGACCTCTGCATAGGTGACCGCTGCACCGCGCTGTTGCAGGGTGTCGCCAAGCAGGGGGCGACCACCATTGCCACGGAAGATGATGATTTGGATGCCTTCAACATGGTGCAGTTCCGGGGTTTTCAGCAGGGCTTCACTATCAAATCTGTCTGTCGGGGTGATGTCAACAGTCAGGCCCGCCTGTTCCAATGCGTGGGCTGTGCTTTTACCTACCGCGGCTATTTTTAGTCTGTTTAATGGCGTTCTCTCTTCCAGCATTGCCAGGCCATGGGTGACGGCATTCGGGCTGATGAAGATGGCAATATCAAAGCGGTCAAGCCGGGCAAGCTGTGATTGGGTGATGCTGGGGTTTTCCGGGCCACATATTTCAAGGGCCGGGAAGGTGATGGGATACCCCCCATGGCTGCGGATCAGTTCGCACAGGGGGGTGGATTGGTGCGCTGCCCGGGTAACCAGCACACCTGTTCCAGCAAGATCACACTCTGACTTTGGCAATGATGGCGTCCAGCGCTGATTATTTGTCGTACAGTGCTTTGAGTATGCGGTCGGCGCCACGGCTCAGTAGCTCGTCTGCCACCTGGATGCCCAGCTGCTCTGTTTTCGTGGCATCACCTACGGCCTCAGCTCGCAGGATATGGCTGCCATCCGGCTCGCCGACCAGTCCGCGCATGTGGATTTTTCCCTCCTCCAGTTCGGCATAGCCGGCTATAGGTACCTGACAGCCGCCATTCAGGCGGTGGTTCATTGCACGCTCTGCGCGTACACAGATGGCGGTCTCTTCGTGGTGAAGTGGTTTCAGCAGACTGTTTATGCGCTCGTCATCTTTCCGGCATTCGATGCCAACGGCACCCTGGCCAATGGCGGGCAGGCTCTGTTCTGCGCTGATGAATGAGGCGATGCGCTCGCTAAAGCCGAGGCGAATCAGGCCGGCCGAGGCGAGAATGATGGCGTCAAATTCACCGGCATCCAGCTTGGCCAGCCGGGTATTGACGTTGCCTCGCAGTGGTTTTATCACCAGATCAGGGCGTCTTTCGCTGAGCTGAGATTGGCGGCGCAGACTTGAGGTGCCGATGCAGGCACCTTGGGGCAGTTCATCCAGGCTGGCGTATCTGTTGGAGACGAAGGCATCGCGTGGGTCTTCGCGCTGCATGATGATGGGGAGGTGCAACCCCTCTGGCAACTCAACGGGGACATCCTTCATTGAGTGGACGGCAATATCGGCAGTGCCCTCCAGCATGCCCTGTTCCAGCTCTTTTACGAACAGACCCTTGCCGCCAATCTTGGCTAATGGTGCATCCAGGATGCGGTCACCTTTGGTGCTCATGCCCAGCAGTTCAACCCTGAGTCCGGGGTGAGCCTTCTTTAGCTCGGCTGCAACATGTTCAGCCTGCCACATGGCAAGAGGAGATTTACGGGTGGCAATACGGATGGTCTGCTCAGGCATGGGTCGCACTCAATTATAAAAAAGCGCAATGTTATCGGTTAACGTGAAAAGGTTAAAGGCCAGATCTCTTATTTACCTTTTAGCCACTGTCGTACCTTGGGCAGGTGCCGTCGGCTGATCTGCAGCCGTTGATGGGTGCCGTGGAGTGTGGCAACAGCTTGATTGCTACTGTTTTTCTCTATCCCCATCAGATGTTTACTGGATACCAGGGCGTTGCGGTGAATGCGTATAAACTGCTCGCCAAAGCGCTCTTCGAACGAACACAGTGGCTCTTCCAGCAGTACCTCTCCACCTTGATAGTAAGCGCACACATACTTCTGATCAGCTATGAAATAGATGATCTCTGCGACAGGGATGCGCTGAATGCCGCCCCGAATATTGGCGCAGATATAGCTGTCAGCAGCGGCTTTCTCTTTTTCCTGAGCCTGCTCCAGAACCTGGATTTGAACGCGATTGATGGCCTGCGCCTTCTCCAGTGCCTTGCGCAGGCGGCTAAGCCGGATGGGTTTCAGTAGATAATCTACGGCACTGCGTTCAAATGCCTCCAGGGCATGGTCGCTGTGTGCCGTGGTGAAGATGACGGCAGGTGGTGTCTTGCGCTCGGCCAGTTGGGCAGCGGCTGTCAGGCCATCCATGCCGGGCATGCTGATGTCCATCAATACCAGGTCGGCGCCGGTTGCCGCACATTTTTGCAGTGCCTCAGTGCCATTTTCTGCCTCTCCGGCCACTTCATAAGGGGCGCCAATCTCATCCATCAGGCTGCGCAGTCGTGCCCGTGCCAGGGGTTCGTCATCAACAATCAGTATTTTCATTACGGTTTCCAGGGATGAGGGAAAACCAGCCGAACCTGATAATCACCCTCAATCTCACTCATGGTCAGGTGGGCTTCTCCGCTAAACAGCCCTTCAAGCCGCTGGCGAATGTTCTCCAGTGCCATGTGGTTGCCACTGTTATGTCGGGTACTGCCTTCT
Source organism: Gammaproteobacteria bacterium (assembly GCA_024275295.1). Lineage (GTDB taxonomy): Bacteria > Pseudomonadota > Gammaproteobacteria > Chromatiales > Chromatiaceae > WFXD01. The sequence goes on along the minus strand of JAJRZI010000116.1, from coordinate 61,198 downwards.
GGTGGCTGGGAGTTTCTAATGCCCAGATTGACCCGGTTACGACGGTAGCGGCCGGTTATCTGAATCTTTCCCCCTTCCGGTGATGGCTCAATGCCATGATAGACCGCATTCTCCAACAGGGGTTGAAGTACCAGCTGTGGCATGCTGGCGTTCTCGGGCAGCTCATCCAGATCCCACTCGATCTGGATGCGTTCCCCCAGGCGCTGCTTTTCAATGCGCAGATAGCCACGTGCCAATTCCAGCTCGTCCCCCAGGGTGGATTGGGTTTCTGCGGATGAGAGTGATGCCCGGAACAGATCCGCCAGATCCTGTATCGCCTCTTCTGCAATCTCTGGGTGGGTACGGGTCAGGCTGGCGATGGTATTCATGCTATTAAACAGGAAGTGTGGGCGAATGCGTGATTGCAGTGCCTGCAGGCGGGCCTGTGACTCTGCCACGGCTTGTTGTCGCCATAAAAACTGGATATGCAGGTAGTGTAGCCCCAGGGCTGATACGATGATACTGATCCCAAGGCTTCGAAATAGAAAGTCGCTATGGTTGTTTATTACCCCCAATGACCGATCAGTATCATTTAGCAGTTGAAAGGCGGCTTCGCTGATAATCAAGGTAATGCATTGAATGATCAACCAGGCCAAAATACCGGCTTTAATGTTGCCCTGCCGGTTTAGCCAGGGACGAAATATGCAGAGTAGGGCGGTACTGGCGAGGGCTATCCACTGAACGAACAGGGAGCGCAGGCTGAGTTCATGCAGCAGTTCATTTGAGGCAATATCTGTGCTTAATGTGAGCACCATGGTCAGCAGCTCTGCTGAGACGATGGTGATGAGCATACTGCGCAGCGTGCAGAAATCAGGCAAAAAGCCTGTTCCCTGTGCGCTCTTGGGTATGATTTTTTTCTGCTTTTTACGCATCTCACTTTCAACTCTTGGGTATAATCCCCGGTATCAAGCACCCAGGAAGCATTTTAATGAGTGACAATAATATACCTGCAAAACCGTGGTCTGGCCGATTTAATGAGCCAACGGACGCCTTTGTCGAGGCCTTTACCGCCTCTGTAGACTTTGACCGGCGGCTCTATCGCTACGATATTCAGGGCTCTATCGCCCATGCCACCATGCTGGCCAGGGCCGACATTCTGACAGTGGCAGAGCGCGACGAGATCATCTCCGGTCTGGAGGCTGTTCGCGATCAGATTGAGCGCGGTGAATTCCACTGGTCCATCTCGCTGGAAGATGTCCACATGAATGTGGAGTCTGCCCTTACCCAGCGTATCGGCAACACCGGCAAAAAGTTGCATACCGGGCGCTCCCGCAATGATCAGGTGGCTACCGATATCCGACTCTACATGCGTGATGAGATTGAAGTGATCCGTGCTGAGATCCTGCGTCTGCAGCGGGCGCTGCTGGATATTGCCGAGCGGGAGGCGGATACGGTGATGCCCGGTTTTACCCATCTACAGACGGCCCAGCCGGTCACCTTTGGCCACCACATGATGGCCTGGTTTGAGATGCTGCAACGCGACCGGGAGCGGCTGGCGGACTGCAACAAACGGGTCAATATCATGCCGCTGGGCGCTGCCGCGCTGGCGGGCACCACCTATCCTATTGACCGTCACTACACCGCAGAGCTGCTGGGTTTTGAGCGGCCTGCGGAAAACTCGCTGGATGCGGTCAGTGATCGTGACTTTGCGATCGAGTTCAGCGCAGCGGCATCGCTGATTATGATGCACCTCTCCCGCTTCTCTGAAGAGCTGGTCATCTGGTCGTCTGCCCAGTTTGGCTTTATTGAACTCTCAGACAGCTTCTGCACCGGCTCTTCCATTATGCCGCAGAAGAAAAACCCGGATGTGCCTGAGCTGGTGCGCGGAAAAACGGGGCGGATCTTTGGCCATCTGATGTCGCTGCTGACGCTTATGAAGGGTCAGCCGTTGGCCTACAACAAAGATAATCAGGAAGATAAAGAGCCGCTGTTCGACACCATTGATAACCTCAAGGGGTGCCTCAAGGTCTTTGCCGATATGATCCCGGCCATAGCGTGCAGGCATGACAATATGCGTAGTGCTGCGATGCAGGGTTCTGCAACGGCGACCGACCTGGCAGACTATCTGGTCTGCAAAGGGACGCCCTTTCGTGATGCGCATGAGGTTGTCGGCAAGGCGGTGGCCTTTTGTATTGAAAAGGGTAAGGATCTCTCGGCCTGTACGCTGACGGAGTTGCAGCGGTTCTCCGCTGACATTGAGCAGGATGTGTTTGATGTGCTGACCCTGGAGGGTTAAGTCGTGGCCCGTGATCATATTGGCGGCACGGCCCCCAATCAGGTTCGGCAGGCGATTGTCCGGGCGCGTCAGAAAATAGAGGTCGCTGAATAAAAGGTTTAAGTTTTATTCGGAATTGCCGCTATTGTCCCCGTACTATACATGTCAATTACATATCCTCAGCTAAATTAAAGGATTTAAAGAGATTGCTATAAATCAAACTAACATTTCAGAGCAAGAGTGGTTTAAATCATGCCCCATTGGCTTGATGGCATTAAATAGTCAGGGCAATATCTGTGGTGTAAATCCTGTGATTGAGGCAATGACCGGGCTTTCGGCAGCGGATTTTCTGGGGCACAACCAGGAAAATCTGCCTTCAGCTATTCACCGCCCACTGCTGGAAAACGTGGATCTTGTGCATCTGCATATTTCAGGGGTTGACTGCTGGTTGCAGAGAGAGACACGAGAGTTGAAAGGCGAAGGGATTACGCTGCTCTATTTTCAGGATGTGACTGAGGTGTATCAGCTGCGGCAGCAAAATGAGCAGCTGACCCGCCAAATGGAAGAGCTATCTATCACCGATGCATTGACTGGTCTGACCAATCGTCGTGCGCTGACTCAGATGCTGGATGCGCAGGTGACGCGTAGTCGCCGTTATCAGAACCCACTCAGTCTGGCGCTTACAGAAATTCTTCCACAGAACTCAGAGGCTATTTCGGATGAGCTGATACTCAAAGTGAGTAACTATCTGCGTGACCGGTTGAGATGGGCAGATGTTCTGGGTCGCTGGGATGGCTATCGGTTTATGCTGATGTTGCCTGAGACCTCTGAAGAGGCTGCCATCACCCTGATTGAAAATATTAGCAACGGGGTGGAGGATCTTGCCACAGCAGGAGGGCAACAGGCGCCAGAGTTTCGGTTGCGGTTTGGTCTGGCTGCATGGGGTAAAGGGCTAGATACAAAACGGTTTACCCAGCAGGTTGAACAGGCATTGGATGCGGCAGAAACGTCAATGGCATCCTGACCTGCTAATGGGTATATAGAGCGGTGGCTTCTATTTCCGGGCAGCCTCCCAGAGAGGATATTGACCGAAAGGTGCTACAAAAAATCCGCCATCGTTTTCAAGGCCTGCATCAGGAGCGCCTGCAGCGCATACAGACGGAGTTGTCACCCCATCAGCAGAACTATATCAAGCTGTTGTCTTTGCTGTTTCATATCAATCATCCTATGTTGCCTGGGTATGTAAACAGTGAGACACCCGCAGGGCTGTCTGATTTTTCGCCATCCAATGAGCAGATCCGCATTGCCAAATCCATCAGCCGGAGCTTTGCCTACCAGAGGCGCGCCCATCGCCGCCACTGGATCCATGGCATCTACCTTATGGGCAGCATGGGCAGCATTGCGCATACCCATCAAAGTGACTTTGATATCTGGCTTATCCATGATCCACAGCTGGATGCGGAACAGAGAAATACACTGAGCACCAAGGCCAGCCTGCTTGAGGCCTGGGGTGATGAACTGGGGCTGGAAGTGCATTTTTTTGTTATGGATGTGGAATCCTTCCGGCGGGGGGATCGGGCGGCCATCTCCCATGACAGCAGTGGCACCACTCAGCAGCGTCTGCTGCTGGAGGAATTTTACCGCACGGGCATACGGATTGCCGGGCGATATCCGCTGTGGTGGCTGGTGCCTCCGGAGCATGAATCCAACTATCGAAGCTATGCCAATCGTCTGCTGGAAAACCGCTTTGTCGATAAGCATGACTGCCTGGATTTTGGTGGCTTGCAAAAGATTTCAATTGAAGAGTTTTTTAGTGCTGCGCGCTGGCAGCTCTTTAAAGGGATCGAATCACCCTATAAGGCGGTGCTCAAGATTCTTTTGATGGAGGCCTATGCGCGTGAATATCCTGATATCAGATGGTTATGTCAGGAGGCAAAGGTTGCTATCTACGATGGTTGCACCGATCTTGCCAAGCTGGATCCCTACGTGCGTCTCTATCTGCGGGTTGAGCAATATCTGCTTGAACGTGGCGAACCCAATCGATTAGAGCTGGCACGGCGCTGCTTCTATTTCAAAACCGAACAATCTCTGAGTCACAAGCAGAGCAGACAGAAAGGGAATTGGAAGGCGGCGCTGTTGTTGTCGCTATCCAAAGAGTGGGGCTGGGGGCAGGAGGAGTTTGCCTCATTGGATTCCAGAGACAGCTGGAAGATTGATCGTGTAATAGAAGAGCGGAATCGGCTGGTACAGGAGCTGTCATACAGCTACCGTCTGCTGACCAGTTTTGCGCGGGAGCATGCGCAGGAGTACCGTGTAGACCCGGCTGAACTTAATCTGCTGGGACGCAAACTCTATGCGGCTTTGGAGCGTCGTCCCGGCAAGATTGAGCATCTGAATCCAGGCATATCCAAAGATATGCTGGAGGAGCGGCTTACGCTGCATCTGTTGACGCGCAAGGATGGAGAGGATATCTGGCTTCTCTATCGGGGTGAGATTGACGCGTCAGAGCGGGGTTATCACAAGCCGCTAAAGAGCAGTACCAGCCTGGTAGAGCTGTTGACCTGGTGCCATGTGAATCATATTACCAGTCGCGGTACCCATTTCAGGCTTTATCCTGATGTCTGCCCGGTAACCTCGGCAGACATCGGCTCCCTGTTGGATGCATTGCGCGCCCTCTGCCCATACGATCAGCGACCCCAGGTGCCGTTAACGGTATTGGCCAATGTGCCGTATGCCGTCTCGTGTTCTCTGTTTGTCAATGTGGGGCAAGACCCTATGGCGCACCTGGCAAAACAGGGGAAGCAGCTGACCAGTAACCGTTGTAATCCGCTTAGCTTTGGTGCGATGCATGTCAGTCTGCTGTGTAACCTGGAGCAGCTTATCACCACCAGCTGTGGTGAGCTGCTAGTAGTCAGGCATGATGGCAAAGCCGGGTTGCTTGATAGTCTTTGCCAATATCTGGTGCTTGCCTTGCAGGCGCCTCCCGGGATGCCGCCGCCTATTGTCAATGCGCGGGGTTTCTCCTCAAGCCGGGCCAGCAGCATTGCACAGCGGATTGAACAGGTATATCGGGATATGTATCTCAATTTTAGCCAGTGCAGGAACGGCCTGGATAGCCGTTATGTTATTCAGATTGATGATAATTACTATATTATTCAGCGTAACGAGAAGGAGTTCTCATGGTTTGAGATGGATGATCTGCAGGCACTTTTGGAAGAGCTTGGACAGCCGTTGAGTCATTACCGTGCCACGGTGGTAGACCCGCAGACGTTGATGGAGAGTCCTATTCCTGCCATTTTGCAGCAGAACCGGGCTGAGCAGATCCAGCTCTTTTTTTATACTGCAAGGGGTTATACCGATCTCTATATTCTGGATGAGCAGGGTGCACTGTTCAGCCAGCAGATAGAGGGTGCTGATGAGCATCACCTGCTGGTTCAGCTGCAACGCTTTTTTGAGCAGTACCTTGACCGGCGTGATCTTCTGTCTGCTGCAGGGGCAATGCATTCCAGTGAATGCGTGCAGTATTTCCGTCTCGCTAAAAATTCAGATGGACGATGGCGGCTGATAGATCGGCGTCCACCCATTGGCGAGATCCCCTTCAACTATCTTGAGCTGCGCCTGCTCAGTGATAGTGCCAATCTGGCAAAAGGGCATTTTAGTCTGCTCTGCCGCGATAAATAGTTCAGCGCTATCGAGTACGGTGATCAGCTCTATTCTGCTGTAGCTGAACAGGTGCAGGCCTGGCGGGCGGGCAACAAAAACTATCCGCTCTACCTTACAGGTGTAGAGCTTTCCGGGGTGACGGCAAATCACAGTAACGGCATTATTGAAATGCTTCATCTCAAGAAGCGTCTGGAAATGAAACTCAATCAAGCGTTAGCAAAGCTTCCCGCATAATCTGCAGCAGTTTATACTTCCTCTCTTGTGTAAGGTAGAGAGGTTTTTCAAATGAAAACCACGCATTGTCTTGTAATTTTATTGCTTGTGATGAGTAGCTTGTTGAGCGCCTGCGGGCAGAAAGGATCGCTGTATATGCCGGAACAGGCACCACAGCAGGAACAAGAAGAGAAGACGTAGAGCAGCATCAATTATGGATCACTTTAAATATCGCGATGGCCGGCTGTATGCCGAAGATGTGCCATTAGAGCAGATTGCCCGGCGTTGGGGCACGCCCTGCTATGTATACTCCAGAGCCACGCTTGAGCGCCATTGGCGTGCCTTTGATGAGGCCTTTAAAGCGCAGCCGCATTTGGTCTGTTTTGCCGTCAAGGCCAACTCCAATCTGGCGGTATTAAATGTGCTGGCTAAGCTGGGTTCCGGTTTTGACATCGTCTCGGTGGGTGAGCTGGAGCGCGTGTTGGCTGCGGGTGGTGATGCCGGTAAAGTGGTCTTTTCAGGTGTGGGCAAGCGGGCGGATGAGATGCGTCGGGCGCTGGAGGTGGGTATCCGTTGCTTCAACGTCGAATCTGCCCCTGAGCTTGAGCGCCTTGATCAGGTCGCCGGTGAGATGGGTCTCCGGGCGCCCATTGCGGTACGGGTCAACCCGGATGTCGATGCGGGCACTCACCCTTATATTTCAACAGGATTAAAAGAGAACAAGTTTGGTCTTGAGATTGATCAGGCGCTGGCTGTCTATAATCGAGCCACCAAGCTGGAGAATATCCGAATTTCTGGAATCGACTGCCATATTGGTTCTCAGCTGACCTCTTTGCCCCCCTTTCTGGATGCTCTGGATCGTGTGTTGGCGCTGGTCAAAAAGCTAAAATCCAGAGGTATTGTGTTGGATCATCTGGATCTGGGTGGCGGCCTGGGTATCCGCTACACCGATGAAGAGCCGCCGCTGCCTGCTGAGTATGCAACTGCGCTGTGTGAGCGTTTGGGTGATGCTGCTTTAGAGATCTGCATTGAGCCTGGCCGTGCAATAGCCGGGAATGCGGGTATTTTGCTGACCCAGGTTGAGTACATCAAACCGACCCCAAATAAAGACTTTGCAATCATTGATGCCGCCATGAATGATCTGCTGCGCCCGTCACTCTATCAGGCTGTCCAGGAGATCATCCCTGTGGTGCAGAGTGATGATGGCATACCGGGTTGCTTTGATCTGGTTGGCCCAGTCTGTGAAACAGGTGATTTTCTGGGCAGGGCGCGGGAGCTGAAGCTTAAAAATGGAGAGCTGCTGGCAGTGCGATCCAGTGGTGCGTACGGATTTACCATGAGCTCCAACTATAACTCCAGACCCCGCGTGGCTGAGGTGATGGTTGATGGTGATCAGATGTACCTTGTGCGTGAGCGGGAAAAAATTACGGATCTCTATCGGGGCGAATCGATACTGCCTTGACCTGCCCATTTGTGGTTAATGGATTAGAATATGCGGCGCCTTTTTTTTAGTCTGCTGTTGTTATCACTGTTGCCACTGGGGCTTGGGCTTCTAGTATGGTTTGGCCTCGAACCCATGCCAAGGATTGAGGCCGCTGATACCCTTACCCACCGGGATATTGAACGGGCGCGCAGGATCATTGCTCAGAATAACCCCTATCGGTTGCGAGCAGGTGCGCTGCATATTTTGAATCTGAGTGAAAAGGATCTCACGCTGGCAGCCAACTACCTGATAAAAAACACAGGTTCTGGTGGTGCTGTTATCAAACTGCTACCCGGGCAGCTCAAACTTCAAGCCAGCATTCAACTACCTCAAAACCCCGTAAATAACTATATAAATCTACAGCTAACAGTTGCAGAAACCCAGGGCAAAACCACTGTTTCTGAACTGCATGTTGGCCGGGTTTCTATACCGGGGCGTCTTGCAGATTTTGTTTTAGTTGAGATTATGCAATACCTCTTCCATAGTGAAGACAGACAGCTTATCAAAGAGACCATCAAAAAATTAAGCTTTTCAAATGGCACCATGCAGGTTGTCTACAGGTGGAAGCCAGAGCTGATTGCCAAGGTTAAATCACATCTGATTTCACCGCAGGACAGAGCGCGTATCCGCAGCTACTACAGCAAGATGGCAGAGCTGACACGGCAACCGGGACTGAAGCACCGGTCATCGGTTATGTACATCATGCGTCCGCTGTTTGCCTATGCTCAGCGGCGTTCAAAAAATGGCGACCCGGTTGCAGAGAACCGGGCGGCACTGACAGTGTTGGCTGCCTATGTTATGCCAAGAGGTTTTAATGTACTGATGCCCAAGACGTCAGATCTGCCTCTACCCCGCAGATTTGTTCTGACACTGGATCGGCGTAAAGATTTTGTTGAGCATTTTGTGGGGTCAGCAGCATTGGCAGCAACCGGCGATGCAAAATTGGCAGATGCTGTTGGGTTGTACAAAGAGGTTATAGATTCAAAAGGGCGGAGTGGATTTAGTTTTACTGATCTGGCCGCAGACAGGGCAGGCACGCGCTTTGGTGAGATAGCAACCCTGTCAGCAGATCATGCCCGCAGGGTACAACGCCTGCTTGCCCGTGGTGCGGCTGAAGAGGATCTGATGCCTAAGGTGCGTGATCTACCGGAAAATATGACAGAAAAGGAATTTAAACAGCGCTTTGGAGAGATTGGCAGCCCCGCGTTTAATAAGCTAAAACAGCAGATTGAACAGCGGATTGCAGCCTGTAGACTCTATCGTGAGGCAGGCTGATGATAATCTATATGAGACCTTTGCACGAAGCGATCTTTCCGCGATAGCGGCGTTAAAAACAGGCTCAAAATGCTCATTTACTTGAGTAAACTCCGCTTTTTCGCCTGTTTTTGCCTTGCTCTCACGAAAATCTCATCTTCGTGCAAAGGTCTCTATATAACGGCACCATCTTGAAAAATGAGCACCTGCCCTTTTGGAAATGCTTTCCACGCTTCATTGGTTGTTAATGGTTCTGTGGCAATCACGGCTACCCGATCATCCTGCCCGGCAATCTTGCTGAAATCCAATTCAATATCTCTATCCTTAAGCTGCGCCGTTGAAAATGGGTATTGCCTTATCAGATAGGAGAGACTGGTGGTGCAGTATGCAAACAGGCAGACTCCGTTGGAGAGAAGAAAATTGAATATGCCATGAGTGGCAATCTTGTCAGCACATCTCTGGAGTTCATCTGCAATCTCCTGTGCGGTTGGCCTCTCAGGAAAGCGCTGCTTTAGCTGTTAGAGTATCAGGCAAAAAGCCTGCTCGCTATCGGTGGAGCCTACTGGAAGATAGTCTCCCTGAAAGTCGGGGTGAAATGATTTTAGATCGCCATTATGGGCGAAAACCCAGTATTGCCCCCAGAGTTCACGGGTAAAGGGGTGGGTGTTATCAAGGGTGACCTCCCCATGAGTGGCCTTGCGGATATGTGAAATAACATTGCAGGATTTTATAGGGTAACTTTTAACCAGAGAGGATACGGTTGAGCTGGCAGATGGATATGGATCCAGGAATGAGCGGCAGCCCTTATCCTCAAAAAAGGCGATACCCCAACCATCCTTGTGTTCATCGGTGGCCCCGCCGCGCTCACTAAAGCCTTTGAATGAGAAGCAGATATCGGTTGGCACGTTGCAGTTCATACCGAGTAGTTGGCACATGAAAGGTGTCTCAAAAATGGTTGATTAGGGATCAGTTGAGGCAATATCCCACCAGTAGATCGAAAGAGTGGAATATCCGCATGCATTGTCCTGCCCATCTGTTCACAGTGACAGGAGGCCATTTTATCTGCAACAGAGGATAGAGTGGAATACCTGATAGGGTAGGTGCTCTAAGCCCCTGCTCCCGGTTTCACCAAATAGGGTGATCCGGAGCGGGCTTATCTGTTATGTGCTGTCTTAATAACAGCTAATTGGAGAGAGTTGTCTGGGCGTAATGCAGAATTTCAGCTCTGATGCGTGAGCGGAAAGGTTCAGGAAGGCGTGACCATGCTTCAGCGACAGTGCGTGCTTCAGTGTTTAGGTTGTTGTTTGGCTCTTCACCAAACATCAACCAGGAGGGTGTAACCTCAAGTGCAGATGCAATTTCGTTAATCTTTCTTGGGCGCAAACTGCGGCCATTCTCAATCTTTTGAATTACTGCCTGATTGGTGCCGGCATGTGCAGCCAGCTGATCTTGTGTCCAGCCCTTCTCGCGGCGTCTGCAGCGTAATCTCTCGCCAAGTGAAATTTGATAGTCGGCTATTCTGTTAATGTTAGTCATAAATAAACTCCCTCTCCGGGAAAATTTTGCGTTAACTCAAGTGTCGTTGAAGCTAGCGGCATAAAAGTGAGGGATCTTTAGGTTCCCTAAATTACATAAGAGGTGACAAAAATTAAGATTTGATTGAATTAAGGGCGGTAGATAAGCAATAGTGTTTTGCCTGCTTTTGATGGGTTTATACGGTGCTGGCGAGAGTGCTGAGGTGGGCTGTATGTTTTTTATGACGGATTTGTACAATGCAAATGAAGCCCTCTTCTTGTTGATGAATAGTTATTAAAAACATAAAGTTATAATTGTTTTCTGAGTGAATCCTTGGTATTTAATATGCATTTTTGAGATAAAAAACAAGCTGAAAAGTGGTCAAGATGGAGTGAAGTATAGAGTAATAGCCAATGCTGTATGAGGGCGTGCTTTATATGCATTGTCCCGGTTTTTTTACTATAAAAATGTATGTTTTTCTGTGTGGTAATTTGTGACAAGCATCACACTTTTTGGGCTATTTAAACCACCGGCTAGAGCAGGCAGGCAGAAGTAAAATACTATTTTGATCAGCTTTTTTATATGTAATGCGGTTTATATTCTTATGTAGCATACCCATCTCTAAAATCGCTGATTGATTGCGGCATATATGTAGGTCAGGCTCCAAGTAATCAAAAATACCACTTGTAGATTGTGTGATTTAAAAGACTGGTAATGCTAAAGATTTCTGCTGTGTTACCGATCAGCAGTTTAAGGGGTGATAAAAAAGCGGATTGCAGATCAAAACAGGGGTTTGATCTGTGCATTGTGCGGCCGCTTTTATCGCTCTTTTATTGTGTGGGGTGCTGCAGTAGTGCTTTGGCTGTATGCATCAGTGGCTTGGTCATGGGTACTGTGAAATTGGTGTTTAGATATGGCAGCAAAGGTAATACTATTCATTAAGCATGGTGCTCTAGCTCTAGTTTTAGCCACTATGGCTTCAGTTGTTTATGGACTGGATTACCCCCACGAACCCTCCAACCCCATACTCCCTGATATTGGCTGCCTCAGCTGCCATGACCTGCATGGTTCATTGGGTAGTCTGCTGAAGGCCTCGGCCCCCAACCCTGATATGGGGGGTGATAATACCGAGGCGAACAATCTCTGCTGGAGTTGTCATACCGGCCCGGCACTGGCCCCCTACCGGGTGCCACACTCCAGTGACCAAATCAGCCAGCAGCATGGCACCTGGAATATGGAGTGCAAAGATTGCCACAACCCCCACAATCAACCGCAGATACAGGCCTATGGCAGCGCCGCTTACCTGGCTACCGGCACCCTGACAGCAGTCACTTCAGGTGCAACCAGTACTCTGACTGATGCCAGTGCAACCTGGACTGCCGATGAGCATGCAGGCCGTGTTGTCTTCCCTGATGTCAATGTGCGTGACCGCCGTGGCCGACCTGTTGGCAATCTCAGTTATCGGATACTGAGCAACACCACAACCACCCTGACGCTGGATGGTACTGTTGACACCTCTTATATTGCAGCGGGTGATACCTATGGTGTCATCTATGGAAAAATTATTCGGGATCAAATCAAGGTGCCAGGCACCAGTACCTGGAAACAGGTTAAATTCTTTGGCCGAACCGGCAGCAACTCCTTTGCTGACAGTGATGCCACCCTGGATGGTGTCTGCCAGGTCTGTCATACCAAAACGGGTCATTTCAAGAATGATGGTACAGGTGCGGATCAACTGCATCTCAATGGTGATCGGGGTGATCCCAACGGAACAGCGGGTGAGAACTGTACCGAGAAGTGCCACCAGCATATCGGTGGCTTTGGTCATGGCAAGGGCTACACTAAGGTTGATCTCTGTATTGAGTGCCATGGTCATGAAGAGGGTACGATCTACGACCCGGATGGCACCTACCCCTATTTTCCCAATGGCAGTACCAAAACCAGCAGGGGCTTTGGTTCAGTCATCCCACACACCACGCATACTGAGAGCTGGACCACCAATGGCGCCAACTGGGAGACCACCAAACCGGCCGGGGCGGGTGATGATGACCTGCGCGGCCCCGGCATCTACTGCAGCAGCTGCCATGATACCGACAACATGCCGACCTTCAGAAAGGATGGCGCCTATGCGGCTGATGACACCAATGGGGATGGCAAGATCAGTCTGGCCGAAACCAGTGTCTGCGCTGGCTGCCATAGTCCTGGTGGGGACTATAACGGGGTGAATTCGGTGGATGGCTCGGTGGGGGCCAAGGACAACTGGCACTCAGAGGGTATCTATGATGCCGACTACAATTTCAAGCCAGGCAAAGAGAAGTGGTGTGCCGGTTGTCATGACAGTGATCCCTCACATATCGTTATTGCTGACCGGGGAATTGATGTTACCGCACCCAAGGTGATCGGCAATGAGAAGGAGGTGTTTAACTATGGTGTTGGCTGGGGGTTTTATAAGACCGGCCATGGCACGCCCAGCAGCACGACCCTTCCCGCCACCGGTGGCATCAAGCCTGGGCCGGATAAGAGCTGCACCTATTGTCACCAAAGTATAAAGCTGCATATTGACGGAAATGCCCGAACCTTTGATTGCAGCGATGGCTGCGACTCGAATGAGTACGGCACAAGCTATCGAATGCGATTCTTTGCCGGTTCAGCTCCCTTGAAGATGCCACGTATTGGCGGTGGGGTGCAGACCACGGACTTCCTGCTCTGTCTGCGTTCTGGCTGTCATGGTGACATCACCACCGCCTTTACCGATCCGGCGGCCACCAATTCGAATTTTTATGACCTGGCGGCGGGCGGCAGTCTGCACTACAAACATCTCAGCCATATTCCCAACCTGATAAAGGCGGACTGGGGAGCCACCTTTAATAGCCGCCTGACCTGTATCACCTGCCACAATCCCCATGGCACCAAAAACCACTCCATGATCCGCACGGGTGAACTGGTGGGTTACACCCCGATCCGCCTCTGGTTCTGGAATACCGCCTTTGGCCCGCTCCCCAACCCGCCGGGCACACCCAATCCGAGCAATGTCACCCTGGCTGCCAGTAATGAATCCATCCTGATCAGTAACAGTGTTGACCCCTACTGTGCGGCTCAGTGCCACGGTGCAGGCAATTGGCGAGAGATTTCCCGCACCCCCTTTCAGGCGACGGATCAGACACCGTTATTAAATTGGGCGGGTATCTCCGAGTTTGAGAATGATGGTGTCAGCCCGGATGCGGCGGCGGCGGGCAGCCTATTCAAGTTCCAGGTTGAGTACCTGGACTATGACAACGATGCCCCCACCGCTATCTATCTGTGGCTGGATGCAAATGATAATGGCACCTATGAAGATCCTGCGGAAAAACATGCCTTGCAGCCGGTGGCCGTTGAATCAGCACCTTATGTCCTGGGTGTGGACTATGCAACCAATATCACCCTGAGCAAGGCGGGTGACAATATCATCAAATACAAGTTCAGCGCCGCAGATCTGGACGGCGCTGCCAGCGGTGCCCCCACCCTCGATAGCACCCTGCAGATCCAGAATGCCCCACCTACCCTGGAGTGGACGGCAGAGTCGGTAGATTACAGCAGTGATGGCGTACACCCCGATAACGGCGCCAACGGTGGCAGCTACAGCTTCCGGGTCACATATATTGATGATGACGGCGATAGCTGTCCGGCCAGTGGTTCAATCAATATCCAGGTCTGGATCGATGCCAATGACAACGGCTATGAGGCGGGCGAAAAATTCAACATGACCGAGGTGAGTGCAGGTGATACCAACTGCACCACGGCGGGTGGTGGCAAGCTCTATTACTACACGACCACCCTCTCCGCCGCGGGTTCACACAACTACAAATTCTATGCCTCCGATGGTACGGATGCGGCAACCGGTGCGCCAGCAACCAGTAACAGCACCGTCACCGTGGCTGCGGATGCCAACACCGTGCCGGTGCTGGCGTGGATTACCGAGAGTTGCCGCACCGCTGGGGTAACACCACCCAGGGGAGCCAGCAGCGCCACCTTTGAATTCCGCGTCAACTACACCGATGATGATGGCCAGTGTGCCACCGGTGGTGCGGCGGCTGATATCCAGGTTTGGGTGGACAAGAATAATGACAGTGCCTATGCCATCTCTGAAAAGATCAACCTCACTGCGGTGGATGCGGGCGATGTTGACTGCACAACCGCCGGTGGCGGCAAACTCTACAGCAGTGGTGCTGTCTCGATTACAACGCCCAATACCGGCATTGCCTATGAATTTCATGCCACCGATGGCATCGCCGCTGACAATGCGGTGGGTGATCCGGTCACCACGGGTGGCACGGTTGATGTCTACAACGCCAAGACGGTCAAGGCATCAGGGGGTGACTACACCTCGGTGCAGGCGGCCATTACCGCGTTGGCTGGTAATACCACACTGCTGGTCGATCCCGGCACCTATGGTGCGGTCAGCTTCTCTTACAGTGACGACAACTGGAACATCCTCTCCACCTGTGGAGCCGACTCAACCCTCATCAGTGCGGGTGGAACGGGTGATGCGCTCTTTACCGCAGACAGCTTCGGCACCACCTTTGATGGCCTCTCATTCACCGGCGGTGGTGGCCGTGGTGTAGTGACCAACGGTGGCAGCATCACCATCAAAAACAGCAAGATCTATGGCAATGCAGGCTATGGTGCCCAGTTGCAGACCACGGTAACCCTGCTGGATAGCGAGATCTACAACAACTCAGGTGGCGGTATCACCACCAATGGCGGCAGCTATACCTTCACCAATCTGACGGTGCGCAATAACACGGCGACCACCGCAGGTGCAGGCATCTTCTGGCAAAACCTGGTTGCGCCGGCCACCCTGACCAATGTCACTATCAAGGATAACTCGACCTCGGCGGCGGGTGGCGGCATGTACAGCAACGGCACCACGGTCAACATCACCGACTGTACCATCACCGGCAATATCGCAGGTACGGATGCCGGAGCCTGGGCGTTGGGCAATGGCAGCAGTAATGGCACCCTGACCAACTGCGTGGTGGCGGGCAATGCAGCGACAGTCAAGGGCGGTGCCTTTACCACCAACGGTGGTACGCTGGATATTGTCAACAGCACCCTGGCCTATAACTCCGCCAATGGCGGTGATGGGGGACTCCTGTGGAACCAGAATGGGCCGACCACCCTCTCCAACAGCATTATCTGGAACAACTCCGCCAGCGGCACGGGGCATGTCGCGTTCTCCAACGGCGGCGCTGTCTCCCTGGCCGATGTGGTCATTCAGAATGATGGTGATGGCATCCTCAACGATGCGCCCTACCCCTACAGTGCCAATATCACATTTGGGCTGACCGGTTACAGCTCCGCCAATGATCCCAATTTTGTGGATGTTGCCACAGGTGATTACCACCTTCAGGTGCCTTCGGATGCCATTGACAATGCAGGCCTCGGTGCGCCCGCCAATGATCGGGATGGCAATCTTCGTTCAAATCCTGATATTGGTGCCTATGAATACATGGCCTCTGGCACAGGTGGTGGGGAGCCTACCCTGGCCTGGACGGGTGAGGCCAACTTCATCAGTGACGGTGTCAACCCGGATGATGCCGTGGGTGGCACCAGCTTTGAGTTCCGTGTCGACTACACCGATGCGGAGGGTATCGCCCCAGCCATTATCGAGCTGTGGATTGATGAGGATGCGGATGATGCCTTTGAGGCCAGCGAAAAATATGTGATGACCGCGGCGGGTGGTGGCGGCCAGTACGGTGATGGCAACTATACCAATGGCGAGCGTTATACCAAGTCACTGGTGCTGACCCGCCCTGGAGGAGGCTATCTCAACTACCGGATCATCGCCTCGGATGGCATCACTGCTGCCAGTGGTCTGCCGGTAGCGGTCAACAGGGTCTTTGTGGGTAACCGAGTGCCCACCGTGAGCTGGCCGGGTGATACCAATTACACCGCAGATGGCGTACACCCCGATGTATCAGACTCGGGCAGCAGCTACGTCTTCCGCATTATGTACACCGATCCAGACAATACCCCACCGGTACTTGCCCAGGTCTGGATTGATGAGAATGACTCCACCTTCTACGATTCCAATGAGTACAACAATATGACGGTGGAGACACCGGATGCCGCCCAGTACCGTGATGGCGTCTACAGTAATGGTGAATATTTTACCTTCACCAAACCGATCTATAAGGCGGGTGATGGCCGCATCTACTACCGCTTCGCCTTCTCCGATGGCGTTGATGATGCCACGGGTGCCCCCGCCTCACAGCAGTTGGCAAAAGAGCGCTACTCCCGGTATTTCAAGGTTGAAGAGTACAAGACCAATGCGGGTGTGACCTCGGTGGCTGCAGCCAGCAGTACCAGTCTGAGTGTCAGCATGGCCTATACGGGTGATCAGGATAGCGATAATCTGCTCAAGGTTGAGTATGGCGTGAAACCGGGTGATACCAATGGCTGGACTACCTGGGCCACTGCGACCAGCCCAAGCAGCCCCTATACGCCGACGATTACCGGGCTGATCAGTGGTGAGACCTACGATGTCAAGATGACCTTCAGTGATCCTGATGGTGTACTGGGCACGGCGGCTGTTACAGAGTCTGTCACCCTGCCAGTTTATGCTACGACACCGGATACAGCGACAGCGGTTGCCGGCAGTGATCCCTCGATTAATATCTCCATGCCATACAGCCATGATGGTAATGGCAACAATACCTACACCATCCAGTACCGGATCAACACGCCACAGGGCAGCTGGATCAATTGGGGAACCAATCCGAAGGCGCATGCAACCAGCCCTTACACCGATACCATTACCGGCCTGGTTGCAGCCGAGGGCTATGATGTCAAACTGACCTATAACGATGCAGACGGCATTAATGGCACCAATGGTACGCAAACCATCCTGAATGTCACCATGCCGACCGTACATACAGTCTGTCCCTCCGGCTGCGGCTATACCACTATCCAGACGGCCATTGATGCGGCGGCATCGGGTGATATGGTTGAGGTCAAGGCCTCTGGCTCGCCTTACAGTGAAAATATTGTATTTGATGCCCTTGATGACGGTGTCTATGTGAAGTCGGATGGTGGCTTTGGCTCTGTGACCATCAGGGGGGCAAGTACCGCTACCAACCTGCCGGTGGTCAAGTTTACCGCAGCGGTCACACCTGTACCCACGCTGGATGGCTTTACCATCGATAATCAGAAACATGATGGCACGCTGTCGAATGGCATCTTCATTGAAAATGGAGCCAACCCAACGATCAAGAACTCCGTGATCGCTGGTAATCGGGTGGATGTGTGGAATGCCAATATCGGTGCGGGCATCCATATCGCCCAGGGTGGTGCTACCATTGAAGATAGCCGTATCGGTTCTACCACGGCCGGAGGTGGCAACAATGGTGAATTTGGTGGTGGCATCTATGCCCGGACAGCCGCCGGTGGCCCCTATAATCTGACCATCAGCAACAGCACCATCAGCTACAACACCGTCAACACCTCTGGGGCGGGCATCAATCTAACCAGTTTTAATGGTGTTGTCGATATTACCAATAGCACGCTGGCCAATAACTCCACACCGAATCAGGGTGGCGGCCTCTACCTGACCGGGACGATAGCAACGGTCACGTTGAGCAATGCAATCATCAGCAATAACTCGGCTTCGAATGCAGATGGTGGTGGCATCTATAGCACGTCACCGATCGCTATTGAGGATTCGACGATATCCGCTAATGTGATACCGAGCGTTAAATTCGGTGCGGGTATCTTCCTGAGTGGCTCGGCGGCTGCGCTGGAGATGGATGGCAGTACCGTGACAGGCCATAGCGGCTCGCGTGGTGCGGGCATCTATATGACGGGCTCTACCGCTGCACTGCCACTGTCGATCAGCAACAGCACGCTCAGTTCAAATACGGCGGCGGCCTATGGTGGCGCGCTCTATCTGTCAACGATAACCAACCCCGCTATCCTGGATAGCGTAACCATCAGCAATAATTCAGCACAGTATGGTGGTGCGATCTATATGGGTAACGCACCACTGACCATGATGGATAGCACGATTGATAGCAACAGTGCATCCGCAAAAGCCGGTGGTCTGCATTTCAACCAGGCCGCATCTATTGCCAATATTACCGGGAGCACGATCAGCAATAATAGCGCCACGGGCGGTGTGGGTATCTACACCCAAAATGGTGCCTCGGTAACGGCTGTTGATACGACGATCATCAGCAATATTGGTTCCAGCTCAAGTGGTGCGGGTATTGAGAATCAATCCTCCACCCTGAGTCTTAATCGATCCTATATCAAAGGTAATAAATCAGCCGGATTTGGTGGTGGTCTCTACAATACGGGCACGGCCACAGCAACGCTGACCAATACCATTATCACGGGTAATGTGGGCGGTGATGCTGACTATGAAAATGGTGGCGGCATCTTTAACAAAAGCACGGCGACACTTAACCTCTACAGCTGCACCATTTCGGGTAACTATGCGCAGAATAATGGCGGTGGACTCTATACCGATGCGATTACGACGGTCAGGGTTGAGAACACCATCATCTTTGGCAATACCTCCCGTAATACGGGGGCTGACCTGTACGGTGCGCTGACCTCGGCAGAGGTGACCTACTCGGATATCGGTGGCTGGACAGCGGGCGGAGCGACCAACCCAACGCCGATCGACCCAGAGTTTGTGCTGGTTGACCAGGCCTCTATCGGTACGCCGACAACGGGTGGTGACTATCATCTGAAGAGCATCTCCACCCTGATTGATATCGGTGGTGGTGCCAATGTGCCAGCGGATGATGTTGAAGCGCAGTACCGTCCGGTCGATGGTGATGGCAATGGCTCCGTTGCGGTTGATATTGGCGCGGATGAGCATGTCGATGCCAGTGACAGCACTGCGGCAGGGATGGCATCGGCCATTATGGCCAGCAATACCTCGATTGATGTGACGATGCCGTACACGGGTGATGGCAACCTTAACAACAGCTACACGGTGGACTACAAGCTGGCGAGTGAACCCACGCTCTGGAGCAACTGGGTCACCAATGCGGTGCGTGTGCCCAGCATCTATACCACCAGCATTACCGGCCTCACCGCAGGTGAGACCTATGATGTGCGCATGACCTACAACGACATCAACGGCGTTACCGGCACCAATCCGCAGACGGTCTTCGGCATCGTGCTGCCAGGTACGGGCAAGGCTGTGTTGCACCCATCAGGCACTGCAATTGCAGACAATATCAGCTATTTTGGTGGTACTTCAGCAACCGCATTGGACAGCAATGATGGCAGCACCTCCTATGGCCGTTCGACAGGTTCCAGCTATGATTACTACCTGGATATTGATGATCTCAGTACGGCTGGTACCATCAACTCTGTGCAGGTATTCGTTGTGGCGCGGCGTGATGGCTCATCCGGTACGGCCAACTTTGATATCGATATCCAGTCGGGCGGCACCCGGGACAGTGACAACGCCTACCACAGCCTCAGCACATCAAGCTATGCAACCTTTGCAGGTAAGGTCTATGCCACCGACCCTAGTACCGGTGCGGCCTGGACGGCAGATGCTGTTAACAACCTGATGGTTATCGTTGATCACCGGGATCGAACCGACATGCGAGTCACTGAGGTCTATGTGGTAATTAACGACACGCCACCAACGCCACTGGATACCAATATCCACCCCTCGGCTGCCGCAACGGGCGACAATATCTCCTATGTGGGCGGCACGGCGGCAACGGCGATGGACAGCAATGATGGCAGCACCTCATATGGCTGGTACAACGATGCAACGACGGACTCCTATTCAGAGATGGATGATCCGTCACCGGCGGGTGTCATCAATTCAGTTACCGTCAAGGCCGTAGGGCGGCGTGAGGATTTCAACTATGCCTCCTTCCGTCTGGGTTTGAAAACCTATGCCACAGAGTATTTCAGTGCAGCGTTGAGCTACACCTCCACCAGCTATATAACAAAGGCGGGCACGACCTACACCACAAACCCGAGTACTGGGCTGGCGTGGACTTGGTCTGAGGTCAATGATCTGGTGGCAATCGTTGATCATACGGATCTCGATGATATGCGGATCAGTGAGCTCTATATCACGATCAATCATCAGCCTGAAGATGTGCGGCCTGCCGCGGTGACCGATCTGACAATCGGTACCGTCACGGATGCAACCGTGCAGCTCAGCTGGACAGCGCCCGGTGATGATGGCGCTACGGGTACGGCCACCAGTTATGATATTCGCTACAACACGGTGCCGCTGATATCGGCCTCTTGGGGTACCTCCACCCAAGTTGCAGGTGAGCCAACTCCATCGGTTGCAGGCAGCAGCGAGACCTTTACAGTAACAGGTCTAAATCCAGAGACACTCTATTATTTCGCCATAAAAACCCTGGATGAGGTGCCTAATACCAGCGGTTCCTCCAATGTGCCGAGTGTGATAACCACCGTTGCCCCCAGCATCTTGACGCTGCACCCTTCTGGCGCAAATGCCAGTGACACTGCCAGCAGTTACGTCGGTGGCACAGCGGCCACAGTCTATGACACCAATGATGGCCTTACCTCCTATGGTCGCTCTAATGGTAGTGCCAATGATTACTATCTGGAGATGGACAACCCGGCTGTGACAGGCACTATTCAGTCAGTGCAGGTTAAGGCGCTAGTGAGAAGTGTCAGTGGCACTATTAACTTTGATATCGACCTCAAATCGGGAGCCACAACGGTCAGTGATAATGCCAACCATACAACCAGCTCAACCACCTTTACTACCTATTCAGGTGCGCTCTATACGACTGATCCAAATACCGGCGCTGCCTGGAGCTGGGCAGCGATCAATGCGCTGGTTGCCATTGTTGACCATACGGATGCCACGGATATGGTGATAACAGAGATCTCCCTGGAAGTTAAATACCTTCCATAATGCGGAATAGTTGTGGTGGAGTAGCGCGGATTAGTCCGTCAGAATAGAACCCATGGGGAAAAAAGCACGCAACAAAAAACAGAGAAAAGAGGCGGAACAACGATCATCAACTTCAATAAAACAGAAGGTGCTAGCCTCCCCTAATTTTTGGTTAAATCTTGCTACCTGTTTTTTACTGATTATTTGTACAGCATCCGTCTATTGGCAGGTTGTTGATCATGATTTTCTTAATTTTGATGATGGGCAACACATCACTGAAAATGCTGAGGTTCAATCTGGTCTGACCCTGCATGGTCTGCGCTGGGCCTTTACCACAACCCATACCACCAACTGGCATCCGCTGACCTGGCTCTCGCATATGCTGGACTGTGAGCTATATGGTATGAGCTCTGGGGGGCATCATGTAACGAATCTGCTATTCCATCTGCTCAATACGGTGCTGCTGTTTCTGTTACTGAAAAGGCTGACCAGTGCCCACTGGTGTAGCGCCTGTGTAGCCATGTTGTTTGCCATTCACCCACTGCATGTGGAGTCGGTGGCCTGGGTGTCAGAACGCAAGGATGTGATGAGCACCTTTTTCTGGATGCTGACTATCTGGTTCTATGCTGATTTTGTAACCCATAAAAAGAAGAGCAAGTATCTGTTGGCTCTGACGACTTTTACTCTGGGGTTGATGTCAAAACCGATGCTAGTGACGTTGCCATTTGTGCTGTTGCTACTGGATTATTGGCCGCTCAATCGGATTGCTTTTGAGAATGCGAAACAACCTGTTTCAGAACTTAGAATAACAGTCAAACGATTGGTTTTAGAAAAGTTGCCCTTCTTTGTGCTGACGATCATATCGGCCCTGATCACTGTTTTGATCGGTGATGTGCAGACAGTGCAGGACTTCACCATCTGGGGGCGCATTGGCAATGCACTGGTCTCCTATACAGCCTATCTCTCAGATATGTTCTGGCCGCATCCACTGATCATCTTTCGCCCCCACCCTGGGGAACTGCCCCTTTGGCAACCGCTGTTGGCACTGTTACTGCTGACAGCCATTACGCTGTTTGTGCTGCGGCATGGCAGGCGGCACCGCTTTTTGCCGGTGGGTTGGTTCCTATATCTTGGGGTGCTGGTGCCGGTGATTGGTCTGGTTCAGGTGGGTATCCAGGCGAGGGCTGACCGCTACACCTATGTGCCGTTGATCGGTATTGCCATCATCGTGGTGTGGGGTATTGCCTACCTCTCCCGTAATTGGAAAAGCCGACAGAAGCCATTGATGGTGGCGGGTGTGATGGTGACCCTGCTGCTGATGACCTGTACCTATAAACAGGTAGGCTATATGAAGAACAGCATGACGGTATTCGAACATACCGTGAAGTATGCGCCCAATGCGCATTATGCCCATAACAATCTGGCGCTGGCCTATAAAAATGCGGGGGATTTTGATCGGGCGATTGAGCACTTCAGTGAGGCGATCAGAATAAAGCCGGATAAGTTTGAGGCCTACAATAACCGGGGTGTGGCCTATTTTGGCAAACAGGAGTACGACAAAGCGGTGGCAGATTACCAGGAGGTGCTGGCCCGGTTCCCAGATCATGTTGAGGCGCGTAATAACCTGGGCAATGTGTTTCAGATTAAGGGCAAGCTGGATCAGGCCATTAAGCAGTACCGACGTGCCTTGGCTGTCAGTCCCAATCACCATGAGGTGAACAATAATATAGGCAGTGTCTATTTCTCAAAGCGCGATTTTAAAAGGGCGATTGAGCACTTTACCCGGGCGGTCAATGCCAATCCCTTTTATCTTGCAGCACGCACTAACCTGGCGCGGGTTTATGGTGAAATGGGTGATATTGAGATGGCAATTAAACATTTTCAGCTGGCATTGGAGCTGGAGCCAAATAACCCAGCAACACATGATTGGCTGGGTATCTCTTATGCCTTTGTTGGACAGAAAGAAAAAGCAATTGCGCACTATAAAATAGCATTGAGTATTAATCCTGATATGCAGGCTACACAACAGCGCTTACAGCAGCTTATTCAGTGATTTGATGCGGCCACTTGTTCCAGTTGCCTGGTTTGTATGGTGCGAATACTGTTTTGAATAGAGTTAAGCGTGACTGACCAGGGGGCATGTTTACGCAGCTCTGGGCGCATGTTACTGATGGTCTCTTTTGCAGCTTCTCTACTGGGATAGCTGCCATATAAAATGCCGTATAAAAATGAGTCATCCCGAGGAAGCCGGTATATATAGGCTTTGCCCCCCAGATCATATTTGCGTAGAAAATTCTCTACAGAGTTTTGCTGTTTTGCAGTAAACAAGTTAATGCTGAAATGATTGGATGGCATGCTCAGGATTTTGACTTCACTTAGCTCTGGATCTGATTGCCAGATTGAGTTGTTATCATCGCTATCGGTGTTGTTGATTTGTGCCAACCGTGTGCGTGCTGCATTATCACCTTTATTGGCAGCAACCATTAGCCAGGCTATCCCCAGTCTTTTGCTGGTTTCGGTGGCGTAGTCAAAGTACATTAATGTGCCCAGGTTGCTTTGAGCGTTTGCATTGTCTTGTTCTGCTGCCTGTTGCCACCAAAATGCAGCTTTGGTCAGGTCAGGTTCAACCCCTCTGCCATGCAGATAGGCATTGCCAAGGTTGAATTGGGCGAAAGAGAGACCTTGGGTAGCGGCCTTTTGAAACCAGTGAGTAGAGCTGGTTATATCTACAGGTGTTCCCTCTCCATTGAGATAAAGCACTCCCAGCCCAAACTGTGACCATGCATCTCCCTGTTTGGCTGCATTTAAAAAAATAGTGTAAGCCTGATCATAATTCCCTTTGTCTGCTTCTTCTCTGCCCTGTTGATATGCAAGGCTCTCTGCATAACTATGAAATGTAATCAAAAACAGAATGAGTGCTGTAAGTGTGCGCATGATTTTTATTTTTTGTATCAAGTTTTTTGATGGGCATTTAACTGATTTCAATGGGGTCTGTCATTGGCTTTAGTTATACCAGAAACCAGCGGATCCAGATAAAAAATGACCCTTTGTAATTTCAGGTTAAAGGGGAAGTAATATCTCATTTTGCGCTATAGGGCTTGAATATTGACCTGTGGGTCGGATAAATTCACCTGGCTGAGTATGGTAATATGCGATTAAAAGTAAAATCCAGGCGGCAGGCAAGGGTAAATATATGAAGGGAACAATAACAATTTTTGCAAGATTAATGCTTGCGTTGCCACTGACATTGATCGCACTGGTGGCCAGTGGCCTGGATTTTCCGCATGAGCCATCCAATCCCATACTCCCTGGCCTCAGCTGCCTGAACTGTCACGACCTCAGCAGCATAGAGGCCAAGCTGCTCAAACCCTCAACGCCCCACCCCGAAATGGATGGGGATGATACCAACCCCAACAACCTCTGCTGGAGCTGCCACACCGGCCCCCAACTGGCCCCCTACCGGGTGCCACACTCCAGTCAGCAGACCGGCAACCAGTTTGGCGAATGGTTTATCGAATGCCGAACCTGTCACTGGCCACACTCCCAGCTCCAGTTCAAGGTCTACGGCGAGCAATCCTACCTTGCCTCAGGCACCCTGACTCAAGCCACCAGCGGCCCCATGTTCAGCACCCTGACAGACGCCGGGGCAAACTGGCAAGTGGATGAACACGCTGGACGGGTGATCTACCCCAACATCAATGCCCAGAACCCGGTAAACCCGAGCACTCCACTCGACAACCTCAGCTACAGAGTGCTCAGTAACACCGCCACCACCCTGACCCTCGATGGCAGTATCGACCTCACCCGTATTGCGCCCGGCGACACCTACGCCATCATCTACGGCAAACTGATTAAAGACGCGATCAAAGTACCGGGCAGCGGCGAACCGGGAACCTGGAAAAAGGTTAAATTCTTCAGGAACAGTGGCGCCAACTCCTACGCTGACAGCGACAGCACCCTGGATGGTGTCTGCCAGGTCTGCCACACCAAGACCGGCCACTTCAGAAATGATGGCACCGGCGATGACCAGATGCACCGCAATGCCGACCGGGGCGACCCCAACGGCACGGCAGGTGAGACCTGTACCGCTAAATGTCACAAACACATCGGGGGCTTTGGCCACGGCAAGGGCTACACCCGCGTTGACCTCTGTGTCGAGTGCCACGGCCATGAAGAGGGCACCTACTACATGATCGACGGGCAATACCCCTACAACCCGGATGATCCATCACGCCTGTCGCAAGCGCCCTCGCGCGGCTTTGGCTCCACCACCGCCCACTCCACCCACACCGAAAGCTGGATCACCTCTGGAGAGGGTTGGGGGAAGACCACCCCGGCCAGTGCTGGTGCAGATGACCGGCGTGGCCCCGGTATCTACTGCAATAGCTGTCATGACATCTACAATATGCCGACCTTCAAGTCAGGCGTGGATCGCAATGAGGACGGACTTTTCACCCTGGACGAGACCGACGTTTGCGATGCATGTCACAGCCCGGAGGGCAGCTACAACGGCGTGAACACGGTGGGGAATTCAGTGGGTGCCAAGGATAACTGGCGTTCCAATGGGGTCTACCGCGCCGATAATACCACCCTCAAGCCGGGTAAAGAGAAGTGGTGTGCGGGCTGTCATGATGAGTGGCAGGCATCAGCGCCCAACTCATCCCATATCAATACAACGGCCTGGGATGCAGAGGCCGGGATAATGCGTGATGTTGATGTCTTTGCGCCCCCGGTTATCGGTGATGAGGATGCCCCCTACAACTACGGCGTTGGCTGGGGTTTTTACAAGACCGGGCACGGCCTGCCGAGTGATCAAAGCATACCCTCCAGTGGTGGCTCGAAGCCCGGCCCCGGGCGGGAGTGTAATGACTGTCATGACCCCAGACTGCCACATATTGACGGCAACCAGCGCTCCTATGATTGCGCCGATGGCTGCGATCCGACGGAATATCAGAACAGCTACCGGCTGAAATATCCCATGCAGATGCCATTGACCGATGGCTATATTCCGCCCAAGGAGTCCAACTATCAGCTCTGCTTCAGCTGCCATGATTTTGAGGCCATTACGGATACAGCGGATGGTGGCAATGGCCCTCAGACATCAAACTACTACGATGATACGCAATCCCCTTATCGAAACCTGCACTACAGGCATCTCTCCAGGGGCGCCATCAATGTGAGCAGTGACTGGAGTGGCAGCTGGAACAGTAAACTGACCTGTATCGTCTGCCATAACCCTCATGGTACCAGCAACTTTGCCATGATCCGCACGGGCAAGATACTGGAGGTCGATCCCAATGCCGGTGCGGCGCAGAAAAAGGGGATCAGGGTCTGGTATGGCAATTCAAACATCACCACCCGGCCAAACGGCAACATCCCGCCAGATCCGCCAAACCTGACGCTGTCGGCCAGTAACCGCTCCTATTTCTGGGGGCCGGTCGCAACCTACGGTTACTGTGCGGAGCAGTGCCACGGCAGCACCATTTATGAAGTGACCCGCACCCCGGTTCAGAACACAGAACAGATCCCCATTCTGGATTGGGCAGGCACCACAGGTTTTGAGCATGATGGCGTCAGCCCGGATGCGGTAGAGCCGGGCACCAATATCACCTTCCGGGTGAAGTACAAGGACTGGGATAATGATGCGCCGGATCAGGCAGCACCACGTTCCATCTACCTCTGGGTGGATATCGACAACGATGACCTGTTCGATGTCGGGAGTGAGCGGTTTGTGATGGATGAGGTGGCGGGTCAGACCATGCCCTACAGCTATGGTCGGGACTACAGCAAAAGCATGACTCTCTCCAGGGTGGGTGACGGTCTGATCAAATACTATTTTGAGGCGGTTGATGAAGATGGTGTCGCCACCGGCCCTGCCACGATAGTGAATACGGTACGGGTTGTGAATATTGCGCCACAGCTGGTATGGAGTGGTGAAAGCGAGTACGAGAGTGATGGCGTCCACCCGGATACGGGCGGCGATGGCACTCGTCTTACCTTCCGGGTGAGTTATTCCGATGGGGATGGCGAACCCCCTGCATCCATCCTGATGCTGGAGGATTTGAACAACGATGGCGTTGCGGATGCCAGCTATGCCATGACCCCGGTGGCGGGTGGCGATTACCTCGCAGGCAAGATCTACACCTACACCAAGAGTGTCAGCTATGCGAGCACTGCTGCCGGTTCTGCCCAATATGCCTTTAGCGCCAGTGATGGTATGGATGATGCCGTGGGTGATCCCACCCGCTGGAGCAGCTTTTCAGTGCTCTCCAGTAGCAACTCACCGGCGGTGTTGCAGTGGGTGACGGATGCCTCTGACTGCCGTGTTGATAGTGCAAGACCAAACAGAACCCTGCAATCGGTGGCGACGGAATTCAGGCTCAAATATACCGATGTGGATGATTGGGGTGCCGGCCCCGGAGCGGTAAAACTGCTGGTCGATCTCAATGGCAACGGCACCTACGATGGTGGCGGTGAAGAGGTTGCCATGACCCTGGTTGGTGGCGGTGGCAATTGGGCCACGACAGGAGAGCAGTACACGGCAACCGTCACACCAACGGCGAGCGGCAGCCTGAAATACCGTTTTTCAGCGATTGATGTTGGCCCGGCAGGTGGCCACGCCGATGCCGCTATTGGTGATCCCGCCACTGCGGATAAATATCTCACCGTTTATGATAGCAGTGGGACGACAAAGGGCGTTCGCAAAACCCCTGCCTCCAGTGGCCCAACCTGGTACAACAGCATTCAGGCAGCCATTGATGCAGTGGATGGCGCACATACGGTGCTGGTCGATCAGGGGGTCTATGTGGAGGATCTCTACCTTCAGTCCAACAATGGCAATGACAACGACACCAGGCTGCAATCCATCTGCGGCGCGGATCTCACTACCATACAGGCCACCGCCCCGGCAAATAACGTGATCTACCTGCAAGGCGTCTGGGGAACCATCATCGTTGACGGCTTCCAGATCACCGGTGGTCTTAGCGGCATATCCACGAATTACAGCGGCACCATGGATGTCAGGAACAGCAAGATCCACGGTAATAACCGCAGTGGCGGGGATGGTGGCGGTATCTACCTGGGCGGAAACGTTACCCTGCGGGTATCTGATTCCGAGATCTATTCAAATACCGCAGGGCGCGGTGGTGGTGTGGCCTTTAATGGAGGATCGAACCCCGTCTTTACCAATACGGTACTCAGCAATAATTCCGTGAGTAATGCGGGTGGCGCCATTTTTCTCCAGAATATAACGGGTGCATTGACACTGACCAATGTAACCATGACGGATAATACCGCAGGTGCGGCAGGTGGCGCCCTCTATACAAATGGCAAGAGTGTCAATGCCACCCAGTGCAGTCTCTCTGGCAACCAGGCTGGAGGCGAGGGTGGTGCAGCCTACGTCAGTGCAGCAAGTTTATTTGATAACTGTGTGGTTACGGATAATACAGCTGTTGGTAGGGGTGGCGGTTTTATGGTGAATGGAGGTGTTAGTCTGACGCTGAACAACAGTACGCTGGCCAATAACACCGCATCAACATCGGGTGGGGGGATCTTCAGCAATAGCGGTACCATAACTCTGACCAATAGCATTCTCTGGAATAATAGCTCCGGTTCAGCCTCAGGGCATGCCGTCTATTCCAATGGCGGCACACTGACAATCACTGATGCCATTGTGCAAAATGATGGCGATGTCGATCTCTTTGATGAGCCGGTCTTTGCGCCAGCATCAAATTCGCCGACCACAGGTGGCTATCTGTCGGAAAATGACCCCAACTTTTCAAATGCTGCAGGCCGTGATTACCATATCCAGCCCCTATCGGATGCGATTAATCATGCCGGTACCGGAGCGCTTGCTGATGATCGTGATGGCAATGCCAGAGCCGATGCGGATATCGGCGCCTACGAGTATCAGGGCATAAACCGCATCCCGATCCTGACCTGGACAGGGGAGAGCAATTTTACAGTAGATGCCGTCAACCCGGATCGGGCACCGGGTGGTTCGAGTTTTGAGTTTCGGGTCGATTACACCGATGCGGGTGGCGTCCCTCCGGCATCCATGGAAGTATGGATTGATGCCAATGATAATGGCGCCTTTGAGGAGAGTGAAAAGCACACCATGATGAAGTTGGCCGGCGCAACCGGTACCTTCGATGACGGTGATTTCAGTAACGGTGAACGCTATAGCTATACAGCACAACTGTATCATCTGGGTGACGGTGCAGTGAACTACCGTCTCTTCTCTGCGGCAGGGGGGCATGCGGCTATGGGCGCTCCGGCCGTAACCCAGCAGGTCATGGTGGATAATGGTGTCCCACTGTTGATTTGGTCAGGTGATACAAATTTTGAAAATGATGGTGTGCACCCTAATAAGGGCGCAGCGGGCGGATCTTTTGTCTTTCGCGTCAAATACAGAGATGCCGATGGTGACGCGCCCAGGGTGTCACAAGTCTGGATTGATGCCAATGATGATTATATCTATTCAGAAGCAGAGAAACACAATCTGAATAAAGCAGGCGCAGGTGTGGATTACCGAAATGGTGAATTATATGTTTCATCACCTATCACTATATACAGTTCTGGTGACGAGCGTCTGCGCTATCGTTTTTACTTTACGGATGGCAAGAGCACAGCAACGGGTGAGCCAACCAATGTAGACAAAGCCAAAGAGCGCTATTCCCGCTATGTCATTGTCAGCACAGCATCAACGCTAAACTGGACAGGTGAAGCCTACTATCTTTCAGATGGTGTCTATCCAGATACGGCGATGGGCAGTGCAAATTTTGAATTTCGTGTTAACTATGCAGATCCGTTGAACCGGCCCCCTTCACCGATTCAGTTATGGCTGGATGCCAATGATAATGGCCTCTATGAATCAAATGAAAAGCACGACATGCTGGCATCGGATCAGTCGGATGATAACTATGCAGATGGCAAGATCTACTCGAAGACACTGATGCTTTCTGCTGCGGGTGATGAAAATATAAACTATCGGTTTTTTGCATTAAGCAATACCACAGAGGCAACAGGTGCGGCAACGTCTGACAGCACCCTTAATATCAATTTCACCCGGACGGTTTCCGGGACTGTCTATATAGACAGCGGCATAACGCCTATCGCTGATGGTTCAGTCGTTCGTCTGGTGCACAATGGCATGATGGCCGGGTCTGGTGTGACAACGAATGGTGTCTATATCATTCCGGCTCTCTACTCTCCGGGTGATAGCCTGATCGCATGCATTGAGGGGAATCCATTTAATGGCAAATCAACCATTGTTTCTACCGGCGATGATATAACGGGCCTTGATATTTATGGTGGGTTTGGCAACATTAGCTGGGAGTGTCTGCAGTATGTAACCTATAAGCCAATGGACAATTCAACCAATATCACAACGGCTCGTGCAGAAGTAACACCGGGTGCAGATGATTCCATCGATGTGAGTATGGGGTACAGCGGCGATGCCGATGCCGATAACAGTTATACCGTCAGATACTGTCTGCAGAACTCATGTGGCAGTTGGACTGATCATGTGGTTGATGCGCCGCATGTGGCCCCACCCTACCTCACTACGATTACGGGGTTGATACCTGGTGAAACATACAGGGTTCAGCTGACGTACGCCGATGATGCGGTGAGTGGCGCAAATCCGGTTGAAATATCGGATATTACACTGCCGTACAATGGAACCACGTCGGGTGTGGCGATGGCCTCGGCGCGCAGTGTCGATTCGCTCTATATCAGCATGCCGTATGCCAACGATGCCAATGACAGTAACAGCTACACGCTTGAGTATAAGCCAAGCAGTGAAACTCTCTGGAACAGATGGATGCCAGATCCGCAGCCACATGCAGCATCGCCATTTACTGCGGTCATTACAGGTCTCAGCGTGGGTGGGATATATGATGTGCGCATGACCTACAATGATGCGGACGGCTTTGTGGGTGGAGAGCCACCCACGCAGATGATAAGCAATATTGAGCTGGTTAATAACGGCACCATAGCCCTGATGGCGTCTGCCTCATACGCAGGCAGTGGAGCCATCAATATATCAATGCCCTATCTGCAGGATGTGAATGCTGATAACAGTTACAGTATCGAGTATAAGCCGAGTAATACCGAAGGTTGGATAACCTGGGGTTCAAACAGCCATCCGCATGTACCCTCGCCCTTTACGACGACCATAATGGGATTAGAAGGAGGTAAGACGTACGATGTGCGGATGACGTTCCATGATAGCAATGGGTTTATTGCTGGCTTCCCGCAACAGACGGCAACAGTCTATATACCCTATGGTGATCAGGTGGTTTGCCAGACTGACTGCTCCGGTATCGGGCCTTACCACAGCACGATTCAGGCGGCGATAGATGCAGCCAGTAACGGTGATCTTGTTGTGGTATTGCCAGGCATCTATGCCGAGAACCTGACGCTGGGTACGGATGGCCCTGGAGGTGCTGACTATGTAAACATCACCCTCAAGTCGCGTGATGGTGCCGGTAGTGTCACGGTCACGGGCACGGGTGCAGATAGCCCGGTTATGGATATTCGCAGCAACAATACCTCTACCATACAGGGCTTCACGCTTGATAATGCCCGATCCGGTGGTGGCAACAACTCCCGTGGTATCTATATCTTTGGTGCCTCACCGACGATTGAGCAGTCCATCGTTGAAGACAACTTTACCTATACCTATGCGCATGGTGCGGGTGTCTATATTTTCTCTGGAAATCCCGTCTTCAAACGCAGCTGGATCAGAGGTAATAATGGCGATGAGGGTACAGGTATCTACTGCCGTGTGGGTACGGTAACGCTGATTAATGCCCTTGTGAGTGGGAATGGTAAATCGGGTCAATCCAATGAGGGGGCGGGGCTGTATGTACTTTCAGGATGCTCTGCAACCATCATCAACAGCACCTTTGCAGGCAACCGGGCGCAGAAGGGCGGTGCTATTAAAGGCCCTGGTTCGGTGACGGCCAAATACAGCATCTTCTGGGGCAATCTGGATGAATGCTTTAGCCCGGAAGATCAATTGGCTGCTGGCTATGATGTGACCTACTCTGTGGTTCAGGGGGGGTATGCCGGGACAGGTAACAAGATGAATGATCCGAAGTTTGTATTGCCAATACCGGCTGCCAATGCACCTATCATAGCAGGTGATTATCACCTTCAGGGGTATGCCTACACGCCGGATGCCGTGCTTGACCTGGTGCTGCAGGGTGGTGATACATTGGATCCACTGACGCCGCTGGATGATTATGATGGCAATCCAAGACCCAGTGGTGCAGGTTATACCATGGGGGCTTATGAGGTGGCTTCCCCGTGAATCGGATTTTAATCAGGGCGAGATGGTGGATTGCTGACTTTATTTATGGCTAAGGCCCTGTCCCTTTGCAGTTACGATCAGCAAATGCGCAGCCGCCTTCATAGATATGCCGGTCATAATGATCCTTAAATGATTGGCAAATCTCTTTTCGTTGCATCCAGACGCCCTTTTCTGAAATATATAGCGCTTTAGGGATGATCCTCTCTCCATCGGTAAAGATCTCATAGATCTCCACTTCCAATGGATCTACGCCACTTTCAGCCAGATACTTTATCAGGCCGCAGATGGTATCGGACATATAGGAGTTATACTCCTCTTCGCCCTCAAAGATGGGCATTCTTGCCTCGTAGGTATAAGGCAGTCGCTCATCATACTTTGATCGTGGCCCTAATAGTTGGTCTACAAA
Source organism: Gammaproteobacteria bacterium (assembly GCA_024275295.1). Lineage (GTDB taxonomy): Bacteria > Pseudomonadota > Gammaproteobacteria > Chromatiales > Chromatiaceae > WFXD01. The sequence goes on along the minus strand of JAJRZI010000116.1, from coordinate 28,202 downwards.
TCCCATTACGTTTTACCTGCTGTCTATATTTGGTAATGGTAGGTAATTATTCTCTTTAAGGCTATGTTTGTATATCAGAGAATAAAAAACGGCCTCTTTAAGATGGGAGGCCGTTTTTTATAGAGGGCAAGTGGAATCAGGCTATAAGCTGTGCCTTGATCTTGTTCATGGCATTCTTTTCGATCTGGCGGATACGCTCGGCAGAGACACCATAGCGGTCGGCCAGTTCGTGCAGGGTGGCCTTCTCCTCTGATAGCCAGCGGGCCTGCAGAATGGCCTTGCTGCGGTCATCCAGATCATCCAGTGCGGTATAGAGCAGCGCCTGCTCATGGCTGCTGCTGTCCGCCTGCTCCAACTGGGCCGATGGCTCCATACGCATGTCTGGCAGGAAGGATGCAGGGGCGACCGGGCGCTCTTCATCGCTGCACTCTTGAAGATCAAAGGCCATATCCTGTCCAGCGAGGCGGGACTCCATCTCCAGTACCGTTTCAGGTTTAACCCCGAGATCTTTGGCGACTCCTTCCACCTCCTCCTGTGAGAACCAGCCCAGGCGTTTCTTGGCGCTACGCAGGTTGAAGAAGAGTTTACGTTGCGCCTTGGTGGTGGCCACCTTGACGATGCGCCAGTTGCGCAGGACGAATTCATGGATCTCTGACTTGATCCAGTGGACGGCAAAAGAGACCAGGCGCACACCCATATCGGGATTGAAGCGGCGCACGGCCTTCATCAGGCCGACGGTGCCCTCCTGGATCAGATCGGGCAGGGCCAGACCATAGCCAGAGTAGCCGCGGGCGATGCGAATGACAAAGCGAACATGAGACATGACCATGATGCGTGCGGCCTCAAGATCGTTGTTATCACGCAGGCGAACAGCCAGATCGTGCTCTTCCTCAGCGGTTAGCATGGGGAGTTGATAGGCTGCACCGATGTAGGCATCGATACTGCCCGTAGGCAGGCTGACGGGTATCGCGAGTTGTTTGTTCATCTCTCTCCCTTAATTGGATTAAACAGTTGTCTACACTCTCTTTTTATGCTGAGTGTAGATCTCTTTTTAGCAGTCTACTATAGAGAGTGCTAATTTCCAAAAAAGTTCTGGGGTATTAACTGGGTTCAATGTCGCTGAGATGCCGCCCCACCGCAATCCAGGAGCCAAACAGCCCCAGCAGGGTGCTGCCCAGCAGGAGAACCCCCAGGGTTTGGAAGTCGATGGCTGAGAGGTCGAATTCACTGCGATAGAGTCCAGCCAGACGCTCAACTGGCCCGTTGAGCATCCACAGTGAGAGCGTGACCAGCAGCCAGGCGAGGATGCCGCCTGAGAGCCCGTACCAGAGTCCGTTATAGAGGAAGGGGCGACGGATGAAGGCGTCTGTACCTCCGATCAGCTTGGTGATCTCAATCTCGCTTTTGCGGTTCTGGATCTCCAGCCGGATGGTATTGCCTACGATCAGCAGCACTGCCAGCCCCAGCAGTAGGCCAATCACCATGACACCGCGTTGGGCAATCTCCGTGATGGCGTGAAAACGGCGCACCCATTGCAGGTCAAGCTGGGTGAAGTCCACCTCGGCCAGCTGATTAAATGCTTTCATCAGCTGTTCTGCGGCTTCAGGGGTGCTGTATTCCTGAAGGGGTTCGATGATAAGTACGGTGGGTAGTGGATTTCTGTCCAGTGCCTTCAGGGCACCTTTAAAGCCGCTAAGGCGCTGAAACTCATCCAGTGCAAGATCGGGGTTGATTAGCTGCACCTCAGCCAGTTGTGGGTGTTTGCTCAGTCTGTTTGTCAGCTTGATGATCTGCTCCTCACTGACATCCTGTTTAAGAAAGAGTGACAGGGTGGCTGCGCCATCCCAGCCGCCAGCCAGCTGTTGGATATTACTCAAAGCGATATGCATGCCAGTGGGCAGGGCGAGTGCAATACCGATGACGGCAGTGGTCATGAGGGTTGCCAGCGGTGTGCGACAGAGTCGGCCGAGGCTGGCCAGTGCCACCTGCAGGTGGCGCAGTACCCAGGTATCAAGGTGTAGGCGTGGTTTGCTGAGGCTCATGTGCTTCCTGCAATATCACGTTTCAGGCGGCCATGGCTCAGGGTGAGAATGCGCCTGCCCATGTTTGAGATAAGATCAAGATCATGCGTGGCGATGAGCAGGGTGACGCCGACCTGATTGAACTGGCTGAACAGATCCATGATCTCTTGTGAGAGCGCAGGATCCAGGTTGCCGGTGGGTTCGTCCGCCAGTACCACAGGTGGTTTGCTGACCACGGCCCGGGCGATGCCAACACGCTGCTGTTCACCGCCGGAGAGTGTAATCGGATAGGCGCGCTCTTTGTTCAGCAGGCCGACCTTATCCAGAGAGGCGCGCACCCGGCGGCCTATCTCCTGGTGGCGCAGTCCGGCCACCACCAGCGGCATGGCAACGTTGTCGAATACGGTGCGGTCGTGCAGTAGCCGGTGATCCTGGAAGATCATCCCCACTTCACGGCGATGGTAGGGGATCTGGCTGCGTTTGATCTTGGCGAGATTACGTCCACCCACCCGCACCTGGCCTCTGGTGCAACGCTCAAGCAGGCCAATCAGGCGGAGCAGGGTGCTTTTTCCGGCCCCGGAGTGGCCTGTCAGGAATACCATCTCCCCCGGTGTGATGTGGAAGTTGGCATTGCTCAGTCCTTCATATCCGCCGGGATAGCGTTTGGTTACATTCTCGAAGTGGATCATGAAATATCAGCTATTGGCAGTTACTCTTCAAACAGCGCATCAACGAACTCTTTGGCGTTGAAGTAGCGTAGATCTTCAATCGCCTCGCCCACGCCGATGAAACGGATGGGGATGTGCATACGCTCGGCGATGGCAAACAGGATGCCGCCTTTGGCGGTGCCATCCAGCTTGGTCAGGGTGATGCCGGTCAGGGGGATTGTTTCATTGAACTGAATCGCCTGATTGAGGGCATTCTGCCCGGTGGTGGCGTCTACCACCAACATCACTTCATGCGGGGCATCGGGATCAATCTTCTGCATCACCCGGGCGATCTTTGCTAGTTCATCCATCAGGTTGCTTTTGGTGTGCAGGCGTCCGGCGGTGTCGGCAATGAGGACATCGACACCACGAGCGGTGGCGGCCTGGAGTGCGTCAAAGATGACAGAAGCGGAGTCTGCGCCGGTGTGCTGGGCAATAACCGGGATGCTGTTGCGTTCGCCCCAGGCCTGGAGCTGTTCCACGGCAGCGGCACGGAAGGTATCTCCGGCGGCCAGCATGACGCTGTTGCCCTCTTCCTGCAGATGTTTGGCCAGTTTGCCGATGGTCGTGGTTTTGCCTGCGCCGTTGATGCCGATCATCAGGATAACTTGAGGCTTGCCGGGGGAGGGTTGCAGTACGGGTGTGCCGCACTGCTCCAGGATATCCTGCAGCTGTGTTTTTAGCGCCAAAGAGAGTGCGCTGGGGTCAGACAGCTCTTTGCGGCGTACTCGGCCATTGAGGTCGTTGATGATGCGGGTGGTGGCCTCAACCCCCACATCAGCGACCAGCAGCATGGTCTCAAGCTCTTCAAGCAGCTCATCGTCGATCTCTTTATGTCCCAGAACCAGATTGGCCAGGCCATCGGCAAAGTTGCTGCGGGTACGAGTGAGGCGTGTTTTCAGGCGCTTAAAAAAGCCGGGTTTGTTGTCTGGTGCGGGTTCTACGGGTCTCTCTTCTGAGACTGGCGTATCGGGTGTTTCAGTGGTGATCTCTTCCTGAAGCTCTTCAGCAGGTTCTGGGGTGATGGGTTCAGCCGTGTCAGCCTGAGGCAACTCTGGTGAAGCTTCCTGAGCTGCAGGCTCTTTGATGACTACAGATTCTGCAGATGCTTCGATGGACTCTTCCTGTTCTGCTTCATTGGAAGGGATGGGTGTGCTGGCTGATTCAGCGGTCTCTTCTGTGGCCGCTGCCTCTGCTTCGGGTGTGGGGGCAGGCTGAGATTCGGTTGATTCTGTTGTTGCTACAGCAGATGTTTCATCAGTGTCGTCTGCAGTTGCCTCTTCAGCAAGTTTTTTTGCAGCCTCCTCGGCAGCTGCTTTTGCAGCGGCTTCAGCCTCTTCTCTCTTTCTCTTTCGTCTGCCAAATCCAAACATGATTTGTTATCCAGCTGGAACCTTAATCAAGGTAGTGAGTCTTTAATGACTTTGGACATCTGTCTCAGGCTCTGAAAAAATGCCGGGTTCAGATCCAGTCATCTGTAAAAAGGTGAATCCTAACATTTTGGTGGGGATCTCCCTATCCCAATCGTGACCTAGGAAGGCTAAATGAGACGCTCTATTTGGGTATTGTTGCTGTTTTGCTGTAGCACTGTGGTATTTGCGAGTGCGCAGGTGCATGAATTTCAGTTGGGTAATGGCATGAAGGTGATTGTGAAAGAGGATCACCGGGCACCGATTGTGGTCTCTCAGGTGTGGTACAAGGTAGGCTCAAGCTATGAGCACCGGGGTATCACGGGTGTCTCTCATGTCTTGGAGCATATGATGTTCAAGGGGACAAAAAAACATCCACCGGGTGAGTTCTCACGCATCATTGCCGCCAATGGTGGGCGGGAAAATGCCTTTACCGGCCGGGATTACACCGCCTATTTTCAGACGCTCTCCAAGGATCGGCTGGAGGTCTCTTTCGAGATGGAGGCGGATCGCATGCGTAATCTGATCCTGCTGCCAGAGGAGTTTGCCAAAGAGGTAGAGGTAGTGAAGGAGGAGCGGCGTCTGCGTACCGAAGATAAGCCGACCTCCCTGACCTATGAGCAGTTCAATGCCGTGGCCTTTCGCAGTTCACCATATCGTAACCCCGTTATCGGCTGGATGAATGATCTGAATAACATGAAAGTGGAGGATCTGCGGGCCTGGTATCAACGTTGGTATGCCCCGAATAATGCCATCCTGGTTGTGGTGGGTGATGTGGATGCAAAGGCGGTGTTTGCCTTGGTGAAAAAGCATTTTGGCGCCTTCAAGCCTGAAAAGATCAATGGTTCCAAGCCCTCAAAGGAGTCTGCCCAGCTTGGGGAGATCAGGCTAAAGGTACGTGCGCCAGCGCGTCAGCCCTATTTTTTAATGGGCTATAAAACACCAGTGGTGGGTACTGCAGCAGCGGAGTGGGAACCTTATGCGCTGGAGATGCTGGCTGCGGTGCTGGATGGTGGTTCCAGTGCGCGTTTTGCCCGTAACCTGGTGCGTGGGCAGGAGCTTGCGGTATCGGCAGGCGCAAGCTATAGCGCCTTTACCCGGCTCTCCAGCCTGCTGCTGCTGGATGGATCACCGGCTGAAGGCCACTCGATAGCTGAGCTTGAGTCAGCGCTGCTGGCCGAGCTGGAGCGCATAAAAACCGAGCCGGTAAGTCAGCAGGAGCTGGAACGGATTCAGGCCCAGGTGATTGCCGGTAAGGTCTATGAGCAGGACTCGGTCTTTTATCAGGCGATGCAGATCGGCATGTTGGAGACCATTGGCCTGGATTGGCGTCTGAATGATGAATATATTGACCGGCTGAAGGCGGTTACGCCAGAGCAGGTGCAGGCGGTAGCAAAAAAATATCTGGTGGAAGAGCATCTGACAGTCGCGGAACTGGTGCCGTTGCCGATGGAGATGAAACAGCCCATAAAGTCTGCTGCTGGAGGTCGTCATGGTCACTAATAATAAAAGAGCCGCTGCTGTGAAAATCTGGATTTCATCCGTTGTTGTTATTACTGCATTGCTGGGTTCATCAACCCTGTTTGCGGGGCCAAAGATCCAGAGCTGGAAGAGCGCAAACGGTGCAAGGGTGCTGTTTGTTGCCGCCCCTGAGTTGCCGATGGTGGATATTCGGGTGGTATTTGATGCCGGCAGCGCCCGTGATGGCGACAAGCCTGGGCTGGCGCAGTTGACCTCATCTCTGTTGAGTCAGGGTGCCGTGGAGTGGAATGCTAACCAGCTGGCGGAGCGGATGGAGGGAGTCGGGGCAAGTTTTAGTACCGGCTCTGCGCGGGATATGGCCTGGGCAACGGTGCGCAGCCTGACAGAACCCAAGGCATTGGATACGGCACTGGAGACCCTGTCAGCCGTGATTGCCAAACCTCGTTTTGAGGCGGTGGATTTTAACCGGGTGCGTGAAATGATGCAGGTCGGGCTGCGCCAGAGTGAGCAGAACCCCGGGGCTGTGGTATCAAAGGCCTTCTTTGCTGCGGTGTTTGCCGGGCATCCCTATGCCTCTGACCCGAATGGCACCCAGGAATCACTTGCTGCCATGGTGCGGGATGATCTTGTGCGTATGCATAAAACCTACTATGTGGCGCGCAATGCTGTGGTGGCGATTGTGGGTGCGGTTGACCGGCAGCAGGCTGAAAAGATTGCCACACAGCTTACGGCTGGTCTTGCAGAGGGGCAGCCTGCTCCTGTACTGCCAGAGGTTCCCGTGTTGGCTAAAGGGGTGATGAAGCAGATCAATTTCCCCTCTTCGCAGTCTCATATCCGGTTGGGCCAGCCCGGCATCAGTCGGGGTGATCCTGATTATTTTGTACTCTATGTGGGCAACCACATTCTGGGTGGTGGTGGATTGGTTTCACTGTTGACGGATGAAGTGCGGGAAAAGCGTGGCCTCTCATACAGTGTCTACAGCTATTTCAACCCGATGCGTCAAGCCGGCCCGTTTATCATGGGCGTGCAAACCAAAAATGTTCAGGCACAAGAGGCGTTGGCCGTGATGCGCAAGACGCTGCAGGATTTTATCGATAAAGGGCCAACCCAAGAGCAGCTGACCGCCAGCAAGCAGAATATTACCGGCGGCTTTCCACTGCGTATCGCCAGCAACAAGGATATTGTCGGGTATCTGGCGATGCTGGGTTTTTATGGTCTGCCGCTGGACTATCTGGATACCTTTGTCGGAAAGATTGAGTCTGTAACGGCTAAGCAGATTAAAGATGCCTTCCAGCGGCGGCTGCATCCTGATCGCTTTATCACGGTTGTGGTGGGTAACTCAGAAGCTGCGCCAGGTGACTGAGTGAAGGCAAAGCGTAAGGCACCCAATCAGGTGCGTATCATTGGCGGCCAGCATCGTGGCCGCCGGTTGGTCTTTCCTGATTTGCCAGGGTTGCGTCCTACGGGTGATCGGGTTCGTGAGACGCTGTTTAACTGGCTGCAACCCATACTTCCGGGCGCCCGCTGTTTGGATCTTTTTGCGGGTAGTGGGGTCTTGGGGCTGGAGGCCGCATCCCGTGGTGCGGGAGAGGTTATCCTGTTGGATCAAGCGCCCCAAGTGGTTCGTCAACTGCAGCGGCATATTGCAGATTTAGGGCTGAACCGGGTCAGGGTGGTGCAGGCAGATGCACTGAGCTGGCTGCAAGCACCTCCGCCAAACCTCTCTTTTGATATTGTCTTTATCGACCCGCCATTTAGTGATGGTCTGTTGGAACCCTGTTGCCAGCTGCTTGCATCAAGTGGCCTGTTAGCTGAAAATGCGCGGGTGTATCTTGAGATGGATGTGGTAAAATCCCACTCTTTTTTTCCGCCAGAGTGGCAGCTATTACGTGAAAAAAAGAGCGGACAGGTGGCCTATTATCTGCTCGCCTGCCAATAGAGGCGGGTGATGATGGAACAGGAAATTTGTTCTTTAGCCAATCTGGAACTATTATTCGTTCCATTGCAGGTGGATTAACGTATGACCACAGCGGTTTACCCAGGGACATTTGACCCCATAACCAATGGTCATAGTGACATCGTCGCGCGTGCAGCAATCCTGTTTGATAAGGTCATTGTTGCAGTGGCGGCCAACCCGGGAAAGGGGCCGCTGTTCTCGATTGAGCAGCGGGTAGAACTTGCAAGTGAAGTATTGGCAGATCTTGAGAATGTTGAGGTGTGCCAGTTTGATACCCTGCTGGTGGATTTTGCCAACCAGCATAATGCAAAGGTTATACTGCGCGGTCTGCGGGCCGTATCGGATTTTGAATACGAATTTCAATTGGCAGGTATAAACCGTCGATTGGCGCCGGATGTGGAGACGCTGTTCCTCAGGCCGGCTGAGCAGTACGCTTATATCTCGTCCAGTCTGGTGAGAGAGGTTGCCGGGCTGGGAGGGGATGTATCGGAGTTTATTCATCCTGCAGTTCAAGCTGCATTGAAACGCAGGAATTCCTGAATTTTTACCCATAGTTAGGAGAAGAGAACCATGGCTTTAATAATTACTGATGAATGTATCAACTGCGATGTATGTGAGCCGGAATGTCCAAATGATGCCATCTCACAGGGCGATGAGATCTATGTAATCGATCCAGCCAAATGCACCGAATGTGTGGGGCATTATGATGAGCCACAGTGTGTAGAGGTATGCCCGGTTGACTGCATTCCTAAAGATCCGGACAACGAAGAGACCCCCGATGAGCTGCGCGCAAAGTTCGAGCGCCTCACTGCTTAAGCAGGTGGTTACCGGTTTGTCACCGGATATAAAAAAGGCTCCGTTCAGGGGCCTTTTTTGTGCCTTGGCTTTTTGCTTGCTGGCACAGGTTGTTTTGGCGGCAGAAAAACCACCTGCTGCAGCCATTGCCAGTGCTCACCCGCTCGCTACCCAGGCAGGGCATGCAATTCTGGCAGCAGGTGGTAATGCCTTTGATGCTGCGGTCACTGCCAGTGCTGTGTTGGCAGTGGTTGAACCCTATAGCTCAGGGATGGGTGGCGGTGGTTTCTGGCTGCTGCATCGGGCCAGGGACGGCTTTGAAACCATGTTGGATGGTCGGGAGCGTGCGCCGCTGGCAGCGCATCGGGATCTCTATCTGAATGATCAGGGTGAGGTTATACCCAATCTCTCCATCAATGGCCCGCTGGCTGCGGGTATCCCGGGGCAACCCGCAGCCTTGGTTCATCTGGCTGAAAAATATGGTCAACTCCCTTTAAAACAGACGCTTGCCCCCGCCATTCGACTGGCGCGCGAGGGGTTTCCGGTGGATGAGTATTATCGGCGTATGGCGCAGTGGCGGTTGGATGCATTGCGCCAATCCCCCTCTGCGGCATCGCTGTTTCTGGTGGGTGGGGATCTCCCTCCGGTGGGATACAACCTGCGCCAACCTGAGTTGGCCAAAACATTGGAGCTGATGGTTGAGCTGGGGCGGGATGGTTTTTACAAAGGCCGTGTAGCGCAGCAGTTGGTAGCAGAGGTGCGTGCTAACGGTGGCATTTGGACACTTGAGGATCTGGCGGCGTATCAGCCTGTCGAACGTGAACCAGTGCAGCACCGCCCTCATCAGGCGGTGTGGTGTTGTTGGCTATGTTGAATATTCTCTCTAGCTTTGAGCTGGATGCCTATTCTCCGGTGATGCGTAAACACCTGCTGATAGAGGTGATGCGTCGGGCCTATCGTGATCGGGCTGAATATCTGGGTGATCCTGATTTTGTGGATATGCCGGTTAAGCAGTTGATTCATCCACTCTATGCAGCGGGATTAGCCAGGGATATTGCACTAGATCGTGCTACCCCAAGTAAAGTGCCACCTGCAAAAGAGTGGCGGAGTGAGGGGGAAGATACAACTCATTTCTCAATCCTGGACAGGGAGGGCAATCGGGTTGCAGCAACATTGAGTATTAACTACCCCTTTGGATCGGGTTTTGTCCCAGCGGGTACCGGGGTTCTTCTCAATGATGAAATGGATGATTTTTCTGCCCGTCCCGGAGAGCCAAATATTTATGGTCTGATTGGTGGGGAGGCAAATGCCATAGCGCCAGGCAAGCGCATGCTCTCCAGTATGACGCCAACCTTTGTTGAAACAGCAGAGGGCGTCGCTATTTTGGGGACGCCAGGTGGCAGCCGGATTATAACCATGTTACTGCATGGCATATTGGCGCTTCAGGCGGGTGGTGGGCCAAAGGAGTGGGTAAATGTACCACGCTTTCATCATCAGTATCTGCCAGATGAGGTGCAGTTTGAGCCAGGGGCCTTGACTGCGGATGAGGTTATGGCGCTCACCCGCTTGGGTCATCGGCTTAAGCCGCTAAAACAGCGTTACGGCAATATGCAGGTGGTCTACTGGAATAAGAGCAGTAATGTTGTTTCAGCCGCCAGTGACTCGCGTGGCATTGGTCAGGCGCTTGTGCGCTAATTTGTATTTGCATTCTCCGATTGAGTAGTTAAAGAGGGCTTAGGCTGCATTGGCAGCTGACTGCTTTTTACAGTCTTCGCTCCAAAGACAGTTGTCTTGATCGCATTCCCCTGCCGTGGCTGAGCCAAAGCAGTCGAAGTTTCCCTCGTTTAACTGGATGGCTTTTATAAGTGCAGCTTTGGATAACCTTTTAGGTTTGACGCCCTGTACGACTGCGATTTTACGAATCTCACTCATTTTAATGATAGCCTCTTTTCCTGATTGGGTTCTTCAGTATGAATATAGTGGGTGCTGCTGTATTAAATAAGGTAGCACGAAAAAAAGATGCTATAAGACAAGGATATTTCTAATGGATGATCTGTTTTATTGAGGAGGTGCCGAATTCAGTTCCTGAATTATGGGAATGCAGTTCAGACATTTTTAGTGGCACTACTTAAGCGGGCTGTATATCAATGTCAGCCTGCTGGTTGCTGAAAAACAGTAAGATTCCTTGATAAGTGTGTTACCCATGATAAGTATAAAAAACCCATATATTGCATGGTATTAGCTCTGTTTATTAAGTTGTCCTGTATGTGTATTGATGTTTTTCTTAATGGGGCTGGTTATAAATATAGCCATGGGAGTACTCTAAATATTGGGAAATAAAGTATTGAGAAATATCCAAATTTTGGCATGTTGGTTCCAAGGGCCGCTTCTTGGTAGGGTTAAAGCTTCCATGTGCTGAGTCGCTAAGCTTATTGAATATGCAGGTGTCTACAGCGTTGGCTGCTTGTGCTTATGATAAAACTGTAAGGTCGGGCCTGAATCCTGTATCTTGGCATTACATCTTGATAAGCAAGGTTAATTAGGGCTATGTCACGGAACTCTCCAGTGAGAAGGGGCCAGTGGGTTTTTCTCTATGAGTGGCGTTGCTTGTGATGATAGCTAAATAGAAGAGGGTCTTTGTGAGACCAATGGTGCGTATTGAATGTGGCCTTTACTGGGGAAAACAGCTGGGCCATGTGGCCAGATTGGGCGGATGTTATTACCAGACTAAAAACTCAGGGAGAGAGTTTCTGGATGTTATACTCACTGTCAGCCTGCCTCCTGCTGACATTTAGGTATAAGAATAACATTGGCAGATTGACCGCATGCTGGGCGGGTGGAGCTTTACATTATGATGGCAAAAGTAGAATGTAAAAGAGATAAAGAGCAGATTAATCTGGTACAGAGGTCATCTGTGACAGCCAACGTGAGCTGTACAATAGGTTACAGCATGCATGCTGTGATGATGCAGTGTGTACTATTTATTATCTTTTTGTTATTGCTTGCCCCCAATCTCTCCTCAGCAGCACTACCAACGGTTGAAACTCTCCCTCCCATTAGCTCTCATCTGAATCTGCCATCTGGAGTAGCAGTAGGGGGTGATGAAAAGATCTATGTCGCATCGTCCATTCAACATTGGGTGCGCCTGTTTAGCAAGTCTGGGCAATACCAAAGCTCTATTGTGGGGCTTGATAAGCCTGCGGCAGTGGCCGTGGATACTACAGGGCTGATATATATCGGCAATGCCGGAAGAGGCAATGTTGAAGTCTATGGCCCTGATCGTTTGCTTATCGGTAAGCTGGGGTTGGGTGATGGTGAATTCCGGGTTCCAGTTGGGATTGCTGTAGATAGTGCCGACTTGATCTATGTGGTCGATAGTCGTGCTAACAGGGTCAGTATCTATAATGCAGATCGTACCTTCAAATCCTCTTTTGGCAGTGCGGGAACAGGTAATGGTCAGTTCCAGACGCCTACCGCAATCGCAATTAATGAGGCTACCAGTGAGATATTGATTTCTGATCTGGTTGCATTGAGTACCTCGGCTCGGGTGCAGGTGTTTGATCTCAATGGCATGTTTCTGCGCAGCTTTATCACAACGGGCATGAATGATCAGGGTGAGACGGTTGCCTTTCTCAGGCCGTACGGTATCGCAGTGGATACCCTTGGCCGAATCTATGTCACGGATGGTTACCAGAATGTGGTTACTGTATACGGCACGCAGGGGAACTACCTCGGCAAACTCTTTGACAGCAACCGCCCGCTACGTAACCCGCAGGGGATCGCCTTCGCACCGGGCACCAGTCGGCTGTTTATAGCCTCCCTGAATACGCATACGGTTGAAACCCTCGGTATTGATAACGTCTATGGCGATATGGCTGTCTCACCCCAATCGCATGATTTTGGTGCGGTTACGGTTAACGATGTGTCGACAAGCCAGAGCTTTGCGCTCTCTAACAGTGGTAGTGGGGGTCTTGCTGTCGGATCGATTACGCTAACGGGTGCCGATGCCTCTGAATTCTCTATTGCCCCCAATAGCTGTGCAGACAAGACCCTGGCGCCCACGGCCAGTTGCACGCTAGAGGTGCAGTTCCGACCGCTTGCAACAGGCAGCAAGAGTGCATCGTTGTCGATTGCCTCAGATGATCTCTATGCGCCGGTGATGGATGTGGCATTGAGCGGCAGTGCAGATCCGCAACAATATAGATTAACGGTCTCTAAGGGTGGCACTGGAAGTGGCACCGTGTCGGCCAGCGGGATAAATTGTGGCACAACCTGTGTTGCAGATTATGCCGATGGAACGGTAGTTACATTATCCGCATCAGCAAATGGTGACTCCACCTTTGTGGGCTGGTCTGGTGGAGGTTGCTCAGGCATAACAACCTGTGCGGCGACCATGGGACAGGCGATTGCGGTAGTTGCAACCTTTAATCTTAATCCACCGCCGCCTGTCACCTATTCCATAACAGCCAGTGCAGGCAGTAATGGCAGCATCAGCCCGGCGGGTACGGTAACGCACAATGCAGGCGCTACGGTGGCCTTCAGTATTACAGCAGATGCCGACTACAGTATCTCGGATGTGCTGGTGGATGGCGTCTCTGTGGGTGCTGTGGGCAGCTATAGCTTTGACAGCCTAGGTGCTGACCACACGATTGCAGCGGAATTTACGGCGAATGCCCAGTCTCTCCAGCTCTCTTCCGTTGAAATGGGCGCGGTGAGCGTGGGGGATCAGTGGAAGCCGGTTGCGTTCACTAATACCTTTACCGATCCTGTGGTCGTGATCAAGCCTGCCAGCCTGAATGACAGCTCGCCTGCGGTAGTTCGGGTGCGCAATGTTAATGCACAAGGCTTTGAGGTGCGTATTCAGGAGTGGGACTACCTGATCTTGACCGGAAATGATGCAGCCCACGCTGAAGAGCAGGTTGGATATATTGTGATGGAGAGAGGAAGCTATGCACTGACCGATGGCACACGGATTGAGGCAGGCCGGTTTAATACGAATGCAACCACCAACTTTGGGAGCGTTGGTTTTGCTCACTCGTTCATGGTTCCTCCCATCGTGATGTCAAGTGTTGTTACCTATAATGAAGATATGGCGGTTATTGGCCGGATGGGCAATGTGGATGCTACGGGCTTTGGTTATATGTTGCAGGAGCAAGGGTACGGTAGCCCGGAACATGTGACTGAGAGCGTCTCCTTTATTGCCTTGGAGCCATCACAGGGTTCACAGGACGGCATCAGTTTTGAAGTGGGCACAGTCAATGATGTGCCAACACAGCAGACTCGTGCGGTTGACTTTACCGGCAGTTACCTGAGCCAGCCACTCTTTATTGCTGACCTACAGACAACCAATGGCGATACAGTCAACCTGCGCTGGAGTGATAAGAGTGCTACGGGGGTTAGTATCCTGCTTGATCAAGAGCGGTCTAGCAGCACTATGAGCAGTATCCTGACGGGCCTGCCCCCAGTCCCTCCAACACCCTCCACAGAAGGCGTGGGCTATCTGATTCTGTGGTCGGCTGATATGCAGTCACACAGCTTAACAGTAGAGAAATCGGGACAAGGTAGTGGCTTGGTGCAGGCGCAGGGTATCGATTGCGGTGCAAGCTGTAGCACAAGTTATGGTCATGGGACTTCGGTCACGCTGACGGCTGTGGCGGACAGTGGTTCACTCTTTGCCGGTTGGTCTGGTGGTTGTAGTGGCACAGCAGAGTGTGTTGTCACCATGGATCAGGCGGTTACCGTTACTGCAACCTTTGATCTTGTACAGGCTCCCCTTGTCACCTACACCATAACCGCCAATCCTGGATTAAATGGCACCATTACGCCACCGGGTGCGCAGTCAGTAGATGCAGGTTCAAGCCTTATCTATAACATTGCTGCTGATGCGGGATACCACATTGTTAATGTCACAGTGGATGGTACATCACAGGATGCAGTAGCGAGCTATGAGTTTGTAAATATTGATGCGAATCATACGATAGCTGCGCTATTCGATGTGGATGAAATCCCGTCTGTCACCTACACCATAACCGCCAGTGCTGGATCAAATGGCACGATCTCGCCAGCGGGTGAGCAGGTGGTGAATGCGGGCGCGACTCCCACCTATAGCATTACGGCTGATACGGGGTACCACATTGCTGATGTCACCGTGGATGGTGAGTCCGTCGGTGTAAAAGCAAGTTATCAGTTTCCGGCACTGGGTCGTAACCGTTCTATATCGGCCATCTTTGCTGTTGATATGTGGCCACTGACGGTAGAAAAAAGCGGTTCTGGCAGTGGTCTGGTGCAGACACAGGCACAGGATATTGACTGTGGTGCAACGTGTAGCCATACCTACAGTAATGGAACTGAGGTCACATTGACCGCTGTAGCGGAGAGTGGCTCACGCTTTGTCGGCTGGTCTGGTGGAGGGTGCAGTGGCACAACAAGCTGCACTGTGACTATGGATCAGGCCATTACGGTGACTGCGCAATTTGATGTTATCACCTACACCATAACCGCCAGTGCAGGGTCAAATGGTTCAATCACATCACAGTGCGAACAGGTAGTGGATGCGGGCACAAGCTGCATCTACACCATTACGGCTGATGCGGGATACCATACTGCTAATGTCACAGTGGATGGTGTCCTAAGAGGCACTATAGATACGTATGAGTTTCCATACCTGAATATTGATCATGAGATATCCGCTACTTTCGCAGTCAATATGCCTCTCCTGACGGTAGGGAAAGCGGGCCAGGGCGGTGGTTTGGTGCAGACACAGGCACAGGATATTGACTGCGGCACAAGCTGCAGCAGTAGTTACAGCTATGGCACTGAGGTGACACTGACCGCCGTAGCGGAGAGTGGCTCACTCTTTGCCGGTTGGTCGGATGGTGGCTGCAGTGGCACAGCAGAGTGTGTTGTCACCATGGATCAGGCCATTACGGTGACTGCGCGGTTTGATGTGATCACCTACACCATTACTGCGACGGCCGGGTTAAACGGCAGTATCACCCCGCCGGGTGAGACGGTAGTGAACGAGGGGGTAACACAGTCCTATGAGATTGTTGCCGATGCTGGATACCGCATTGATACTGTCACTGTGGATGATAAGCCACAGGCTCCTGATGGAGGGTATGAGTTTTCAAATATAGGTGCCAACCATACTATATCGGCTACTTTTGTCCCTGATATCTTTAAACTGACAGATATAACTACAGGTGAAGTAAGAGTAAGTCATACATGGGAGCATGTAGTGCTTGACAGGTATTATGCCGACCCTGTCGTGGTTGCCAAGCCGGCCAGCAGGAATGATGATGCCCCAGCTGTAGTGAGGATCCGCAATGTAAGCACTCTTGGCTTTGATATCAAGATTCAGGAGTGGGGCTACCTTGATGGAGTACATGATGCTGAGGAGCTGGTCAATTATATCGTTATGGAGAGTGGCCCTCATGTCTTGAGTGACCGCACGTTGATTGAGGCGGGCTGGTTTGAAGCCAGTAATACGTATGCCTTTGATGCCGTGCAGTTCAACCGACCTAAACGTGTCCCGCCCATAGTGGTATCCAGTGTGGTCAGCTATAACGAGGAGGATGCGGTCATTGGTCGAATCAAAGAGATTGATGAGGGGGGATTTCAATACATGCTGCAGGAGCAGGCAGACCAGGTCGATAGCACGGCAGGCCATGCCACAGAGACGGTCTCATATATTGCCTGGGAACCCTCAACAGGCAGACAGGATGGGGTGAGTTTTGAGGCCAGCTGTGTAGGTGAGGCGGAAACTCAGCAATTTATAGAGGTTGGCTTTTTGGGTGGTTATACCGAGCCTCCACTGTTTGTTGCAGATCTGCAAACAGCAGATAGTAGCGATGCCGCCAATCTGCGTTGGAAAGATAAAAACAAAGGTGATGTGCGTGTGCTGATTGATCAGGAGAAATCACCACGGACAACCGAGTTCACCTCATCTTCGGCAGAGGAGATTGGCTATCTGGTGCTCTCTGAACAGGCTGCTCCCTGTAAGTCAGTGGATGACTGTGATGGTGATGGCTTAACTGATGATGAGGAGAGAAATAAATATGGTACAAATCCATATCTGGCTAATACAGATGGTGATTTTTGGGATGATGGCAAAGAGGTAGCGTACTGGGGGGTTCGCTGGAATCGTGACTTAGATGGTGATGGCTTGATTAATCTCTTGGATTATGACTCAGATGGTGATGGTGGTGGTGAGTATGATGGTTCAGCATTTGCCAGCAGTAAAGCAGTAAAGACCAGAGGTTCCAGGGGCTGTAGAAGCATAGCGGCAGTACCCAAAAAGGGAGTAAACAAGGAATCTGACAGGAAACAGCGTGCCTTTGAAAAGCGGCGCGGCTTTAAAGCGCGAAACCACTCTTTCGAGCAGCGTAAGGGCTGGGCGAGAAAAGGCAATACAGGTTTTCAGCGCCCGGCAAGAAGCTTCGATCAAAGAAAAGACTTTGATTAGCCCTGGCAGACCGGACAAGCAGGATCGACAGAGAGTTTTAGACTCCGCCACTGCATGTGCAGGGCGTCCAGTATCAGTAGCTTGCCCTTTAGTGGAGTGCCTGCTCCTGTCAGAACCTTTATGGCCTCGGTGGCCTGGATGCTGCCGATGATGCCGACAACCGGTGCAAGTACGCCATTTTCAGAGCAGGTCTGCTCAACCTCAATCGTGTCGCCATACAGACACCGGTAGCAGGGGTCTCCAGGTGCGCCGGTAAAGACGGATACCTGCCCCTCCATACGAATCGCTGCGCCAGAGACCAAAGGGGTTTGTGTGGCCACGCAGACCTCATTCAGGGCAAAGCGGGTGGCAAAATTATCGCTGGCATCGATGACAAGATCGGCCTGTGCCACCTGCTCAGAGAGCGCTTCACCATCCAACTGCTGGTTGATGCAGTGAATCTTACACTCAGGGTTTATATTGGCCAGCGTATGACGTGCTGATTCCACCTTTGGCAGGCCGATGCTATCGGAGTTATGGATGATCTGCCGTTGCAGGTTGCTCAGATCAACCTGATCAAAATCCACCAGCACCAATTCGCCCACCCCGGCGGCAGCCAGGTACATGGCGGCAGGTGAGCCGAGGCCGCCAAGTCCGATGATCAAAACCCTGGATTGAAGCAGTTTTTGTTGCCCTTCAAAGCCGATCTCCGGCAGCATGATTTGTCGGCTGTAGCGCAGCAGTTGTTCGTCATCCATTGGTTTAAGCTTTAGGTTGTGGTTGTGGGTGGCGTGACTATAACAGTATGTTGAAAAGCCTCAAGTACCTCATGTGAGACTAAAGTTGTCCTTTTGATACGCGATCCAGCCCGGCCAGGTCTTGCCGGGTGCTGACCTGTCTGAAGCCGTGAGCCTTAAAAAGCCTGCGTACTTTTGAGCCCTGATCATAGCCGTGTTCGAGCAGTAGCCAGCCACCTGTAGCGAGATGATCCGGTGACTGTTCGATAATGTGACGAATGTCATTCAGTCCATCGGCACCTGAGGCCAGGGCATCTCTTGGTTCCCAGGGTAGATCGCCTTGTGTCAGATGAGGGTCGCTGTCGGGGATATAGGGTGGGTTGCTGATAATAAGATTAAATTTATGACCCTGAGGTAATGCCTTGCACCATGCGCCCTCGTGGGTTTGAATGTTTATAAGATTAAGGTGCTTAAAATTGTATTTGGCTGCACGGAGTGCTGGTGGTGATATGTCGGTTGCGACAATGCGGCTGGTGGGGCGTTCAGCTGCAATGGCCGCTGCAATGGCACCGCTACCTGTTCCAAGGTCGGCGAGGGTGAAAGATGAGTTTGATGGGATGAGTTCCAGTGCAAGCTCAATCAATAATTCCGTCTCTGGGCGTGGGATCAGGGTATCGGGTGTGACCTTCAGGTCCAGTGACCAAAACTCCCTATGCCCGGTAATATATGCAATAGGTTCGCCCCGGATACGGCGTGTAACCAGCTCCAAAAACCGAGTTAGCTGGCGTGGTTCCAGTGATCTGTCAGGCCAGGCATAGAGGTAACTGCGTTGTTTGTTTAGACTGAATCCAAGCAGGATCTCTGCCTCCAGCCGGGGTTCAGTTTCAGGTAGAGCAGCGAGTTGTTGTTGGGCTTCCTGCAGGGCGTCTCGAATTGTGCGGTGGTTCAATGCCAGTACCCCAACAAGGTTACATTGATGGATACAGTTGGTCTGTCAGTGTTCAGGGCAAGGCATGTCTCGCAGTTAATGGCCTTAGTCCATAGCAAGAGGCATAACGCAGCCATGGATGCTGACAGACCAACCCTTCGGGCGTTACTGTGGTGTCCCGCCACGGCGTTACAGCATTTGACAAGGACTATGGCCATTGCCTGCATGCTGTGCCTTGTTGCGGAACACCACAGTAATGCTGTACCCATCAATATAACCTTGTTGGGGTACTAGCTCTCGGCCATGGCGGTGAGCTGTTCGGCCTGGTGCTCTCGAATTAGCGGTTCAACAACCTGCTTCAGGTCGCCTTGCATGATCTCATCCAGCTTATAGAGGGTTAGATTGATGCGGTGGTCAGTGACCCTGTTTTGTGGGTAGTTATAGGTGCGGATGCGCTCCGAGCGGTCACCGCTTCCCACCTGGAGTTTGCGTGCGCTCGCCTGCTCAGAGGCCTGCTTCTCCTGGGCACTGGAGAGTAGCCTTGCCTGTAACAGAGACATGGCTCTGGCCCGGTTTTTGTGTTGAGATCGCTCATCCTGGCACTCGATCACTACGCCGCTGGGCAGGTGGGTGATGCGTATGGCCGAATCGGTTTTGTTGACATGCTGGCCACCTGCGCCTGATGCACGGAAGGTGTCGATGCGCAGGTCTTTGCTATCGATGGCAATCTCATCAATTTCGGCGGCTTCGGCCAGGATGGCGACGGTGCAGGCAGAGGTGTGAACGCGCCCCTGGGATTCGGTCTCGGGTACACGCTGCACGCGGTGGGTGCCGGATTCAAATTTCAGCTGGGAGTAGACATTTCGACCACTGATGCGGCAGATGATCTCTTTATAACCGCCTTGATCGCCCAGGCTTTCGCTGATGGTTTCGGCCTGCCAGCCTTGTGATTCAGCGTAGCGCAGATACATGCGATATAGATCGCCGGCAAACAGTGCAGCTTCAGCGCCTCCGGTGCCGGCGCGAACCTCAAGAAAGATGTTGCGCTCATCGTTGGGGTCGGGTGGAATCAGCAGTAGTTGCAGCTCAGGCTCAAGCTCGGCAAGGCGTTGCTCAGCATCTTGAAGAGACTCTTTGGCCAGATCGGCCATCTCTGGATCGCCCAGCATCTCTTTGGCCTCTGTGATCTCCTCCTCCAGTGCCTGGTATTTGGCATAACAGCTGACCAGAGGTTCCAGCTGGGCATACTCCTGGCTGAGCGCACGAAATTGGTTTTGATTGCCTTGAACCTCCGGCTCAGCAAGTAGCGCGGTGATCTCTTCGAAGCGCTCTGCAAGCTGCTCCAGCTTACTGCGTATGGAGGGTTTCATTCTTTATTGGAGTGAGGTTTGTTGATCTGAAAGAGGGTGTTGGCCGCTTTAAGCAGGTCGGACTGGCCGTCAAAGCCCGCTTGGCGGAGACTTGTGCTGGGGGTATGCAGTAGCTTATTGGTCAGTGTGTGTGCCAGAAACTGGAGCGCTTCGTCTGGAGATTTGCCACTCTCCAGCAGGCGTTGGGCGCGTTGTAAGACCTCATCCCTTGTCTGTTCCGCCTGGTTCCGGTAGTCCCGAATGATGTCGAAGGCATCGAGTGAGCGCAGCCAGCCCATAAACTCTTCAACGTGCAGTTCAATAATCTCAGTGGCTTGCCCGGCAGCCTCCTGGCGTGAGCGCAGGTTCTCCTGAATCACCTCGTCCAGATCATCTACCGTATAGAGGTAGATATCGTCCAGATTGCCGACCTCAGCCTCAATATCGCGGGGAACGGCGATATCCACCATAAACATGGGCTGGTGGCGGCGCTTTTTCAGGGCGCTTTCAACTGACCCCTTACCCAGAACAGGCAGTGGGCTGGCAGTTGAGGATATAACAATATCAGCCTCGGCCAGATGCGCCGGTATCTCGGTCAGCGCAATGGCATAGG
The DNA here is from genome assembly GCA_024275295.1 of Gammaproteobacteria bacterium. Lineage (GTDB taxonomy): Bacteria > Pseudomonadota > Gammaproteobacteria > Chromatiales > Chromatiaceae > WFXD01. The sequence goes on along the minus strand of JAJRZI010000116.1, from coordinate 7,761 downwards.
CATCAAACTGGCCAGCCAGCGTGTGTGCCCGTTCGACGGTGCGATTGGCCACTATCATGCGCCCGATACCGTGCTGGTGCAGATGTCGGGCAGCAAGCTCGATGGTTTCACCGGCACCGATCAGCATGGCGGTTTGGCAGGAGAGGTCGCTGAAAATCTGGCGGGCCAGGCTGACAGCGGCAAAGGCAACGGAGACGGGGCTGTTGCCAATGGCGGTATCGGTGCGCACCTGTTTGGCGACTGAGAAGGTGTGTTGAAACAGTCGGCCCAGTAGTTTGCGTGTGGCCCCGGCATCATTGGCGGTTTGATAGGCGGCTTGTACCTGTCCCAAAATCTGCGGTTCGCCCAGCACCAGGGAGTCCAGGCCGCTGGCGACCTTAAGCAGATGCTGTACGGCATCTCTGCCTTCATGCCCATACAGATAGGGGCTAATGGTTTCAACCTCCATGCCATGGAATGTTGCCAGCCAGTTGTATATATCTTCTTTGTCGCCACCTGCCAGAGCGCAATAGAGTTCGGTGCGGTTACAGGTGGATAGGATAACGGCTTCGGTAACTGCTTGCTGCTCTAATAAGCTTCGCAAGGCAGCCACGATGATATCCGGGCCAAATGTCAGGCGTTCGCGGATATCTACCGGGGCGCTTTTATGGTTAATGCCTAGTGTGAGCAGCTGCATGGATTTATGTCATTTTGGGCGAATCCGAAATTGTGAATTATCAACGGGTTAAATTCAAGCATTAGTGATGCCTCAGCTGTAATATAAGGCTACAATTAATCATTAATTTTAGAATGCGCGGATTAAATAGGTGATGAGAGCAGTGTTAATTCGATGGTTGACGTATTTTGTGGTTGCTTTTCTGCTGGCTGGCTGCGGCACGGCTGTGCATAAGCAAGAGGTAGGGTCGCAGGTTGTTAAACCGCATGAGGATGTGGTTGTAAAATCTATTGTGCCAATCACGCTGCCATTTCCAGAGCCTGAAGCCGTGCAGGATAAAACATTAACCCCAGACATTGTCTATAGCATTCTGGTTGCTGAGTTGGCCATGCAGCGTGGTGACCCGGAGTTGGCCTACTCCCACTATATATATGGTGCCAGCCTGTCGGGTGATGCACGGGCAGCGCAGCAGGCCACCCGTATTGCGACCAGCATGCGGGATGTGGATCGTTCCGTTGCAGCGGTAGAACGGTGGGTTGCGCTGGCCCCAAATCTGTCGCAGGCTAGGGCGACTGCTGTGATGTTGTATCTGCAGGCTGGGCAGTTGGAACCGGCAGCAGAGCATCTTATTGCGTTAGTGAAGATCAGTCAGGCACTGGGGCAGGACGGGTTTATGCGCGCTGTCGCTGTGGTTGGCCGCTCGGTGAATCAGCAGTTGGGCCTACAGGTGATGCGTCGTTTGGTTGAGGCCTATCCGAATGAGCAGCAGGCACACTATGCCTTGGCGCTGGTGGCCGTTGCTGCACAACAGTATGCAGTTGCTGAGAAAGAGATTCGAGGCCTGTTGGACTCGTATCCGGACAGAGCCAAGATCCATATCTTATTGAGTAATGTCCTCTATTCACAGGGTAATGCAGCGGATGCGGAACAGATGCTGGAAGAGGCGCTGGCTAATGACCCGGAAAACCGGCTGCTGCTCACCGCCTATGCCCGCATGCTGATGCAGGCTGCAAAACTTCAGCAGGGTTATGAGCAGTTTCAGAAGATTGAGCAGCTGATGCCGGATGACCCTGATGTGCTCTACACCTTGGGGGTATTGTCTATTGAGCTTCAGCGGTTGGCCGATGCGCGTGATTATCTGCAGCGGCTGATAGAGAGTGGGAGTGGAAAGCGGTTGGGGGACGCCACCTATTTTATGGGGCGCACCTATGAGGTAGAGAATCAACCTGATAAGGCCATTTCATGGTATGAGCAGGTATCCAGTGGTGATTATGTTGCTGAGGCGCGTACCCGGATTGCCAGATTGCTGGCGCTTTCAGGTGAGTTGAAAAAGGCCAGGGATATGTTGCAGCAGTTGCGGAGATCCATGCCACATCATGCAGAATCCCTGTTTTTGGCTGAGGGTGAGATTCTCCAGGAGTTGGAGATGCATGAAAAGGTCGTGGCTTTTTTGGAGAAGGCATTGGAGCAGTATCCAGACAGTCAGAGCTTGCTCTACCTCCAGGCATTGAGTGCGGCATCGCTGAACCGGTTGGATCTCATGGAGCGGGATGTGACAAAAATCCTGCTGCAAAACCCTGAGCATGCAGATGCCCTGAATGCCCTTGGATATACCCTGGCCGACCAGACTAACCGCTATCAGGAGGCATTGGGATATATTCAAAAAGCACTTGCGCTGAAACCGGATGCCGCCGCCATCCTCGATAGCATGGGTTGGGTGCAGTACCGTCTGGGCAATTATGCAGAGGCCCTGCGTTATCTGCGTCAAGCGATGGAAAAGTTGCCAGACCCAGAGGTTGCAGCCCATCTGGGTGAGGTGCTGTGGGTCTCTGGTGAACATGAAGAGGCGGCAAAGATCTGGAGAGATGTCTCGGAGCGGCACCCCAAAAATAGGTACCTGCTGGATACGATGCAGCGTTTCAATCCCTGATCTGCTCTTTGATATCCGGTTCTGAATCCATTAATGAATGCACTGTTAAATAAGTCCTGGCCAGCACCGGCCAAGCTTAATCTGTTATTGCGTATCGTGGGGCGCAGAGATGATGGGTACCATCTGCTGCAAACGGTATTCCAGTTTGTGGATATTGCTGACCAGCTGAGCTTCAATCTGCGCATGGATGGTGTAATAAAGCGTGCCTCCCCGCTGGCAGGCGTGTCTGAGGATCAGGATCTGGTGGTGCGTGCTGCCCGCCTGCTGCAACGGGTGACGGGCGCCACGCTGGGCGCTGAGATCAGGCTGGATAAACAGCTGCCGATGGGGGGCGGCCTGGGTGGTGGCAGTTCTGATGCTGCGACCACACTGGTGGTGCTGAATACGCTCTGGGATGTGGGATTGAGTGAGGATCGACTGGCTGAACTGGGGCTTGAGTTGGGTGCGGATGTCCCGGTCTTTATTCGAGGGCATGCGGCATGGGCTGAAAGTGTTGGTGAGTCATTGATGCCTGTTGATCTGCCTGAGCCATGGTATCTGATTCTGGTTCCACCCTGCCATGTTTCGACCGCCGAAATTTTCTCTGACCCCAAGTTGGATAGAAACTCGCCTCCTATTGCATTGGATGATTTTCTTTCGGGGTGTGTTGACAACAACTGTCTGCCGGTTGTCTGTGAGCATTACCCTGAGGTGGCGGCTGCGCTTGAGTGGTTGAATCAGCATGCCCAGGCCAGGCTTACTGGCACAGGTGGCTGCGTGTTTGCTGCCTTTGAGGATGAGTCGGGTGCCAGGCAGCTGTTAAAACAGGTGCCAGAGCCGTATCAGGGTTTGGTGGGGCGGGGAATGAACCACTCGCCACTGTTTAATTCTGTGAAATAAAGTACTTGAGGGAAACCGCGCTTCTGGTATGATTCCCGACCTCGTAATTGGCCCGTGGAGCAATTGGTAGCTCACCAGATTTTGATTCTGGGTGTTCCTGGTTCGAGTCCAGGCGGGCCAGCCATTTTCTAAAGTTGCAAGCCGCAAGCTGCACATTGCCGGTTTTTCTTGCTGTTTGCAGCGTGTCATTTTCAGTCGATGTTAAGGTGGTTGCCGTGCATGACAGCAGCATGATGGTCTTTTCGGGTAATGCCAATCCCGAACTGGTATCAGAAATTGTAAGTCATCTCAATCTGCCGCTGGGCAAGGCTGTTGTTGGCCAGTTCAGCGACGGTGAAGTGATGGCTGAGATCCAGGAGGATGTTCGTGGTAAGGATATCTTTATCGTCCAGCCCACGTCCGCCCCTACCAATGACAACCTGATGGAGTTGTTGGTGTTGATTGATGCCATGCGTTGGGCCTCTGCGCGGCGCATTACGGCGGTGATCCCATACTATGGGTATGCGCGCCAGGATCGTCGCTCTCGCTCTGCCCGGGTGCCCATTACCGCCCGCCTTACGGCGAAAATGATTGGTTGTGCCGGTGCCGACCGGGTGCTGACAATGGATCTGCATGCAGATCAGATCCAGGGTTTTTTGATATCCCGGTGGATAATGTCTACGCTTCGCCGATTTTGCTGGGTGATGTCTGGCGTCAGAAGTATCCTGACCTGATGGTGGTGTCGCCTGATGTGGGTGGCGTGGTTCGTGCCAGGGCATTGGCCAAGCGGCTGGATGATGCGGATCTGGCGATCATCGATAAACGTCGGCCCCAGGCCAATCAGGCCGAGGTGATGAATATCATCGGTGATGTTGAAGGACGCTCCTGTGTCATTATTGATGATCTGGTCGATACCGCAGGAACCCTCTGCCAGGCGGCCAAGGCGTTGAAGGATCATGGGGCTGCCCGGGTTGTAGCCTATTGTACCCATCCTGTGTTGTCGGGGCCTGCGGTCTCTAATATCTCAGGTTCCGAGCTGGATGAGCTGGTGGTCTCAAACACGATTCCACTGCAACCCGATGCCCGTGCCTGTGACCAGATACGTCAGCTCAGTGTAGCGGAGCTTTTAGCGGAGACGATGCGCCGCGTCAGCACAGAGGAGTCTGTTAGCTCCCTGTTTGTCGATTGATCTGAATTAAGAATTCAAGTGGGCTTGAGCAAGCCTGCTTAATAACAGTCGCCTCTCTGGTCGCGGATTGGCGGCGTTTTTTTAACCAAAGTCGTTTGGAGAGTAACCAATGAGCAACAGTTTTGAATTTGAAGCAGAGCTGCGTGATGATACGGGGAAAGGTGCGAGCCGCCGCCTACGTCATGCAGGCCTGGTGCCAGGCATTATTTATGGCGCCCATACAGATCCCGTGATGATCACGCTGCCGCATAATGAGCTGATCCACAACCTTGAACAGGAGGCCTTCTATTCGCATATTCTTAGCATCAAGCTGGGGAGCAAGAAAGAGAAGGTGGTTCTGAAGGATCTGCAGCGTCACCCAAGTAAGCCTTTTGTGCTGCATGCTGATTTCCTGCGTATTGATGAAAAAGAGACCATCCGTGTGCATGTGCCACTGCATTTCATGAATGAAGAGAGTGCGGTAGGGGTGAAGGCTGGCGGTCGGATTTCGCATACGCTTACCGATGTTGAGGTAAGCTGTCTGCCCAAGAATCTACCTGAATTCATCGAGGTTGATCTCGCAGCAATGGAAGTGGGGCAAGCGATTCATCTGTCAGAAATCAACCTGCCAGAAGGCGTTGAGATTCCTGCTTTGGCTCAGGTTCCCACCCATGATCTGGCTGTGGTTGCCATCCATGCGCCGCGTGCTGGCGGTGATGAGGAGGCTGAAGCTGAAGGCGAGGAAGAAGCCGAGAGCTAATGGCGTGACCTCAAAGCGGGGGCAGGTCGGCATGCGGCTTGCCCCCGCTTTTTTGTTCAGGGCAGACCTATGGGCAGTAACCGTTCATCTGGCATCAGACTGATTGTTGGGCTGGGCAATCCCGGCAGTCAATATGAAGATACCCGCCATAATGCAGGCTTTTGGTTTGTTGATTTGCTGGCACAACGATTTGACGGTGCTTTCAAGAGTGAGTCCCGCTTTCATGGCGCAGCATGCCGGATTCGGGTGGGTGACGGGGAGTGCTGGCTGCTAAAGCCGTCGACCTTTATGAATCGCAGTGGCCAATCGGTTTCCAGCTTGGCGCGATATTACAAGATTCCTGTAGAAAATGTGCTTGTGGTACATGATGAGTTGGATCTTCCGGCTGGGGAGCTGCGCCTGAAGAAGGCTGGCGGCCATGCAGGGCATAATGGATTGCGTGACATTATGAGTGCAATGGGTGGCGGCTTTTATCGGTTAAGAGTGGGGATAGATCACCCTGGCGACCGAAACCGGGTCTCTGATTATGTTCTATCCCGCCCTTCCCGTGATGATCATGATGCTATCTGTGTGGGATTGGAAAAGGCGGCCGACACTGTCCAGCTCATTGTGGCAGGCGAGTTCCAAAAGGCGATGAATATTTTGCACAGCAAATCCCTCTCTTAGTCGTTAGATTTGCTGAGCAAAAGCGTGTGTCGATGAGTTTGTGCCGCAAAAACTAAAATAGATCAAAATCAGTTGACTGTAGAGTGAAATTAAGTCAATTCCGCTGTTGACACTGGGCAGCTGGTCAATCAAAATAGCGGGCTTGTTTTCGGAGGGGTTCCCGAGTGGCCAAAGGGATCAGACTGTAAATCTGACGGCTCAGCCTTCGGAGGTTCGAATCCTCCCCCCTCCACCAGATTTAAGCGGCTGACAGGGCCACACAAGATTAGCGCGGGTGTAGTTCAACGGTAGAACCTCAGCCTTCCAAGCTGATGGTGTGGGTTCGATTCCCATCACCCGCTCCAAAGTTTAGTAGCAAGTTGAGATAGTGTAGCGCTGACTTGCGAACTTTATTAGCCCATGTAGCTCAGTTGGTAGAGCACACCCTTGGTAAGGGTGAGGTCAGCGGTTCAAATCCGCTCATGGGCTCCAGGTTTATAGGTGGCGTGCGTGCTTTTACGCACGGATTTATCTTTATTAATAAATGAAATTTCTTTAAATGCAAATTTTCGGAGATCACTCTCAATGTCCAAGGAAAAATTCGAACGCACAAAACCACATGTGAACGTCGGCACCATCGGCCACGTTGATCATGGTAAAACCACGCTAACCGCTGCCCTGACCAAGGTCATGGCCGAGGTACATGGCGGTGAAACTAAGGCTTTCGACCAGATCGACAACGCCCCGGAAGAGCGCGAGCGCGGCATTACCATCGCCACTGCCCACGTTGAATACGAGTCAGAGAATCGTCACTACGCCCATGTGGATTGCCCGGGTCACGCTGACTATGTAAAGAACATGATTACCGGTGCTGCCCAAATGGACGGCGCCATCCTGGTCTGCTCCGCAGCTGACGGCCCCATGCCTCAGACGCGCGAGCACATCCTGCTGTCGCGTCAGGTCGGCGTGCCTTACATCGTCGTCTACCTGAACAAGGCAGACATGGTCGATGATGAAGAGCTGCTTGAACTGGTAGAGATGGAAGTACGCTAACTGCTGGATCAGTACGAATTTCCAGGTGACGACACCCCCATCATCGTCGGTTCTGCATTGAAAGCACTGGAAGGCGACACCTCTGAGATTGGTGTCCCATCTGTCATCAAGCTGGTAGAAGCCATGGACAGCTACATCCCAGAGCCAGAGCGCGACATTGATCAGCCCTTTCTGCTGCCAATCGAAGATGTCTTCTCCATCTCCGGGCGCGGTACCGTAGTCACCGGCCGAGTCGAGCGTGGCGTCGTCAAAGTTGGGGAAGAGATCGAAATCGTCGGCATCAAAGACACCGTCAAGACCACCTGCACGGGTGTAGAGATGTTCCGCAAACTGCTGGACGAAGGTGTAGCGGGGGACAACGTTGGTGTGCTGCTACGTGGCACCAAGCGTGAAGATGTCGAGCGTGGTCAAGTACTGGCAAAGCCGGGCAGCATCACCCCGCACACCCACTTCGAAGCCGAAGTGTACATCCTGAGCAAAGACGAAGGTGGACGTCACACCCCATTCTTCAACGGCTATCGTCCACAGTTCTACTTTAGGACCACCGATGTAACCGGTGCCTGCGACCTGCCAGAAGGCGTAGAGATGGTCATGCCGGGTGACAACGTCAAGATGGTTGTCAAATTGGGTGCACCGATCGCAATGGAAGAGGGGCTGCGCTTCGCTATCCGTGAAGGTGGCCGCACCGTTGG
>JAJRZI010000115.1 GCA_024275295.1 Gammaproteobacteria bacterium | reverse complement strand
TGAGAAATGACTATACGGTGCATGAAGCCTGTAATGGTTTGGAGGCCTGGGCTGTTTTGCAGGAGAATGAAAACATCTCAGCGGTATTTACCGATCTTCAGATGGAAGGTTCAGATGGGTATGAGCTGTTGGGCCTTATCCGTGACTCAGATGAGTCGCGCCTGCTGAATCTGCCCGTCATTGTCATCACTGGCAAGGATGATGATGATGATACCAAGGCCGAGGTGCTGAATCTGGGCGCCACCGATTTTATCGTCAAACCGTTTGACACCGTAACGCTTAAAAACCGGGCGGCCGCCTATATTGGCTACAGCCAGAAACTGGCGGAAGTGGAAGAGAAGCTGGAACAGGATAAACTGACGGGTCTGGCCAATAAACAGTTCTTTTTTACCCACGGCGAAAAAGATCTCTCACTGGCCGTAAGGCATGAGACAGAATTGGCCGTTGCGCTGCTTGAAATTGATCGTTTCATGGATCTCATCAACACACATGGCAAACAGAAGGCAGCCCGCGTACTGCTCAAGATCAGTCAAACCATTACCAGCTGCCTGCGCAGAGAGGATCTTTGCGCCCGTATTGGCACGGCAAGATTCGCCCTTATCCTCCCTTTGACCAACCGCATTGGCAGCCTGCGTTCTATTGAGCGTGTCTGTGAAAAGATCAGTGCATTGGGGTTGAGAGTGGAAAGTGGCGTGCTGGATATTCGTCTTAGTGCTGGGGTGTCCGGTATTGACCCAGAGCAGAGCTGTTCCAGCTTTAGCCAGCTGGTTGGGCAGGCGGAAGCTGCGCTAAACAGAGCCATTGCCAGTGGTGGAGGCAGTATGGTCAACGCAAGAGACAGCATCGTTCACCCGCTGGGTAGTGCTGTCAGTGGTGAGGTGGTGCCTGCCCGCGAAGAAGCGCCCAAGGAGCGAATGGCAAGGGCTACGGATGAAAACAGCCTGGGTATGGAAATCATCCAGGCCATTGCCCAGATTGAAGCGGGAGTGGGTGATGCCATCAGTTCAGATCAGCTGCATAGCCTGGTTCGTGCTGTTCTGCCACTGCTGGGCTATGCCAATAAAAAGCTGGATTTGGGTATAACATCCGCACTTGAAGCTGCCAAGGAAAAGCTCACATCCTAAACATATTATACATTTTGCAAAGCAACCTTAGTGCGCCCTACGTGCTCTAAAATCCGCTCAACGCCTTCGAATAAATTCAGCCAGAAGAACCCACATCTTTAGTACCTTAGTTGCCCTTGCTACGGTTCCAATCGCTCTTTTTGGTGGAACAGCACGGTAAAGATTTATTCAAGAACAGTTGCTGTGAGCCGCAAACAGATGTATCGGTTTGTGTTTTGCTGTTTTTTATTGGTGAGGAGAAAGAAGCTATGAAGAGGCGGAAAGCAATGCAGGTACTATCAATGGCGTTTTTTCTTATGATGATAGTGCAGGCAGTGGAAGCAAAGCCAAAGTATATTGGAGCGGCAAAATGTGCAAGCTGCCATAAGTCGAATTATCTTGCCTGGAAGACAAGCAGCCATGCAAAAACATTTAAGGTGTTGAAACCGGGTAAAAGGAAAAAGGCCAAGCGGCTTGCTGGGCTTGATCCTGATAAGGATTACACAGCAGATAAAAAATGTGTGAAGTGTCATGTAACGGGCTATCGCAAAAAAGGTGGGTTCAAGGATATTAAATCCACCCCACAGATGGCAGGTGTGAGTTGTGAGTCATGCCATGGCCCGGGTAGTAAATATGCGGTATTACATGATGAAAAAATGTATGGTTTTGAAAAGCGAGAGGCTACCGATCTTGGACAGCTTTATGGTGCGGATGATGAAACAGTCTGCCTGCAGTGCCATGCCAATAAAGAGTCACCATTTCATGAAAAGCTGGATAAAAAATACAAGTTTGACTGGAAGGAAAAGCTAAAGGTGCGTAAGGCATATCATCCAAAACCCAGAGGAAAGAGCAGCTTCTCCTTTTAGGAAATAGATAGAGCATGAGCTTAATAGAGCGTCTATTACAATCTTTTAGAGATATGAAACTCAGTACGAAATTTATTGGGGCAATATCTCTCATTTTGTTGCTGATGACGGTAATGGATATTGCCTTTAATGCAGAAAAAAGCAGAAAAATCACACATGATGCAGTGAAAGAGTGGACATTCCTGTTTGCTGAAAATGTAAGAGTCTCTTTGAATACACTTATGCGTAATGGTGAGATGGATATACGCTTCTCACTCTTTGATACCATGCACAAAGAGTTGAGTGGGCTGAAAGATGTTAGTGTCATCAGAAGTCAACTGACGAACGATATATTTATGGAGGTCAATAAAAGAAAAGTAATACCACCACTTAAAGAAACAAAGAGTGGCTATGAAAATGAAATTTCTGAGTTGACAGTAAAACTGGAAGCAACCACGGATGAAGATGAAAAAGATGAATTTCAGGAGCAAATAGAGGATCTAACAGACAGTGTTGCAGAGATTGATGAGCAAATTAAAGAGGCATCCGCTTTTATTGCAATAGACCCCCGAGAGCAACCTAAAGATGATCTTGATAGAACCGTATTGGCAACGGGCAGAGCGATCCATCACTTTGATGGTGATAATGCAAGAGTATTAATACCTTATACAGCCAGGAAAGAAGGCTGTTCTGAGAAAGATGGCTGTCATGTATATGCAAAACCTGGAGATGTATTAGGTGCAATTAGTCTTGAATTTTCATTAGAAGCGATTAACCAGCAGATTAGAGAGAATAATGTAGAGATGGCGGGGGTATGGTTTATACGCTTCATTGTGTTTTTACTTGTTATTATCTTTTTGCTGTCGTTCATCATCACTAAAAATCTTTACAAAATGCTGAGCGTGTTTGACAAGATATCTGAGGGCGATTTTTCTGTGCGCGCAGATGTGAAAAGTAAAGATGAAATAGGATTATTAGGTAGAGGCTTTAATAAAATGGCCGCCTCATTAGAGGAGACGAGGGAGGAGCTGGATAAGCGACTGCTTGAAATATATGCCCTGTATAATGTAAGCAAGACACTGAATACAAGTTTTGAAATTGAGCAGGTGCTCATTCAATTGATAGAGAATATCAGCAGGAATATGGATATTGATCGAATGATGATTCTGTTGCCAAACCATCATTTTACTGAGCTTACGGTGGCCTCACATACAGGTTTTACTAAAGATGAAATCAGCCGTGCAAAACCAAATTTGCATGAAGGTATCTATTCGTTAGTGGCATCTGCAGGTATTTGCCGAATTATTGAAAATGTAGATACTGATGTCACGATTACAGAACAAGATATATTTAGCCCGGATATTGGTTCACTGATTGCTGTTCCATTCTTACGGCGCGGTAAAGTACTGGGGCTTATATGCGCCTTTAAAAATCGTCCAAAGCAGTTTCTGTTTTCTGATTTGAAACTGTTTAACAGTGTGGCTGAGCATTTGGCTGTGGCAATGGAAAATGCCCGCCTTTTTGAAGAGACAAAAGAGATGGCAATTACAGATGGCCTCACACATCTGTATAACAAAAGATTTATGCTGGATACATTAGAGAGTGAGGTTGTTCGTGCAGCAAGATATGGGCATGATCTATCATTCCTCATTATGGATATCGATAACTTTAAACACTATAACGATACCAATGGGCATCCAGCGGGGGATGGATTGCTTAAAGAGCTTGCATTAATAATACAAAAATCAATTAGAAAAACGGATATCGCATGCCGCTATGGTGGAGAGGAATTTGTCGTAATATTTCCTGAGACTGAAAAAACAGAAGCCAAACGCATTGCGGAAAAATTGGTTAAAAAGATTGCTGAATATCCTTTTGACTTTGCAGAAAATCAGCCACTTGGGTGTGTGTCAGTGAGCATGGGGTTGGCAACCTATCCGCATGATGCCACTGATTTTGAGGCGCTGATAATTACTGCAGATCAGGCGCTTTATGCAGCCAAGACAAGCGGTAAAAACAGAGTTGTTCTAAGTTAATCAGAGCATTCTGCACTTCCTCTTTAATCCAGAAATCCTTCCTAATCTGTAATTCCCCCTCCTTAGCTGATGGGTAACTTTGTTACATTCCCTGCTTGTGTAGAATAAATCTTTCAATAAATTACATGCTATAAATTAGGTCAGACGGGAAATATATTCCTAACTAGCGGATTAAAAAGGAGTTATTTTATTGTTCGTTTTTTGGCGTGAAAAATGCAAATGTTGCGGATGCCTCTTATTGCCAGGGCATAACAAGAAAATCCTGGCGAATGAGCTAGCAATCGGTATCACCGATATAACATTAAAAATCCGACTGGAGGAATACCTATGGGTGTACGAGTCACGAGCGGGCGCAGCCTACTCGCCGCCATGATTGGCGTCGGGATGGCATTTGGTGCCCAAGCGGCCAGTGTGCCGGATCTCGGACCCTTGCCGCCGATTAAGGTCAATAAGGCGAAAGCCGAGTTGGGCAAGCGTCTGTTCTTTGATAAGCGACTCTCCGGCGATGCAGGTATCGCTTGTGGAACCTGTCATGATCCAAAGCAGGGCTGGACACAGAATAAACCACTCTCTGATGGTTATCCTGGCAACGGTCATTTTCGTAATGCACCGACATTGGTCAATGTGGCGCATAAGAAGGTTTGGAATCACGATGGACGCATCGGCACCAGCCTGAATGATATGACCCGTGAAATGATCACGGAAGATTACATCATGAATATGGATATGCGCATCATGCAGGAGCGTGTAAAGCAGGATCCTGTATATCTGAAGATGTTCAAGGATGCGGGTTACGGTGAGCCATCCAATGGCAAGGTGCGTAAGGCCATTCCTGAGTACCTGAAGAGCTTGACTTCACGTAATGCGCCTTTTGACACGGGCAAGATGTCAGGGGCTGCCAAAAAAGGGTTGAAGCTGTTTAAGGGTAAAGCCGGCTGTATTCAGTGCCATAACGGCCCACTGGTCTCTGATGGCAAGGCGCATAACACAGGCGTGCCTGAGAACTTTGATGTATTCCTCAATCCCAATAATCATCAGGCCTTTATCGCCTTTGCCATGTTTCAGGGTATTGAGAACTACATGAACCTGAAGCGTGATCCGGGTTTCTACAATGTGACACTGGATCCAGCTGATGTTGGCAAGTTCATGACCCCAAGCCTGCGGGAACTGAAATACACCGCCCCTTACATGCACAATGGCATGTTGAAGACACTGAATGATGTTGTGGCCTTCTATAACGCGGGTGGCGGTAAGGACAGCAAAAAGAGTCCACTGCTTAAGCCTCTGGGTCTGAGTAATAGTGAACAGAAAGATCTGGTGGCCTTCCTGCTCTCACTTTCCGGTGATCAGCTGACCACGGCCAAGCATGTCTGGCAGAAACCGTATCCCGCTGAATATGCAGCCATCAAAAACTGGAAAAATGTCCGTAACTAAGTCGAGGAGACAGTCATGAAAAGAGTAATAAAATTTCGTCCTGTCCTGATGGCGGCTGTTGCGGGAGCGATGATTGCAACAGGCTGTGTCGCACAGGACGCAAAAAAGGGTATGAGTGGTCCGCCACCTCTGGCACCCTTAGGGCCACCGCCAATTCCGATGGATAATCTACAGAGTCCGGCCAAGATTGGATGGGGTAAGTATCTGTTTTTTGACCCACGCCTGGGTGGTGATGCCTCTACCGGTTGTTCTACCTGCCATCAACCTGATCAGGGTTGGTCCTGGGCTGAGGATATCTCACGCGGCTATCCGGGCACGGTACACTGGCGCAGTAACCAAACTATTATCAATTCTGCCTACTACGGCAAGCTGTTCTGGGCGGGTTCCGTCACGTCGTTAGAGAAACAGGCCAAGTCTGCTTCCAAGGGTGGTGTTGCCGGTAACGGTGAGACTGACATCATGGAAGCCCGTATGGCGTTGATTCCTAAGTATGTGGAGCTCAACAGGAAAGCCTTCGGAACTGAGTGGCCTCTGCTGTTTGATGCCTACCGTGCCATCTCTGCCTTTGAGCGGACGCTGGTACAGCGGGATACCCCTCTGGACAGATACCTGCTGGGTGATAAATCTGCACTGAGTGAGGAGCAGATTCGAGGCAAGAAGATATTTGAAGGAAAAGCGGGTTGCATCCAGTGCCACAATGGTGCCCTGGCCTCTGATGAGAACTTCTACAACATCGGTGTGCCGGGTGTAAAACGTTGGGAAGAAGATGGGCTGGCGCAGATTACCTTTCGCTTTGAACTGTATGCCAAGGGTTCACCTGAAGAGATGTATCGTACCCTGAAGGATGATCCGGGTGCCTACTTTCGCGGCAAGAACAAGTGGGATATGGGTAAATTCCGTACCCCGTCGCTACGTTACGCCGTTTACACCGCGCCCTATATGCACAGTGGACAATTTGACACCCTGGAAGATGTTGTTGATTTCTATAACGCGGGTGGCGTTGCAGCAGATGGCCGCACCACATCCTTTCCTGAAACCAAAAGCCCGCTGATTAAACCTCTGGGGCTGACGGATCAGGAGAAAGAGGATCTGGTGGCCTTCATCGAGGCCTTCTCCGGTGATGAGATAACGGTTGAAAAACCTGAGATGCCGCCCTATGCCGCCCGCTTCACCAAGGCGCAGCTGCAGGCAGCACAGGAGGCAAAGTAATGACTGATTTGAAGAAAAAAGAGGATCAGACAGCGGCTGAGCATGGCAAATGCATGCTAAATCGCCGTGAGTTTCTGATGTACAGCGGAACTGCTGCGGTTGCAGTGAGTACCGTCTCCCTTAGCCTGTTCCCAGGCACAGCCAAGGCGCGGGTGGTCGGCTATCCACGTAAGAAGATTGGAAAGCTGAGCCAGCTAAAAGAGAATCAGCTGGTGGGCTTTGCCTACCCGGATGACAAGGCGCAGAACTTTCTGGTGAAAATGGATGGCGCCAAGGCCGGTGGTGGTCTGGGGCCAAAACGTGATGTGGTGGCATTCAGCTATGTCTGTACGCACCAGGGTGGCCCCATGGTGGGTACCTATAAGGCTATAGGCCCGCATCGTGTTATGGGTCAATGCCCACTGCATCTCTCCACCTACGATCTGACCCGTAACGGTATTATCGTGTCCGGTCAGGCCTACCAGAGCCTGCCGCAAGTGATGCTGGAGCTGGATGGTGATGACATTTACGCCGTTGGAGTGATGGGCCTGCTGTATGGCCGTCACGACAACCTGCAATCCTAGGAGGAGGCACCAGATGTCTACAAAATATTATCTCCCCGAGGACAAAACTCCGCTGCCACCCAAGGGTGCGGAGGTCCTTACGACCTGCTGTGACTACTGTATTGTCGCTTGCGGTTACAAGATCTACCGCTGGCCGTCTAATGCACCTGATGGTGGCCCCAAGGCCAATCAGAACGCCTTTGGCATGAACTTTCCAACCGGTGCGATGCAGGCCTGGGTGGCCCCCACGCAGCACAATACGGTGATGCACAAAGGCAAGCCCCACAATGTTGTTATCATCCCTGATAAAGACTCCAAAGTGGTCAATGTGGGGGGTGACTCCAGTATCCGTGGTGGCTGTATTGCTCAAAAGGTATACAATCCCAACACGCCAACCCGTGATCGCCTGATGTCACCCCTGATGCGCATCAATGGTCTCTTGCAGCCCGTGAGCTGGGATCTTGCACTGGATGTTGCAGCCGAGGTGGGTAAGCATGTCATTAAGGATCACGGGGTCAATGCCTACTCTGTGAAGACCTACTCTTATCAGTATATGGAAAATACCTACGCCATCAAGAAGTTTGCACGGCGACATATCAAGACAGCGTCATTCACCTTTCATGATACGCCCTCTGATGTGACCTCAACACCGGGCTTCCGTGATGCGGGCTTTGATAACTTTGGCCAAGCTTACAGTGATTGGCGTGACGCTGAGACCCTGATGATTGCAGGAACGGATCCATATGAGACCAAGACCATGGTCTTTACCCAGTTCATCAAGCCTGCTATTGATGCTGGACAGAAAACTATCTGGTTGAACCCGCGTGAAACGGCGGGCCTTGCCTATGCCAAGAGTCGTGGTAATGCCATCCATTTTCAGATCTATCCCGGTACTGACTCTTTAGTACTGGGTGCTATTGCCCGTGTCATTCTGGAGAATGGCTGGGAGGATAAGGATTGGATCGATAAGTGGGTCAACAGCATGGGGGAGTCCAGCTCTGGTTTCGGCCAGGGTACGCGTAATACGCCTTGGCAGTGGCGCACCACCTGGGGCAAGTTCCAGACGGATGGCGTCTACGGCAAGAAGGGCTACAAAAAATGGGTGACCTCCCAGAAAGAGTATGAGCCTGAAGAGGCCGCCAGGATTGCCGGCGTCTCAGCCGCTGATATCCGCAAGGCAGCTGAGTGGATGGCTAAGCCTAGAGCGGATGGCAGCCGTCCCAAAACCTCACTGGGTATTGAGAAAGGCTTCTACTGGTCCAATAACACGGGCAATACCAATGCGGTTAGCGCCCTGGCTATTATCTGTGGTGCGGGAGGCCGTCCCGGTCAGATGGTGGGTCGTTTTGGTGGACACCAACGGGGAGGCACTGGTGGTGGCAGCTATCCACGCAACAAGTCGCCAGAGAAGGTGGCAGGTCGTCGCCGTCGCTCTCTGGATACGGATCGTTGGCTGGTCTCGGGGCATACCCGTTTTGCCCATGTGATCGGCACCACCTGGATTCAGTCTATGTGCGGCTCAGGGGGACTCAACGCCAAGTTTGAGGAGCTGGTAACCAATAATCCAAACCAGGTTCGCTCCTTTGACAAGGCGAAGATTATTGCGACACTGAAGGCGCGTGCTGACTCTGGTGGCATGGTGGTGATCAATCAGGATATCTACCTGCGTGATCCTATCGGCTCCAAATATGCGGATATTATCTTCCCAGCTGCCACCTGGGGTGAAGAGAATTTCACTCGGGCAAATGGTGAGCGTCGTCTGCGGCTCTATTCGAAGTTCTATGATGCCCCGGGTGATGCCAAGCCTGACTGGTGGATCATTGCTGAGGTGGGCAAAAAGATGGGCTTCGATGGTTTCGACTGGAAGGACTCCAATGAGGTTTGTGAAGAGTCTGCACGCTTCAGTCGTGGCAATCGCAAGTCTTACCACATGATCATGATTGCGGCCCGTGCCGAGGGCAAAACCCTGCATGAGAAGCTGCGGGAGCTGGGCACCGAAGGTATTCAGGGGCCTACCTACTACAACTATGAGACGGGTGAGCTGAGCGGTTCGGTACGTCTGCATGACACTACGCTTACTGAAGTTGATCTAGAAAAGAAATACGGATCCAATGGCTTTCAGCGGGCAAATGTAGTGAACAAGAAGGTCACCCACTTCAACTCCCAGACCGGAAAGAACAATATTCAGAAACATCCCTGGAGTCTCTTTTCTGACTATTGGAGCTGGATGAAACCCAAGGATGATGAGTTGTGGCACACTAATGGTCGCATCAATGAGGTCTGGCAATCGGGTTTTGATGATCTGCTGCGCCGTGCCTATATTGCCCAGCGCTGGCCCGAGAACTGGGTGGAAATCCACCCGGATGATGCCGCAGCCCGCGGCATTGAGTCGGGAGATCAAGTGGTGATGTACTCCAACCGCATCCCTAACCATGTTGACACCATCAAGGCTGTGGGTGGCAAAGACTTTCAGTTCTCTGAACTACTGAAGAGAGGCCACATCAAGCTCTCCGAGGGCGCAGCCACCGCCGTGGCCATTGTCACGCCGGCGGTTAAGAAAGGGGTGATGTTCTCCTACTTCCTCGACCCGAGGCAGCCGAGCAATATACTGCAGGGCCGAGTGGTGGATAACATCAGTGGCAACTACAACTATAAAATGGGTGTTGCCAGGATCAAGAAGGTTGGTGAGTCAAAGTATAAGAGTGAATTCCGCTCCTTCTCCTTTGCGCCAAGAAATATTGTCTGATCCCTGAAAACAGTTCTTAACCTTGGGATTAGCGGCGGAACTCCGGTTCCGCCTTTTTTTGTTTGGACTATCCCAGGATTATTGGTTGAGGATTCTTATTTGCTCGGCTATGCTCTTGATATGTCTAGATTACTGATAATTATTTTAAGCTGTCTGCCGCTACTGACATCTGCGGGCAGTTTTTATAAGTGGGTCGATAAAAAAGGGGTGACTCACTACGATGAAAAGAAGCCACGCCATGATGCGGAAGTATTAACCCTGCCTGATTTGCCACCCGCCTCTCCCAGTGCTCCCTACTCATCTCAGCGTAGAGGTGTTGGCAATGAGGAAGAGGATGATGCAGACAGTGGGGCAGGTTACAGTAAATTCGCTATTGCCAAACCTGAGCAGAATGAGACCATTCGCAGTAATGAAGGCATTGTAAATGTCTCCTTTTTTTTGGAGCCTGGATTGCGCGGCGAAGATAAGGTTGTGGTCACATTAGATGGCCAGAAACTGAAGGATAAGCTGAGTTCGACCCAGTTCTCGCTAAAAGATATCCCCCGAGGGACTCACACCTTAAAGGCAGATATTGTTGATGCCAAAGGGCAGACTGTGAAGAGTACCAGCACGGTCTCATTTCATCTGCGACAGTACTCTATTCTGCACCCTAAGTAACCGTAGTAGATTCAGCGCACCCGAAGCGATATGAAACTTTTCGGCAATCACAATGAGGATTGCGCTCAAAGTTGTCATTCGCTCTACGAATTAATATCTTGCACTCTGCGCGCACAATCACTTGCAGGATTTAGGTAAAACATTATTGCCACGCAATAATGCACAGCCCCCCTATTATATGCACTATAATGGTGCGTATGCATAAGCCATACTCCACAAACCCCAATACGACAGGGCAGATCCGTCTGGTTCGATATTTGCATAAGCAGCAATATGAATGCAGATAAGCTGATGCACAAAATGCTCTCTCCCTGGATATTGGAGAACCTGAATATTACGGTTCTCCTGTTCGATGAGCAGTTGCGCCTGCAGTACATCAACCCTGCCGGTGAGATGATGTTTGCCGCCAGTGCCCGGAATCTGAAGGGCCAACAGGCGGACGATTTTATACACTGCCCCGACCGCGACCTGAGTGAGATCTTCAAACAGGCCGTGGAAGAGGGGGCGCCATTCACAGAGCGGGAGATGATGCTCTACAAACTGGATGGCAGGGAGATCACGGTAGACTGCACGGTTATGCCTCTGGCGGATGCCGAGCACAGATCCGGCATCCTGGTTGAATTTCAGCAGCTTGACCGCCAACTGCGCATCAGTCGGGAAGAGCACCTGATCTCCCAGCATCATGCCGCCCGTGACCTTATCCGTGGCCTGGCTCATGAGATCAAAAATCCACTGGGGGGGTTGCGTGGAGCGGCCCAGCTGCTGGAACACGAGCTGCCCGATCCGGCGCTGAAGGAGTATACCCAGGTCATCATAAATGAGGCAGACCGGCTGCAAACCCTGGTTAATCGCATGCTGGGGCCAAACAAACTGCCGCAATATACACAGGTCAATATCCACCAGGTATTGGATCGCGTGCGCTCACTGGTGCAGGCGGAATCTGGCGGGCAGGTAAAGCTGGCGCTGGATTATGACCCCAGTATCCCTGAGTTTCTGGGAGACGCCGATCAGCTGATCCAGGCTATCCTGAATATCGTGCGTAATGCGGTGCGTGCCGCAGGTCATGAAGGGCAGATACTGCTACGAACCCGTATCCAGCGGCAATTCACCATTGGCAACAGTCGCCACAAACTGGTTGCTCAGATTGAGATTGAAGACAATGGCCCAGGTATCGATCCCGATATCCTCAATAAAATTTTCTACCCTATGGTGAGTGACAGCGAAGGGGGTATGGGGCTTGGCCTGACTATTGCCCAGTCACTTATCAACCAGCATCGCGGGTTGATTGAATGCCGTAGCAAACCGGGTGAGACAGTATTTACTGTGTTGCTACCACTGGAGAATTCAAATGCCTGAAGGCAGCAAGGTATGGGTCATAGACGATGATCACTCTATTCGATGGGTGCTGGAGAAGGCGCTGCAACGGGCGCAGATGGAGGTAACGGGGTTTTCTGATGCCAGTGAGGCGCTGAATGTGCTCCAGCACGAGCGTCCGGATGTCATTATCTCGGATATTCGAATGCCGGGCATGGATGGCCTCGCCTTTCTGGAGCGCATTCAAGAGCGCCATAAAGATCTGCCGGTCATTATCATGACAGCCCATTCGGATCTGGAGAGCGCCGTCTCGGCGTTTCATGGTGGTGCCTTTGAATATCTGCCAAAGCCGTTTGATATTGATGAAGCCATTGAGCAGGTGCGGCGTGCTTGTCGGCATAGCCAGCAGGCCAGGAAAGCGGTTGCGGTAGAGGCGCTGGATAGTCCGGAGATTATCGGTGAAGCACCTGCCATGCAGGAGGTGTTTAGAGCCATTGGGCGGTTGGCCAGATCCAATGTAACGGTGCTCATAAATGGTGAGTCTGGAACCGGTAAGGAGTTGGTGGCCCAGGCTTTGCATCGTCATAGCCCGCGTGCCTCAAACCCTTTTATCGCGCTGAACATGGCGGCAATTCCGCGGGATTTGATGGAATCTGAGCTGTTTGGTCATGAACGTGGAGCCTTTACCGGTGCCCAGACCCGCAGACTGGGTCGCTTTGAACAGGCCGATGGTGGCACCCTGTTTCTGGATGAGATCGGTGATATGCCTGCCGAACTGCAGACCCGTCTGCTGCGGGTGCTGGCAGATGGTGAATTCTACCGGGTGGGTGGGCATGAGCCAGTGAAGGTCGATGTGAGGATTATTGCCGCAACCCACCAGCATCTGGAAGAGCTGGTTGAAAAGGGGGCGTTTCGTGAAGACCTGTTTCATCGTCTGAATGTGATCCGAATCCATATTCCTGCCTTGCGTGAGCGCCGGGAAGATATTCCGCTATTGATGCAGCACTTTCTCAGCACATCGGCGCAGGAGCTGGGCACAGAGCTCAAAACCCTGAGGCCGGAGACCATCGAGGCGCTGCAGAAGATCAGATGGCCCGGTAATGTCCGGCAGCTGGAGAATACCGCCCGCTGGCTCACAGTCATGTCATCAGGCCAGGACATCCATGTGGAAGATCTCCCGCCGGAACTCAAGGTTGACGGGAAGATTGAATCACCATCGAGTGGCTGGCAGTCCATGCTGCGCACCTGGGTGCAGCAGAAACTGCAACAGGGGGAAGTGAATATTCTGGGTGAAGCGCTGCCCGCCTTTGAAACCGTGATGATAAAGGTGGCGCTAGAACATACAGGAGGACGCCGCCAGGAGGCTGCCCAGCTGTTGGGCTGGGGACGCAATACCCTGACTCGGAAGATCAAAGAGCTTAAATTATCCTGACGGCCCCAATACTTGACGTTCATCCATTGCATGCCTAGTCTCTTCTCTATTCAAAGATTGTAGGGGCTTTTCATGCGGGTTAGTCGGTTTACCCTTTTTGTACTGTTTATCTGCTGTTGGCTGAGCTTCAATCTCCTGGCGACCGAAGCCAAGCCACAGGCACAACCTTCAGAACCTGAGTCATTCGATATTGGTGTGGATCACGTCAAGGTATTGGAGAGTGCAGGCTCAAAGCTCTACCTTGGCACCTCTGATGGCTTTTATATTCTGGATACCCTCACCAACGATGCGCTGCTGCTGGATTACGATAATGGTCTGATCAGCAAATCCATTCACTCTGTAACCCAGGACCCTGATGGGGAGACCCTTTGGTTGGGTACATACGGTGGTGGTCTGGCCAGACTGGTGATGCAGGATGGCCAGCCAAAAACTCAGATCTACAATGTGCGGCATGGGCTGAACGACTCCTTTGTCTATGACGTTGAATTCGATAAAGCTGGGAACATGTGGATTGGTACCTGGAGTGGCGTCAACAAGGTCAGTGGCGATATTGACAAAAGGGAGAACTGGACAAAGTACACTGTAAAAAATACCAGCGGAGGGCTGTCAGATGATTGGGTCTATGCGGTGGAGATAGATTCAAAACAGCGTATATGGCTTGGCACAGAGGTCGGCATCTCCCTGCTGGATGGAGAGAAGTGGAAGAAGTGGGATCACAATGATGGCCTGGGGGCAGGGATCGACATTGTCAGAAAGGATGTGCATGAGGTAAAGACTGCCCTGCGTGGCGAGCATCATGAAACACAGATATCTGCACAGACGGCACCGGGCGCAAACTATAATTACAACCCAAACTATGTTGTCGCCATGCAGCTTGGCCCAAAGGAGAATCTTTGGGTTGGCACCTGGGGCGGTGGCCTCTCATTCTTTGATGTAAAGAGCGAGACTTTCACCAACTATACAACCCGCGATGGCCTGCCCAGCAATTTTGTGCTTGCCCTTCAGTTTGATAAAGATGGCTTGCTGTGGATTGGTACGATTAAAGGTCTGGCCAGCTTTGATGGAAAGCGCATCAAACAACACTATCAGTATGGCGGCCTGTTAAGTCGCTTTGTATACAGCATGACATTTTCAGATGATGGAAGCTTCTGGATCGGTGGAAGAGAGGGTATAACTCGCATACCTGTGGTTAGCCATGAATAAGGTTGCATCTCTTTTATTACTGTTTTTATTGCCAGTAGTCGCCAGTGGCGGCCTGCAGGAGAGTCTGCAAAACGGCAAGGCGATCTACCGGGCATATTGCAGTGTCTGCCACGGTGATAAAGGTGATGGTCAAAGCTTTGTACGCAATGTCATAAAGACCCCGCCACGGGATTTCACAGACAAGACGCAGGCGGATCAATTTTCAGTGGAGAGGATGCGCTGGGCGATTCTGTTAGGTAAACCGGGAACGGCTATGCCGGCCTGGCGTTTTGATCTTACTGCACTGCAGGTTAGTGATGTCATTACCTATATTCAGAAAGAGATTATGGGTCTATATTTGGCTGAGCCTGTTTCGCCAGAGGCTGCCATTTATAAATAGCTATCTCAATCAGGTGGGTTTAAGCGGCGAATCATATCCACTATCCTGTTCACCGCAATAATTAAGAATTGTCTGCCTTGCGTTATTACGCAGAGTGATTGCTGCCTTCCAGTCTGAGTCAGATGGAAAGATCTCTTATCCTACATTAACTGCTATAGCACCATGGCGGGGAAACCATCTACTACCCTGAAGGAGGGATCGACTGCCTTTGATTGCAATAGGTACTATGGGCAGCCCGGTTTTGGATGCAATAGTAAATGCTCCCATACGGAAGGGAAGAAGGCCCGGTGCATCAATGAAGGTGCCTTCTGGAAAGAAAAAGAGCGGTTGATCGGATGAGATGGCTAATGCCTCTAACCGTGTTGCATCTGTCAGTCCTTGTTGCTGATTGGAACGTTCTACAAATACTGCTTTGATTCGCTTTAAAAACAGGTGTGCTATTACGTTAGATTGTAATTCTGACTTAACAATAAAACAGCAATCTACGGGTAGGGCGGCAGCAAGAATAATGGCGTCCACATAGCTGGCATGGTTGGCTACCATGATGCAGCCTGATTTTTGTGGAAGGCTTTCCAATCCAGAGACCTGTATCTTTATACCTGATAAAAAAGCCAGTAGTCGGGCGCCGCTATGAATAACCCGCCAGCGCCAGGGAAGTTCAGGCAGGGTGACAGTCAAGATCCAGATGACTGGAGCCAGGCTTCCAAATAGCACCCAGGTATAAGCAGCATACAACCACCCTAGCAGTGCATGACGGCATCTTCTAAGCTGTGGCAGCGCACCTGATAAGGCAACACTCAGTATTTGCAACCAGGCAGCCCGTTGGGTTTGGTTTATACGGCCCTCTTCATACATTGCTCGGCAGGCGCTACGCCTGATTTTTCCACTGGAGGTTTTTAATACGGTATGGGGTGGGGCCAGGATTACCCTGTCGGGCCGCATCCCCAGTAGATCAGAGGATAGAATATGGATCTGATCCTGGAGTTTTTTCAGGCTGTCAGGCGCGGTTTCCCGTGTCTCGGCTATAACGATCACAGGCTCAGTTGCCGTGTTGTGATGGGTTGCTGCAAATACGGCAACACAGCCTTTACGAATGCCTGGAATGTAGCCTATGGCCTCTTCCAGTTCATAGGGGTAGATATTACGCCCTGCACGGATGATCAGATCTTTGACCCGGCTGGTGATATAGAGATCACCCTCAGCGATATAGGCCAGATCACCTGTGTTCAGCCATGGGCCATCAAATAGACGCTGGGTCTCTTCTGGATTTCGATAATACCCACTGGTGGCAGAGGGGCCACGAAACTGTAATTGGCCCTCCCGACGCTCTGGAAGTGCGTCTCCGTTAGCATCCACGATTTGAATGGGGTGACCTGTTAAGGGTTGGCCGCAGGCAACAAATTCCAATACCTGAGTCTCTGCTTCAGCCGCTGGAATGGCTCGGCCTGATGTGGTCATGGCCTCTCTCTGAATGCGGTCAATAGGTGTGATTCGGCCGGGTGGTGGGAACGCTAGCCCAACTGATGATTCAGCCAGCCCGAATACTGGAGCCAAGGTCTCCCGTTGGAAACCCAGTGGATAAAAACGATCACTGAAGCGTCGGATGGTGCCGGGGCTTACCGGCTCTGCGCCATTAAAGGCCATACGCCAGGAGCTAAGGTCCAGGCCCTCCAGATCACTGTCGCGTATTTTGTGCAGACACAGCTCATAGGCAAAGTTGGGGGCGGCAGAGAGTGTGCCCCGATGATTGTGAATGGCCCATAGCCAGCATTGGGGGCGTGCCAGGAATGCCAGTGGAGACATCACAACCAGTGGAAAACCAAAGTAAAGGCTGCCCAGCCAGGCGCCAATCAGCCCCATATCATGGTAGAGGGGTAACCAGCTGACAAACACATCATCGGAGGTTGCCTTAATGGCTTCGCCCATGGCCCGGAGATTGGCGAGCAGGTTGCTGTGGGTCAGTGTCACCCCTTTGGGGTTGCCAGTGCTGCCGTAAGTGTACTGTAGTAAGGCAATATCTGGGGCTTTAGCCGCCGTAAAATGCGGCTCTCTGCCCTCTATTTCAGATAATTCTTCTGCAGTAATAATCTGTTGTAGGCTGTCGACATGTGACTTAAGCAGATGGGCCACCAGCTTGGCTTCTGGGATTGTTATCAGAAGCTTGGCCTGGGCATTGTTAAGGATGCGGGCGTGTCGTCGCAGATGGTCTTCGATCTGAGAGGGGCGTGCGGGTGGATAGATGGGTACAGGGATGCCGCCGGCCAGCAGGATGCCCAAAAAGCTGAAAAAATAGCTGCGGCTGGTGGGCAGCATGATAGCCACGGTCTCTCCAGGCCGGAGCCCACGTTGTTGCAGCCCGGTGGCTATCCGGCAGGCGCCTTTGTAGAGGGATTGATAGCTGATCTCCTGCAGCTCATCATCTTTGCCGTAGAGATGAATATGTATCCTGTCAGCCTGATGATCCAGATGCCAGGCTAACACCTCTTGCAGTGTGCATGCCTGATGGGGTGCGGAGATCCTTTCCTGATGTTGACGGGCGGCTGGCTTTGTCTCTCGTTCTGCAGCCATACTGGCAGGTGCGCCCTCTAATAACTGGATGAGGTCATAAAGGGTTTCAGCGGCAACAAACAACTCTTCTGATAGATGTACCTGAAAGTTGTGTTCGAGGCGGGAGAGCAGTTCCATCCTGCCCAGGCTGTCAAACCCAAGATCCCGATCCAGGGTGCTGTCAATTGTGATAGTTGTAACGGACTTCCCTGGATACAGCTCTTGAACCAGCACCTGTACAATCTCCAGTAGTGCAGCTTCAGTCATGTCAGGTCTGTTCATGGCTTGTTGCTTGTCTCGGTGGGTGTTGCGATATTATCACCTTGAAGGGGTACTAGTGGGACAAAGATTGCAAATGTACCCATCTGGTGCATTTACAGGGTAGAATCATTCAACCTAGGTTCAATATTTATAATTCAGCGGCAGTGCAAATACTATGGTGCTCTCTTTTACAAAAATGCATGGCCTGGGCAATGATTTCGTTGTTTTTGATGCCATCAATCAAAAGGTTGATCTCACCACCCGGCAGATCCAGTTTATTGCAGATCGCCACTTTGGTATCGGTTGTGATCAGGTATTGCTGGTGGAATCGCCACGCTCACTGGATACAGATTTCTATTATCGGATATTTAATGCGGATGGTGCTGAAGTGGAACAGTGCGGTAATGGCGCCCGCTGTTTTGCCAACTTTGTGCAACTTGCCGGTCTGAGTGGCAAAGAGATTCTGCATGTGGGCACACGCTCAGGCAGCATCCACCTGCGGCATGAAGAGGATGGCCTGGTCAGGGTCAACATGGGGGCACCCAGGCTGGAACCGGCGCTGATACCGTTTGAAGCAGAGACCCAGTCAAATCATTACCTGATTGAGATTGATGATAAGTGCTTGAAGATTGCAGTTGTCTCCATGGGTAATCCGCATGCCGTACTGCAGGTAAAGTCTGTTGCTGATGCGCCGGTTAAAAAGATCGGTTCATTGCTGGAGCGACACCCCCGGTTTCCGCAACGGGTCAATGTGGGGTTTATGGCGATAAAGGATCGGGGGCATATTGATCTACGGGTCTTTGAACGTGGTGCGGGTGAAACATTGGCCTGTGGTTCAGGTGCCTGCGCAGCAGTGGTTGCCGGGCGGATGAATGGATTGCTTGATGAGCAGGTAGAGGTCAGCCTGCCGGGTGGTACTCTTATGATAAGCTGGGCAGGGGATGAAGCGCCCGTATGGATGAGTGGCCCGGCCATTCAGGTCTTTGAAGGTAAAATTGAGCTATGACCCTACAGACAGAACAAGCAGATGAAGCATCGGACATGGAGCTGGCGGTTGCTGAATATTTGGCAGCGAATCCAGCATTTTTTGAGCGTCATGAATCGCTGCTGCTGGAACTCAGGTTGCCCCATGTAAACGGTGGCAGTGTCTCCCTGCTTGAGCGGCAGCTCGCCGCACTGCGTAAAGAGTGTGCCCGTCACCAACAGCGATTTGATGAGCTGGTGGAGGTCGGCCGCAATAATGATCTTCTTATCAGCCGCCTGCACCAGATGACCCTCTCCCTGATGGATACCACTGAGCTTGATGAGGTGCTCAATGTACTTGAGGATCAGCTGCATGCTGAATTTAAGGCTGATTACGTAGAATTAAGGCTGTTTACCCCGGCTGAACTGGAAGATCCTTCTGCACTGGAATCGTCAGAAGAGAAGGCTGTTAGCCATTTCAAAACCTTTTTCCAGCAAAACAGACCACGGTGTGGAGATTTGTCCCAAGCGCAACTCGAAACTCTATTTGGCTTAGAAGCAGAAGAGATAAATTCTGCGGTATTGATTCCACTGAAGAGTGAGAGCATCTCCGGCATCATGGCCATCGGCAGCAGCGATGAGCAGCGTTTTCGGCAGGATATGGGGACTGATTTCCTGAACCGCCTGGGTGAGATAGTGAGCAAGAGGCTGGAGATGGTCTCCGAGCCTGGCGCCTAGCCACAACTGATAATCATGAAAAGGCCGCCAGAAGAGCCGTTTCAGATCTGGCTGGAGCGATTTTTTAACCACCTGCGCCACGAACGCCGCCTCTCGCCGCACACCCTGAGCAGCTATCAACGCGACCTGGAACGTATCCGGGATTGGTGTCTGGAGCAGGGCATGGCCGTGTGGGCTGATCTCAATCAGCATCATGTGCGTAGCTTTATAGCAGCGCGTCACCGCCAGGGCATCTCGGGCAGCAGCCTGCAACGGGAACTCTCTTCCCTGCGCACCCTGTTCCGTTACCTGCAGCGTGAAAAACAGCTGGATCATAATCCGGCCCAGGGTGTGCGCCCGCCAAAGTCGCAACGAAAACTGCCCTCTGTTCTGGATGCGGATCAGCTGGGGCATCTGCTGGATCAGCCTGACGAGGGGTCGCTTGGCATCAGGGATCTGGCCATGATGGAGCTTTTTTACTCCTCGGGCCTGCGCCTGAGCGAGCTGGTCTCGTTGAATCTTGCAGGTATAGATCTGGACGATGCAACGGTCGAGGTGACCGGCAAGGGTGCCAAGACCCGGCGTCTCCCCATTGGTAAAAAGGCCCGGCAAAGCCTGGAGAAATGGCTGGCCATTCGTGCTGGAATGGCCGCTTCTGAAGAGTCAGCACTCTTTGTTAGCCAGCGTGGAAAACGCATATCACCCCGTACGGTACAGCAACGGGTGCACAAAAAAGCGAAAGAAGCCGGGATACCAACGGATATTCACCCCCACATGCTGCGCCATTCCTTTGCCAGCCACCTGCTTGAATCCTCTGGTGATCTACGGGCGGTGCAGGAGCTGCTGGGGCATGCCGATATCAGTACAACCCAGATCTACACGCATCTGGATTTTCAACATCTTGCCAAGGTCTATGATGCAGCCCACCCAAGGGCGCGCCGCAAAAAATGATCTACAATCAAATATTACTTAAATTTTATGGTTCTATATGAGTAACGCATAAGCGTTGATGTCTATGCAGAAGCCAACTATTAAACGTATTACCCTGAAAAATCTAATGACTTTTCTGATGTTGCTGTCACTGGCTACGCTGGTGATTCTTACCGTAAATTTCAGAAGCATCTCAGTGAGAATCATAGAGGATAAGGCGCTGGCCATTTCAGAGGTCGTCAAGGCGGGTCTCACCTCGCACATGCGGGCGGAGATCATGGCCAAGCGGGACTACTTTCTTGCGGAGATCAATGCCCTTACGCTGGTGAATAATGTGACCATCATCAGATCAAAAGAGGTGAGCGATCAGTTTGGTACAGGCCATTGGCGGGAGAAGGAGCGCGACCATGTAACCGAGCAGGCATTCAAAAGTGGCCGCCCGGTCTTTATCCTGAATGATCTTGAGATGAAGCCCTATTTAAGGGCCATAGTACCTTTTATCGCCTCCACAGAAGAGCAGCTGAACTGCCTGAAATGCCATGAGGTAAAGGAGGGCACGGTACTGGGCGCAGTGGATCTGAGGCTTGACCTTACGGAATACAGAAATGTAACCGCCAAACTGCTGGCCGCCATTGGCGTTGTAACCTTTACTTTCATCCTCCTGATTGTGGTCAATAATTTCAGAACCATCCAGCGCTATGTGCAGGATCCGCTGAACAAGCTGATCAAAAAAAGCGAGGATGCCTACCACACCCACACCCCGATCAATGTGGATGAGTTTGAGTGCCTGGAATTCGAGCATGTGGCCAAAGAGATCAACCTGTTTACCCAAGAGGTTATTCATCGGCATGAGGTCATTGAGAAGAAAAACCTGGAACTGGAGGTGATGTCTGATGAGATAGAGCACACCCTTCAGGAGACCATCTTTACCATGGGTGTTATTGAGGAGCAGCGATCCAAAGAGACCAACAACCACACCCTGCGTGTCACCAAGTACAGTCAATTGCTGGGCGACCTGTCTGGTCTGTCGGAAAGAGAGGTCGAGCTTTTATCAATGGCTGCGCCGCTGCATGATATTGGGAAATTGGGGATACCCGATGCCATCCTGCTGAAGCCGGGCAAGTTGACAGAGGCAGAGTATGAGGTGATGAAAAATCACTGCCAGATGGGCTACAACATGCTCAGCCATTCAAAACGGGATGTCCTTCAGTCAGCCGCAATTATTGCCTATCAACATCATGAAAAATGGGATGGCAGTGGTTACCCGCAGGGCCTTGCAGGGGAGGAGATCCACATCTATGGCCGCATCGTGACCCTGGTGGATGTCTTCGATGCCCTGGCGGCCAAACGTATCTATAAGGAAAAATGGGCACTGCCTGAAATACTCACCTATATCGAAAAGCAGCGGGGTAGCCAGTTTGATCCCAAGCTGGTGGATTTTCTGGTAGAAAATATTGATGCATTTCTTGCAATCAAACACCGCTACCAATAATTCCGGGCTACCGTATGCCTGACATATAACGGAACAAATCAATATTCTCCGCTATGCCTGCCGGAGAGAGTTCTATGCCTAATTGGTACTGTTCCTGCTTGGCCGTATCTGCCCTGGTCGCTTCAGTTTGGATATGCCAGGCAACAGTGCCAACAACGATCAGCGCCAGGTCAGCCTCTTTATAAGTGAGCTGGATGCGCTTTCCCTCCTCCACTAACAGGCTTGATTCCACACCCACACCAAATGGGGAAATATCCCGCAGTGCCGAAATGCCATACGTCTTGGGTTGCCCTTCAATAGATAGATGCAGCTTCCCTTTGCGGCTCTGTAGTGGCGACTGTCGTTCTGCCTGACGCTGCTCTGCGGGTGAAAATGCACTGTTCTCTTTCATCTATTAAGGTCCTGTTGGATAGGGCATGGGTAGAAGGTTATAACAAACCGGAAATCAGCTGGTTATCTGTCTAAGATTAGGTGAGAAAAGATGCTAATTCCAGGCAATGTGTACCTGTAATTCGTAAAATCAGGTTCAAATGGTTCACCCGGTTTTATCCCTTTTGCATTACCTGAACCCGTACCTTCATGACGGCGCATAGCGCAAGCTATTGATTCCACAGCGGTTCAAAAAATGCCCGCTTAACCTAAGGGTAAAGCTAAGATTTTTTAATCCCACTGTGAAACCAATATCTTACACTCTGCATCCGCCCTGAAGGTACGGATTCAGGTATTAATCAGGTACAATCAACGGTTTCCAATTTTAAAAGGGTCATAATGTGGAGCCACTGAAGGGCACAACAATTCTCTCAGTTCGTCGTAATGGGCGGGTGGTTATCGGGGGTGACGGCCAGGTCTCTCTGGGCAATACTGTCATGAAAGGCAATGCGCGTAAGGTTCGTCTTTTATACAAAGATCGCGTGCTGGCAGGCTTTGCCGGTGCAACCGCCGATGCCTTCACCCTGTTCGAACGATTTGAAGGCAAGCTGGAAAAACACCATGGCCACCTGACCCGCTCTGCCGTTGAGCTAGCGAAAGACTGGCGTACGGATCGTTCACTGCGTCGTCTTGAGGCGCTGCTCTGTGTTGCGGATACCAAGGCATCGCTCATCATCTCCGGAACCGGGGATGTGATTGAGCCAGAGGATAGCCTGATGGCCATCGGCTCTGGTGGCTCCTTTGCCCTCTCTGCGGCACGCGCTCTGCTGGATAACACCGATCTGAGTGCCCGCGAGATCGTGGAAAAAAGCCTCGGAATCGCTGCTGACATCTGCGTTTACACCAACCACAACCTAGTTCTCGAAGAGCTGGAAGCTGAATAGAGCCGGAATGTATGTCTGAAATTACCCCACAAGAGATTGTCCAGGAACTGGATAAACATATCATAGGCCAGGCTGCTGCCAAGCGGGCTGTCGCCATTGCGCTACGTAACCGCTGGCGTCGTGCCCAGGTTTCGGGTGAGCTGCGTAATGAGATTACCCCCAAGAATATCCTCATGATCGGCCCGACCGGTGTTGGCAAAACCGAGATAGCCCGTCGACTGGCAAAACTGGCCAATGCACCCTTTTTGAAGGTTGAGGCCACCAAGTTTACCGAGGTGGGTTATGTGGGCCGGGATGTTGAATCCATCATCCGCGACCTTTCTGATTCTGCCGTCAAGATGGTGCGTGAGGAGGAGATTGAAAAGGTCAGAGAGCCCGCTAAAAAGGCTGCTGAAGAGCGGATACTGGATACCCTGCTGCCATCGCCAACCCCGACCAGCTTTGAAACCGATAGCCAACCCGCACCCACCACCAGCTCCAGCACCCGTGAGAAGTTCCGGGAAAAGCTGCGTGCCGGGGATCTGGACGATAAAGAGATTGAGATTGAGGTCAGTGCTGCCCAGCTGGGGGTGGAGATTATGGCGCCTCCCGGTATGGAGGAGATGACCAATCAGCTGCAGGGCATGTTTCAGAACATGGGTTCCAACCGAACCCGGAAGCGCAAACTGCGCATAAAAGATGCACTCAAACTGCTGGAAGATGAAGAGGCCGCTGAGCGTATCAACGAAGAGGATCTTAAGCTGCGCGCCATAGAGATGGTCGAGCAGCACGGCATCGTCTTTCTGGATGAGCTGGACAAGGTCGCCAGCCGCTCGGAATACGGTGGCCCGGATGTCTCCCGTGAGGGTGTGCAGCGTGACCTGCTGCCGCTGGTTGAAGGCTGCACCGTCTCCACCAAGCACGGTATGATCAAGACCGATCATATCCTCTTTATCGCCTCAGGTGCCTTTCATCTGGCCAAGCCGTCAGACCTGATCCCGGAGCTCCAGGGGCGACTGCCGATCCGGGTTGAGCTGGATGCACTGACTACCCATGACTTTACCCGCATTCTCACCGAACCGGATGCCTCACTCACGGATCAATACAAGGCCTTGATGGCCACAGAAGATGTCACCCTGGCCTTTACTGAAGAGGGCATCACCAGTCTGGCTGAGATTGCCTGGCAGGTGAATGAGCGTACCGAGAATATCGGTGCCCGCCGGTTGCACACCGTGCTGGAGCGTCTGTTGGAAAACATCTCCTTTGAAGCGACCGATCTGACGGGTCAAACCATCGTGATCGATACGGCCTATGTTGATGCGCATCTCTCCGAACTGGCATCGGATGAAGATTTGAGCCGTTATATCCTATAAAAGCAGGTACTTTTTATGTCCCAATACACCCCCACAGAAATCAAGCTGAATCGTGATAACCGCATGTTGACCGTCTCTTTCCCCGATGGCTCAAGCTACGATCTCTCCTGTGAATACCTGCGGGTATTTTCACCCTCTGCCGAGGTTCAGGGGCACAGTGCCGATGAGGCCACGCTACAGATTGGCAAGGAGCATGTGAATATCACCAAGATCGAGCCTGTCGGCAACTATGCGGTGCTGCTGCATTTTGATGATGGCCACAATACCGGCTACTACGCATGGGAAACCCTATATGAGCTGGGTATTAATCAGGAACAGAACTGGGCCAACTATTTGGCCGACCTGAAAGCCGCAGGCATCAACCGCTTGCCACACTAGACTCACCACAATATTGATTCACCGAAGAGAAATGTCATGACGGAAAACAACAGCACCCATTTTGGATTTGAGACAGTAAACACCGCAGAGAAGGCAGGGCGTGTGCGCCAGGTGTTTGACTCGGTCGCCTCCCGTTATGACATCATGAATGATCTTATGTCATTCGGTGTTCACCGCCTCTGGAAGCGTTATGCCATCGAACTGGCGGGTGTACGTAAAGGGCAACGGGTGCTGGATCTGGCCGCAGGCACGGGTGATCTCTCAGCCCGTTTTGCCGGTCTGGTTGGCCCAAAGGGTGAGGTTGTCTTCTCAGACATCAATGCTGCGATGTTGGAACAGGGTCGTCAGCGCATGGCCAATGAGGGCCTGGTGGGCAATGTGCGTTATGTGCAGGCGGATGCCCAGTACCTCCCCTTCCCGGACAACCACTTTGATTGCGTCACCATCGCCTTTGGCCTGCGTAACGTCACTGACAAACAGCTGGCGCTGAACTCTATGTACCGAGTGCTGAAGCCGGGTGGGCGTCTGCTGGTGCTGGAGTTCTCTAAGGTTGAGATGCAGCCACTGAAGAGCACCTACGATTTCTACTCCTTCAAGCTGCTGCCAAAGATTGGAAAGCTGGTTGCCAATGATGAAGAGAGCTACCGCTATCTGGCGGAATCCATCCGCATGCATCCCGATCAGGAGACCCTCAAGGGGATGATGGATAAGGCCGGCTTCGATCGTACCGAGTTCTTCAACCTGACAGCGGGTGTCGTTGCTGTTCACCGGGGGTTTAAATACTGATGAGTATTCCAGAGCTTGCATGCGCAGGGCTGGAAGGGGCCCTGAACCAATATATCGCCATGGACCCAAAGGTGGGGAGTGAGTTGGCAAAACTGCATGGCCGTGCTATTGCATTGGATATTGCCGGGCCTGAGATCCAACTATTCCTGATCCCAGGGCCTGGGCGTCTGCAGGTGTTGCGACTGTATGAGGGTGAGCCGGAGTGCACACTGCGCGGCTCACCCCTGGCGCTGACCCGTCTGAGCATGGCCAAAGAGAAGGGTGTTGATGAGCTGTTCTCCGGCCAGATCACGATCACCGGAGATATAGAGCTGGGCCGTCGCTTTGGCAAGATTCTCGGTGCCCTGAATATTGACTGGGAAGAGCAGCTGGCTGCACACATGGGTGATTTTGTCGCCCATGATATTGTCGATGGCATCCGTTTCTTTGCTGATCAGGGTCGGCGCACGGTCGAGAATGTGGGTCAAAGCCTGGCCCGCTACATCCAGACTGAGACCAGGCTTTTGCCAGAGCGCCAGGAGATCCAGGATTTTGTTGCCAAGATTGATACCCTGCGTGATGACTTTGATCGTCTCCAGGCCAGAATAGATCGTCTGCGTACCCCGGCAACACCCAATAACAGCGAGCGCTAACCGTGATTCATCCCGCTCAGGTCTTGCGCCTGCTCTATATCAATCGGATATTGGTTCGCCACGGCCTGGATGAGGTCATACTGGCCACGCACCTGTTCCGGCCCGTGCGTTTTTTGCTCTATCTCTCCCCCTTCTATTGGTTTCGCCGGAACAGACTTCCGCCATTTCCGGTGCGCATTCGTCAGACACTGGAGGATCTGGGGCCCATCTTTATCAAATTTGGGCAGATTGTCTCAACCCGGCGTTACCTGTTGGATGAGGATATTGCCGAAGAGCTGGCCAAGTTGCAGGATGCGGTTCCTCCTTTCCCCGGAACGGAGGCGCGCACCATTATTGAGCAGGCCTTTGGCGAAAAGATTGAAGCGCTTTTTGAGTCGTTTGATGAGACCCCGCTGGCATCAGCCTCTATCGCCCAGGTGCATGCCGCCCGGCTAAAAAATGGCGATGATGTGGTGGTGAAGGTGCTGCGACCTGGCGTTGAAAAAACCATCCGTCGCGATCTCAGTATTCTCTACACCCTGGCTAGATTGGCCAATCGGTTTTGGAAAGGCGCTCAACGCCTAAAGCCACTGGAGTTGGTTGAGGATTATGATCGCACCATCTCTGATGAGCTGAACCTGACCCGCGAAGCAGCCAATGCCTCCCAGCTGCGTCGTAACTGGGATAATAGTCCCATCCTGTTTGTGCCGCAGATCTACTGGGATCTGACCAGGCTCAATGTCATGGTGATTGAGCGCATCTACGGCACTCAAGTGAGTGATGTGGAGTCGCTCAAGGCACAGGGCATTAGCCTGGAGCGGCTTGGCGCACTGGGGGTAGAGATCTTCTTTACCCAGGTCTTCCGTGACAACTTCTTCCATGCAGATATGCACCCCGGCAATATCTTTGTCAGCCCGGAGGGGCAATATATTGCGGTGGATTTCGGCATCATGGGTACCCTCACCACGGATGACCAGCGCTACCTTGCTGAAAATCTGCTGGCCTTCTTCAACCGTGACTACCACCGGGTTGCCCAACTGCATGTCGATTCCGGCTGGGTGCCAAAAACCACTCGAGTAGATGAGTTTGAAGCGGCCATCCGCACCGTCAGCGAGCCTATCTATGATCGCCCCCTGGGTGAGATTTCATTCGCCCATTTCCTGGTCAACCTGTTTCAGACCGCCCGTCGCTTCGATATGGAGGTGCAGCCCCAACTGGTACTGCTGGAGAAGACCCTGGTCTATGTTGAGGGTGTAGGTCGACAGCTCTACCCGGAATTGGATCTCTGGGCGACTGCCAAGCCATTTCTTGAGACTTGGCTGAATGAGCAGATTGGCCCCAAGGCCTTTGTAAAACGGGTGAAGGAGACGCTGCCACAGATCTCAGAAAATCTTCCAGAGCTGCCGCTGCTGGCGCATCGTGTTATCAAGGATGCAGCAGAAGGCAATCTGGAGGTGAAGTGGAAATCAGCTGAGCTGGAGCAGTTTAGAAAGGAGGCCAAGCAGTCCAGCCGTTGCACAATTGCTGCGATCTGTGGCGGTTCGATGATCATCACGGCGGCGCTGCTGCTGACGGTTGGCCCAGGTGCTGCAATTGCTGTTTCATCAATCCCCGCTATCAGCGCTACGCTTGGTGCTTGTGGAGGCGTGGTTTTGGCCAGTGCCTGGCTGAAGAGTGGCTGAATAGTCTCAAATACAGGGCGGGTGAATGCCGCCCTGCATTAAGTGTGCTTTTAGAATTTAGGCACCAAACTGAACATCCACGCTGGTGGGCTGCCCTTTATTGGTCTGTACTTTTCCGGTTTTCAGCTCCTCTTCTGACGCCTCGCGCACATCTATGACGACTACCTTGATGTAAATAGTGAGGCCAGCAAGTGGGTTGTTGGCGTCTAAGGTTATAACATCGTCATCAATAGCAGTGATGGTAATGGGGGTGGAGTTGTCCCGATTATTACCCCTCAGCTTGAAACCGACCTCCAAATCATGGGCGGGTACTCTGACCTGTTGACGTGGCACCTGTCTAATAAGGCTCTCGTCACGCACCCCGTAGGCCTGCTCCGGGGTCAGGGTAAGTTTCAGTTGGGCACCTTTGTAACGACCTTCCATTGCCTCTTCCACTGTTTTGAAAAGCCCCCCTCTTCCAAAGATAAAGGTGTAGTTATCAATGTTGTCCGTGGTATCGATGATCTGACCATCTTTATCTGTGGTGGTGTACTCAATGGTGACAACACGATCTTTCATTATCTGCATGATTTAAGCCCTGAAGAATAAATACGCTGCACATTCTACGTCTGTTTTGTTTAGTATCCAACTAAAGAGCTTGGTTATAAACCTAAACTTCTCAGGATTTAAGCCGTTGCACTCTGCATCCACAAGCAACCACGGTTCTTGGGATATTGCTGCTGCTTGTGGTATGTAATGCATAGCAAAATGTTTATTGGAGAAAAGAGACCTGAATGAAGGACTGGCTGCATAAACACCTGGAGCATATCCGGTTAACGCTGTCCCGGCCTGATGCGCTGCTGATGCTGGTTATGATTGGCCTGCTGGCGGGGATTCTGTCGGGTGGTGTCATCGTGCTCTTTCGTTTTGTGGTAGAGGGAACCCTGGCCAGCGTGTTGCCAGGTGCGCATGATGAGAATTTTGAGGGGCTGCCAGGTTGGTTGCGGCTGCTTCTGCC
The DNA here is from genome assembly GCA_024275295.1 of Gammaproteobacteria bacterium. GTDB lineage: Bacteria > Pseudomonadota > Gammaproteobacteria > Chromatiales > Chromatiaceae > WFXD01. The sequence continues at coordinate 15,595 of JAJRZI010000115.1, read as the reverse complement.
TGTTCTGGGTGGCATGGCCATTGGGCTGCTGTTTCGGCATGCTGCCAAAGGGCAGACGCTGATGGGTGTGGGGCGGGTGTTGGAGCGGTTGACCTACCATCAGGGCTATATTGGCTTGCGTGAGTTTCTACTGCAGTTTGCCGGTGCGGCTATTGCATTGATCAGTGGTCACTCTGTGGGTCGTGAGGGGCCGCATGTCTACCTGGGTGCTGCAGCTGGAAGCCTGTTGGGGCAGCGGCTCTCACTACCGAATAACAGCATTCGCACCCTGGTGGGCTGCGGTGTGGCGGCTGCCATTGCCGCCTCTTTCAATACCCCGCTGGCCGGTGTCATCTTTGCCCTGGAAGTGGTGATGATGGAGTATACCCTGGTCAGTTTTTTGCCGGTCATGCTGGCAGCGGTGAGTGGTAATGCGGTCTCCATCCTCTTTTTAGGCTCAGCTCCTGCATTTGTGGTGCCTGCGTTGGAGATGGGGGCATTGCATGAGATGCCTGCTGTGGTTGCTCTGGGGCTGGTGACGGGTACGGTTGCAGCCTGCTTTATCCATCTGAGTCAGCTCTTTTCCCGCTTTGGCCGGGCTTACCCTTTCTGGTGGCAGACCACGATGGCGGGTCTGGTGGTGGGTCTTTGTGCGCTGTTTGCACCAGAGGTGATGGGCATTGGTTATGACACCGTTAACAATGCGCTCATCGGTGAGTATGGCCTGGCTGCGCTGCTGCTTATTCTCTGCTTCAAGGTGTTGGCGACATCGGCCTGTGGCGGCCTTGGGGTGCCGGCAGGCATGGTGGGGCCATCCCTGTTTATGGGTGCCATTATGGGCGGCATTGCGGGCAATCTGATGAATCTCTGGTTTCCCGAGGTGAGCTCCAGCACCACCTTTTATGTACTGCTAGGTATGGGCGCCATGATGGGCGCCAGCCTGCAGGCGCCACTGGCGGGACTGACCGCCATGTTGGAGCTAACGCATAATCCGGCGGTGGTGATGCCGGGCATGCTGGCCATCGTGGTGGCCAATCTGACGGCCAGTGAGCTGTTTGGTAAAGAGTACATCTTTATCTCCCTGCTGAGATCCACAGGATTTGATTACCGCACCAGTCCGGTGTTGCAGGCGCTGCGACGCATTGGCGTTGGCAGCGTGCTGAAAAAGGAATTTGTCTCTCACGACCGGATTATCAGCCGGAAAACGGCAGAAAAACTGCTTTCAGATGAGCCTGAATGGCTGCTTGTTGAAGAGAGTGACCGCCCCGTGGCGTTGATGCATGCGCTTGATCTGGCGCGCCATATTCAAAATGCGGAGCTGCAAGAGGGGGGTATCGATGAGATTGATCTGATGGCCATCCCTGCCTGGCGGGAGCAGATTGCCCCCATTACGCTTCAAGCCAATCTGCAGGAGGCGCTGGAGCTATTGGACAGGATATCTGTTGAAGCACTCTATGTAGAGTCTGCCGGCACTGCGGGCAGGTATCAGATCTATGGCATCCTGACGCGGGAGCAGATTGAGTCAGCCTATCACTACTGAGTACCTGCCCGTTCCGGGTGGTCGATAAAGGGGTTCCGCTGCCCCTGAATCTGCTCGATGATCCGGTTGCGCCGTTGCTCTTCCTGATCTGGTGGGTCATCCCGCTGCCACTGCTTCAACAGGGCCGCCTGTCGGGGGAAGAGCTTTAGACCATAGGTGTCCTGCATATAAAATATGGCCCGGGCGATATTGCCCCGCACGGCTGGCCGGGGTTCTACCCGGCGTTTTTGTGGGTCGACCTCAAAATCACACGAACCGAATCTGCGTGGTTCTCCCTGCACGATGCCAAAGGCCCGACTTCCGCGTGCCTTGTTGATCCTGGCCAGTGCCGGATAGAGGTTATGCATATCCGCCTCTATCTGATTAAATCTGGGGCTTACCTTGCGGCAGTGGCTGCGACTGCCACAGTTGAGCGCCTTGGTTATCCAACCCATGGGAAAGATGTGTTCGATGTTGATTTGGCGACCTTTGTGGGAGCTAAATGGCTGGTTGCAGTAGAGGGTCTGGCCGCCATTACCGTACAGCAGTGACCAAAACAGGGGCATATTCTGAAAATATGCGGTGTCGGGTGGCTTGGCTACGGCTGCTTCGGCAGAGAGCAGCATGCAGCAGATTAAAAAGAGCCTCATCGTTTATGAGTGCTGGAGGGTTGATTGTAACTATCCATATCCAATGATGCAGGATAGAAGATGGCGGCAATCAAAAAGAGCAGAATGGCCAAAATGCAGCTGGCGATAACAATTCTGACGGTATTTCCCATTACAACCCCTGAGGTGTTAAATTTAGGCGTGATTTTAGCACTCTTTGGCGTAAGCTGATCATCCCAAACAGGAGTGGCAACCGTGACAAAAAAACAAGAACAACTCGTGATAGCAGATCTGATGGAGCAGAGTGGGGTAGGCTTTGGCACCAGCGGCGCGCGAGGGCTGGTGGCCGATATGACCGACCGGGTCTGTTACGCCTACACCCTGGCTTTCCTGCAATACCTTGCAGCGCAGGGAGATGTAGCGCCTGGCTCACAGGTTGCCATTGCCGGGGATTACCGATCCAGCACACCATGCATCATGGGTGCCGCCGCACAGGCCATCGAGGCTATGGGTTATGAGCCGGTCAACTGCGGCTTTATCCCCACTCCGGCGCTGACGCTTTACGGTATCCACCATGCCATTCCCAGTCTGATGGTGACAGGCAGCCATATCCCGGATGACCGCAATGGCATCAAATTCAACCGGCCCGATGGTGAGATCCTTAAGCGGGATGAGGCGGCCATCCGCTCCCAGCAGGTTGAGATTCCGGCTGATCTCTTTTCTCATGACGGGATGCTGAAAATAGCAGCCGGCCTGCCGCAGGAGCAGCCGCAGGCGTATCAGGATTACCTCCGGCGCTATCTGGATTTTCTCCCTGATGGTGCGCTGCAAGGGTGCCGCATTGGTCTCTATGAACACTCATCGGTTGCGCGACAGGTAATGGGGGAGATATTTGAGGGTCTGGGAGCCGATGTTACCCGGCTCAGCCGCTCTAATGCCTTTATCCCCGTTGATACAGAGGCGGTGCGTCCCGAAGATATTGAGCTGGCGCATGAGTGGGCGCTTACTTATGGGTTTGATGCAGTTGTTTCAGCGGATGGTGATGGTGATCGTCCTCTGATCAGCGATGAGCAGGGCAACTGGTTGCGTGGTGATGTTGCAGGTATTTTATCTGCCCGATAGCTGGGGGCTGACTGTGTGGTCACGCAGGTCAGCAGCAACAGCGCAGTGGAAAAATGCGGCTGGTTTGATCGGGTGGAACGCACCCGGATTGGCTCGCCCTATGTGATTGAGGCGATGCAGTCAGCCCTGAAAGAGGGTGCGCAATCTGTGGTGGGCTATGAGGCCAATGGGGGCTTTCTCTCCGCCACGGATATTGAACGGGAAGGCACTCAACTCTCTGCTCTGCCGACCCGGGATGCGGTGATTGTGCCGCTGGCGATACTGCTGCTGGCCAGGGACGCAGGCTGCACCATCTCACAGCTGCTAACGCAACTGCCACAGAGATTTACCCACAGCGACCGGCTGAAAAACTTTCCTACCGAGTTGAGTTGCAGCCGGATTGCAGCGCTAAGCAGTGGTGATTTTGATCGGGACAGGGCCGCCACAGAGTCTCTCTTCGGGGAGTACTTTGGTACAGTAAAGGGCTTTGATATGACAGATGGCCTGCGTATCACCTTTGAGAGTGATGAGGTGGTGCATCTGCGGCCATCAGGTAATGCGCCCGAGTTGCGCTGTTACACTGAGGCCGGCAGCGCCCAGCGTGCTGCTGAAATGAATCGGGTCAGCATGGATATTCTGGCCGAATGGGGTGACAAATCCCGCTGAGGGTCTAAAGTGTTTTAGCAAGGGCAGAAATGTCCAATACCAACCATAACCGGGGAAGATATGACGATGCTGCCACACTCCGATAACAGGAATTTTTTTCGTATGGATGTTGAGTGTCCTGCACGGTTTCGGATTGAAGGATCAGATGAAACTGCAGGCGCGATTGTTAAGAACCTGAGTGGTGATGGATTGCTGCTGTGGCTCGATCATGAGGTAGAGCCGGGTACGCGCCTCTCCATCGTGATTGTGCCGGGTAAAAGCATTACGCCGCCGCTCTCTGTGGTGGTTGAGGTGCTTCGCTGTTACTCGCTGGAGACCGAAGAGGAGGGTAACTTTGCTGCTGCCTGCATCATCAAAGATAAGATGGAGGCGGAAAAGCTGGATAAGAATTTCCCCTAAATAATACGATTTCTAATCTCACCCTGGAGATAGGCCTCGATATTGGCAACCAGCCCATCCACCAGCCGTTGACGGGATTCACGGCTGGCCCAGGCGATGTGGGGGGTGATGATCAGGTTTGGAATGTAAGATTCCAACAGCGGGTTGCCTGTCACTGGCGGTTCCTGGGCCAGCACATCCACCCCGGCGCCGCCAATCTTTCCTGAACGCAGTGCGGTGGCCAATGCCGCCTCATCGACGATGCCACCGCGAGCGGTGTTGATCAGCAGGGCCTCATCTTTCATCAGCGCCAGCTCCTTTTGCCCAATCAGATTTTTTGTATTATCCGCCAATGGGCAGTGCAGGCTCAGCACATCCACCTGCGGCAACAGCTCTTCCAATGGAATTCGACCGGCCTGCGTGGTGCCCCCCGGGCGCTGGGCAATCAAAACCTCCATGCCAAAGGCCTGGGCAACATGGGCCACTGCGCGGCCCAGCTCACCGTAACCGATGATGCCCAGCTGCTTTCCTGCCAATTCACGGATGGGAAAGTTCAGCAGACAGAACTGGCTGCTCTGCTGCCAGGCTCCAGCTGCAACAGCCTGCTGGTAATCAACCAGCCGAGTGGTGAGTGCCAGCATCAGACCAAAAACATGTTGCACGACTGAAGGTGTGCCATATCCCACTACATTGGTAACGCTGATGCCCAGGTCACGGGCGGCCTGCAGATCCACATTATTGGTGCCGGTTGCGGCGATACAGATCAGGCGCAGCTGTTTGGTCTGGCTCAGGCAGTCACGATCCAGAATCACCTTGTTGGAGATGACAATGGCCGCATTCTGAATATGCTTTGCTGTTTCATCCCTGGCTGTGGCGTTATAAAACTGCCACCGGGGTAGCGCCTGTTTCAGATTGGAGAGATCCAGGTCAGTCCGGTCGACGGTCTCAAGATCCAGAAATACCCCGTTTAGTGTGCCCATTGAGATCCCAGCTTCTATCGTGTTTCGTGAGCATGGTATTATATCTGATCAACCCCAGCCTAACCCAAAACCTCTGCCCACCACTTATGACCACACAGCAACGCATCCGCGAAATCCCCTACAACTACACCTCATTCTCTGACCGCGAGATTGTGATTCGCTATCTGGGCGAGGAGATGTGGGGATTGATCGAAGCACTACGCGGCTCTCGCCGCACCGGCCGCTCAGCCCGCATGCTGTATGAGGTGTTGGGAGATATGTGGGTGGTCGACCGCAACCCCTGCCTGCAGGAAGATCTGGAACAGGATAGGCAACGCAGGCAGGCATTGATCGATGCCCTGACACACCGGCTGGATCAGTTTGAAGCGCGTGCGGATGGTAATGAGCAGGCGCTTCGCCTGTTAGAGGCTGCCCGTGCTGCCGTGACCCGGGTTGCTGATGGGCTGGAGAGCAGCCTGCAACTGCGCAAAAAGGTCAGTAAGCGTCTGGCTAAGGTCACACGCAAAGACAATATCGATTTTGGCGGCCTGGCCCGTGTCTCCCATGCCACCGATGCCACTGACTGGCGCGTTGAACATCCCTTCGTGGTGGTGCTGCCCGATACCGAGCGGGAGGTGGCCCCCATCGTCCGCGCCTGCATTGATGCCGGTCTCAACCTTATCCCTCGTGGTGGTGGCACTGGTTACACCGGCAGCGCTGTGCCGCTGCACGCCCAATGTGCCGTTATCAATACCGAAAAGCTGGATCACCTGGGTGAGATCGAATATATCGAGCTGCCTGGCGTAGCGGAAAAAGTCCCCACCGTCTCCGTGGGGGCAGGTGTGGTAACCCGCCGGGTATCTGACTTGGCCGAGACCCAGGGGCTCGCTTTCGCAGTAGACCCCACCTCGCAGGACTCCTGCACCATTGGTGGCAATATTGCGATGAATGCCGGTGGCAAGAAGGCCGTACTCTGGGGTACCACCCTGGATAACCTCGCCTCCTGGTGCATGGTGATGCCGGATGCCACATGGCTGGAGGTGATACGTCTCAACCACAATCTGGGCAAGATTCATGATCAGGAGCTGGTCAGCTTCCAGATCAACCGCTATCAGACCGATGGCAAGACCCCCATTGGCGGGCCGGAATGGCTGGATATCCCCGGAGCCTCCTTCCGTAAACTGGGGCTGGGCAAAGATGTGACCGACAAGTTTCTCAGCGGTCTGCCGGGTGTGCAGAAAGAGGGTTGTGACGGCATCGTCACCTCGGCCCGCTTCGTACTGCACCGCATGCCCACGCAGATGCGTACCGTCTGTCTAGAGTTCTTTGGTGCCGATCTGGCCGGTGCCGTTCCGGCCATTGTCGAGATCATCGACTACCTGAAGGGGCAGGAGGATGTCGTACTCTCCGGCCTGGAACATCTGGATGACCGCTATATCAAGGCGGTAAAGTATTCGAGCAAGGCCCCACGTCGTGAACAGCCGAAGATGGTATTGATCGCCGATATTGCCAGTGATGATACTGATGCGGTAGGTGCAGCCGCCTCGGAGATGGTGCGGCTCACCAATGCGCGTGATGGCGAGGGCTTTATCGCCGTCAGTCCCGAGGCCAGAAAACGGTTCTGGTCTGACCGCACCCGCACAGCGGCTATCTCCGCCCACACCAATGCCTTCAAGATCAACGAAGATGTGGTGATTCCGCTGGATCGACTGGCTGATTACAGCCGGGATATCGAGCGTATCAATATCGAGCAATCCACCCATAACAAAATAAAGATTGCCGATGCGGTGCAGGAGTACCTGACGCATGACCTGCAAGAGGCGCACCCGGAAGGCAACCGGGCGGAGAGCGACGAAAACAGCGCCATCGTCGAGGCCAAACGGACGGCGGCGCAGGAGATTGTGCAGCAGGCTCGGACACGCTGGCAGCGCATCCTGCAACGGCTGGATGAGCAGGCGCAGGATCAGACTGGGTTGCTGACGGAGGCGGAGCAGAGCCGTATCCAAATGGGTGATACCCTGCTGGATCTGCTGCTGCGACGGGATCTGGTCATCTCCTACCGCAGTGAGGTGATGGAGGAGCTGCATGAGGTCTTCCCCGGTCGGGATATGGCTCGCGTGCGGGACCGGCTGGATGCCATCCATGCAGAGGTCAGAAATGCCCGGCTCTTTGTTGCTCTGCACATGCATGCCGGCGATGGCAATGTACACACCAACATCCCGGTGCATTCGCAAAACTATGAGATGCTGCATGAGGCTGAGCGTGTGGTTGACCGGATTATGGAGCTGGCCTGCTCATTGGGTGGCGTTATATCAGGTGAGCACGGCATCGGCATCACCAAGGTGCAGTACCTGGCACCTGAAAAACTACAGGCCTTTGTTGAGTACAAAAAACGTGTTGACCCCGAAGATCACTTCAACCGGGGCAAGCTACAGCCTGGATCAGGCCTGCAACAGGCCTACACCCCCTCTCTCAGTCTGGTGAAGGAGGAGGCGATCATCCTGGAAGAGAGTGAGCTGGGTGCGCTGAATGATGATATTCGCCACTGCCTGCGCTGTGGTAAATGCAAGCCAGTCTGTCAGACCCATGTGCCACGGGCCAATCTGCTCTACTCCCCGCGTAACAAGATCCTCGGTACCGGCCTGATCACTGAGGCCTTTCTCTACGAAGAGCAGACGCGGCGCGGCCTTTCACTGCGTCACTTTGATGAAATGAATGATATTGCAGACCACTGTACCACCTGTCACAAGTGCGAAACCAAGTGCCCGGTAAATATCGATTTCGGCGATGTTACCGTGCGTATGCGTAAAATACTGACAGATTCAGGGCATAAACGCTCCAGTCTGGGTGGCAAGGCTGCCCTTGCCTTCCTCAATGCCACCAGCCCGCATGCCATTCGCTATATGCGCAAGGGGCTGGCGGAGTGGGGCTTCAAGAGCGTCAACCTGGCGCATGCTGCGGCGAAAACGGTGGGGCTGCTGGGAGGCAAGGATCAGATCCCATCTGCCACCACCGGCAAGCCTAAAAGCCAGATCGTCAATCTGGTGCGGCGGCCACTGCGGGTGGATGTGCCCAAATTTACCGCCCGCGCCCTGCTGGGGCTGGAGGCCAAAGGCGAAGTGCCTATCCTGCGCGACCCCAAAAAGGTCAATGATGATTCCGATGCGGTCTTCTACTTCCCCGGTTGTGGCTCCGAGCGCCTCTTCAGCGATATCTCCATGGCCACGCTGGCAATGCTGTATGAGATTGGCGCTGAAACGGTACTGCCTCCCGGCTATCTCTGCTGTGGTTATCCGCAGATCTCAGCGGGTCAGCACGATGTGGGCCATCGTATCTCCACCGAAAACCGGGTGCTGTTCCACCGCATTGCCAATACCCTGAATTATATGGACATCAAAACGGTGGTGCTCTCCTGCGGCACCTGCATGGATCAGCTACTGACCTATGAGTTTGAGAAGATCTTCCCTGGCTGCCGGCTGCTGGATATTCATGAATATCTGCTTGAAAAGGGCGCCACTCTGGGCGAGAACAGCGGTCAGCGCTTCCTCTTCCACGACCCCTGCCACAGCCCGATGAAGCGCAAAAACCCACTGGAGGTAGCAACCAAACTGATGGGTGCTGAAGTGGCGCTCAGCGACCGCTGCTGTGGTGAAGCCGGCACCCTCGGCACCACACGTCCGGACATCTCACGCCAGGTGCGCTTCCGTAAATCTGAAGAGCTGAAAAAAGGCATGGAACAGCTGGGTGGTGGCGATATGAAACTCCTCACCTCCTGCCCTGCCTGCCAGCAGGGCCTCTCCCGCTACGCAGATGAGACGGGGATGGAAGCAGGCTTTCTGGTTGTAGAGCTGGCCAAGGCCTATCTGGGTAATGAGTGGCAAAAAGTGTTTATCGAAAAAGCCCGTAAAGGGGGTATCGAGAAGGTACTGTTATAACATACAGTCAGAACCACCCTACAGGCTGCCCAACTGATTGATCCAGGATGAAAGAGTGGATGGAAAAGTTTAGAGAGAGAGTATTGCAGATACTTTTTGTTCCATCACTGCTTTGGGGAGCGGCGATGTATCTATACGAAGAGATAGAGGCACTTTATAGCTTGATACCGGGAGAGGAGGGGGTGTGGTTGCATAACGCTATTGAAGCTGCTTTTGAACCTGTTGTGCGTGCCATCTTTCTGGCTGGGGTTATCTATCTGTTTTATCGGTTTCCGCTGTTTCTTATCGTTCCTAAGTCAGCATCTTTAGCCTGGATTGTAATTCGGCTGGTCGCTTATGCTGTGATCATAGCTGTGGTTCTTGCCGTGGTTATCGGCCTGGGATGGTGGATATTTGTAGAGTCAGGACAAGACCCAAATAATTTACAATATGGCATGGCAACAATCTCCACTGCTTTTTTTGGTTCAGTATTTCTGACGCCGCTATGTACCGTTGTTATAGTCTGGTTTTTAGCCCTGCGAAAATGAGAACAGCCGTCGCACTTTAAATACCACGCTTTCGAGGAATGATAAAGTCGAGCAGAAGTGAGAGGGCTTGCCCCGGGGGTGTTTGTTTATTAGCGGCAGATTACAGCAGGGCGAGGTGTTATGGTTGAGAGTGATTGTTTATATGCGGCCACAAAATTCATGACACTACCAGCCGTTAATTTAAAAGAGGGCGATATATCCATTCCTGCACTTTGTAACCCTTTAGCCGTCCATTTGTTGCAAGTATTTATTAAATTGAAATGACCTACAGCTGTATAAAACTGGCTGTCTCCATATATCCCATCCTGAAGCTGCAATATTTCACCATTTTCATCTTTGAGAAAGCTGTTTGAAATATAGCTGATAAGTGATGAGTACTCAGCAGCGCTGAGGCACAATTTTATAACCGCACTATTCAGAAAATATTCATTAGCCTTTTCAGGTACAGCAACCGCATGAATTACTGATTCTGTTGGCCATAAGAGGGCTTTTAGAACTAACCCTGTTGTGATTTCTTCTGCTTGATAGAATGCTCTGTCACCCCACCCAAACTCAATATAAGGGGTATCACCAAACCTTTTCTTTAACTCGGGAAGTTGATCCTGGATTTGCCGGGCTGGCACAACAAACCCCGTATGCCAGCCATGGTTTACCACATATATCTTTTCTCCTCTTACCGCGTCTGTCTCATTCAATGGTTTAACGGCATAGGATTTTGAAAAGCATGCAGATAGCAAAAAAGAGATGGCAATTAAAAATATCCCTTTCATTGTGCGTGTCCAAACCAGTAATTTGTTAGCACAATAAATGCCTAATTAATTTAATGTTTGTTTTATAAAATCAAATATAGCTGGCCAGTATGCCTGCCTGTAACTCGCTTGCAAATTGTTATGGCCTGCGCCCTCTATTTTTATAAATTTCTTTTTAGTCTGAGCACTATCAAATATCTCCTTACCCATTGAAAAAGGAATGATGCGATCATTTGTACCATGAATAACAAGTAGTGGCATTTTCACATCCTTTATCTTTGTTAAGTTGTCAAAAGCATTGCCAACCAGTGAGGAGAAAATCCCGAGCCCTCCTGCCTTTGCAAGAGCTTTACCACTGGTCAGCGGTGTTACAAGAATTAAGCCTCCAATCTCTCTATTCTTTGTACTATTGATAGCCACAGCAGTGCCTATTGAGCGCCCAAAAACAATAATATTGCTTTGAGAGAATCTTAATTCCTCGGTAACATATTTAAATACTGCATCACCATCCTGGTATATCCCTTCTTCACTTGGTGTGCCTTCACTCTTTCCATAGCCGCGATAGCTCACACCTACGACATTTACTCCAAACTTTCGGAGTTGAACCAGATCGGCGATTCTATGGTAAATATTGCCAGCATTACCGTGAAAATAGATCAGCACCTTATCTGAGTCAGCCAAGGGGAGATAGAGCGCTTGAATCCTTACCTGATCTTCTGTATCGATAAAAAGCTCTTCAACACCATGGGGCAGCCTATCTTTTGGTAATACATCCACACTATCTGGATAAAATGCCAGCTGGTTAACTATAAACTTACATCCATACATTGCTACTCCAAATGTGGCTATAAATATTAGGGGCAGGACTTTTCTCATATCTATCCTAATTGCAGAATATGGGGCATCCATTAGATAGAGGGTTAAGGTTTAATCTGATATTTCTGTTGTCTCAATAGTAAAAGGGGTTGGTATCTGCAATGTAAGGCATCTCTACGACAATGAGATCAGCCGCCGTACTTTGAATCTACGGCCTTTGATCTTGCCTTCTGACAGCTGTTTCAGTGCCTTTTTGCGAATACTGCGATCAATGGCAACGTAGGCGATGTGATCAAAGATGTCGATCTTGCCAACCTTGTCACCTGGTATGCCGCCTTCACCCGTGAGTGCGCCGAGGATGTCAGCGGGGCGGACTTTGTCTTTGCGACCCCCGTCGATACAGAAGGTGACCATCGGTGAGCATAGTTTGAAGCCCTCTTTGATCTCGCTGGTTTTCAGGGTCTCTGTTTTGATCGGACTCTTCAGATACTCCTCCAGTGCATTGACCCGGTAGGCCTCGGAAGCGATAAAGAGGCTGATGGCGATACCCTTTTTACCGGCACGACCGGTGCGGCCGATGCGGTGGATATGCACCTCTGGATCGCGTGAGAGTTCGAAGTTGATCACCGCCTGCAGTGCTTTGATATCCAGCCCGCGGGCGGCGACATCGGTGGCCACCAGGATGGGGCAGCTGTTGTTGGCAAACATCACCAGCACCTGATCACGCTCTTTCTGATCCAGATCGCCGTGCAGGGCCAGTGCCTCAAAACCACGTTGTTGCAGCTCATCTGCCACCTCCTGACACTGCTGGCGAGTGTTGCAGAAGATGGCTGTCGATTCGGGTTTGTGCTGTGCCAGCAGGGTTGCCAGGGTGTTGATCCGCTGCCCCTTCTCCACCTCATAGAAGTGCTGCTTGATCTGGCTCTCGCTATGGGTTGCATCGACGGTCACCATCACTGGATCGCGCTGAAAGCGGCTGCTCATTCCCTTGATTGACTCAGGGTAGGTGGCGGAGAAGAGCAGGGTCTGCCGATTGTTTGGCGTATGGTCGATAATGGTTGAGATTTCATCATAGAAGCCCATGTCGAGCATGCGATCCGCCTCATCCAGCACTACAGTTTCGATGTGATGCAGATCAAGCGTGCCTTTCTGTAGATGTTTCAGTATCCGTCCAGGCGTGCCGACGGTGATGTGGGCGCCATGCTCCAGTGATCCCACCTGTGGCCCAAAGGGTTTGCCACCGCAGAGGCTGACCAGTTTGATGTTGGGTGTGCAGCGCGCCAGTCGTCGAATCTCTTTGCCCACCTGATCGGCCAGCTCGCGGGTGGGGCAGAGTACCAGTGCCTGAATTCTATATTTGGCCACATTCAGTTTGCTGAGCAGAGCGATGCCGAAGGCGGCTGTTTTACCGCTGCCGGTCTTTGCCTGGGCGATAAGATCCTTGCCCTGCAGCAGTGAGGGCAGGCTGGCTGCCTGGATCGGGGTCATCTTCCGGTAATCCAGTGATTTGAGGTTGGCCAGCATTTGTGGCGTTAACGGCAGGGTTGAAAAGTCTGTGGTCACGGGGGGCTCTTTCTCTCTTGGGGTGTTTTGCAGATAGTCTTGCATGTTGCCGTGCATAATCCCAGAAAAATCATTGAACACAGACAACATATTGCCTGCTGCATCACAGGGTCGGCAATTTGTTGCCGCCTGGATAGAAGTCATTAAATAGAGGTGCTCCATGCTGTTCTCTAATTTATTGTTTTGAAGGTGTTTTTATCTCATTGCTCAATGGAAGTTGCGCCAAATTTTTACTGGCATGTTAAATGCAGCGTTTTTTTATGATGACCATTTACAGTCAAAGCGAATAGGTGTCAGGAGAGGATAGTTCCATGATCAGATTAGGTGTATGTGCATTAAGCATATTTTTATTGACTGCTTGTTTTGAGCAGCGAGTAGCCGTCAAGCTAAAACAGGGTGAACCTGTATCTAAGGTTACAGTGGTACGCAGCCATCAATCTGCACAGCAAAAGAGGACAGCCACAGAGAAGACGCCCAAGGTGCAACAGAAGATACTCAAGGCGGTGGGGTATGGTGTGGAATCTGATTATATGAATTACCCGGCTCCAAGGAAGCGTCTGTTGGCCATCAGGGCAGCAAAGCTTGATGCCTATCGTAACCTGGCGGAAACACTCTATGGCACAAGAATCACCGGCGTTACCACGGTAAAGGATGCCACAATAGAGAGTGATCATTTTCGTGCATATATTGATGCTGTAGTACGTGGTGCCCAACTGCTTGCTTTAACACCAAAAGGAGAGGGTATCTATGAAGCTGAGTTGGAATTGAAGATCAACGAAAACCTTTACAACTGTTTTGCACGCCTTACACCTGACTGTATTGGACAGGTTGACTCTGAGCAACAGGGTGAAGACCAGGCCAGCACTGAAGAACAACGGAGTGAAAGTATTGAGATTACCATTGAAACGGGCACAAACAATAACTGCAATACATACACTACCATAACCCCAGCAAATGGCTGTAGTAGTGGCACTTCTCCAGAAGTGGTCTACTACAAAAATTAACGGGTTGAATAGCGTGTGGTCATGCGTCATTTTATCTTTTTAATTACCTGCATTCTCTGCCTCTGTAGCGCAGCAGCTTTTGCAGTGACTATTGAGGCAAGAGGTAGCGCCGTCATCGCCAATGGTGATATCGGATCAGCACGTTTGGCTGCATATCAAAATGCCCTGCGCCAGGCATCTATGATGCGCAATGCAAAGGTTAACTCCACCTATGCCACACAGTTGGGAAGTAATATTGTTGATAGTATCCAGGTTCGTTCATCCAGCCATATTTCCAGGGCAGATATTATTGATGAACACATTACAGGAGGTATTATAACGCTGCTTGTCAGTGTGGTAGTTGAAGAGAACGCCGGTAGCTGTGGTAATTTTGATAACAACAGCTTTAGAAAAAAAATTGCCGCTGTCTACTTCCCGCTGCTTGATGCTGCGCAGGTTGGGACTAACGACTACTATGGATTTCAGCGTGGCATTCCAACAGAACTGCTGCAAAGGCTAAGTGCCAGTGGTGGGTTTTTGGTGCGGGATGCCAGTGACCAATCACTGCATCATGATCCATTGAATGCAACCTCAATTGCCAGCAACGGCAACAAGATCCGTCCCATTGTTAATACGCTACTGGATAATCTTGGGGTTCAATATGTGATCTCAGGTGTTATACGTGATCTTGGTCATGAGCTGCCACCCGGGCTTAGATTGACACGTAACTTTGAGCTGTTTAACACAGAATGGAACCCCCTTGGAGTAAGCTTTAAACCAAGCTGGCGGGGCATTGAATCTGAACTTGGACTAAAGTGGCAGCCCAACGAACGCAATATTGAGATTGAGTTTTTTATTCATGATGCCTATACCGGTGAGCTTCTGGCGCGCCATCGACATGCAAAGATTGTAAAAGGTTATGTGAAGCCAGATCAGCCGGTGCGTTTCGGAACCTATGCATTTTATAATGAACCGTATGGGCAAGCCTTTAGTGAAATTCTAAACCAGGAGGTGGCCGCTATTAAGCGACTACTATCTTGCCGAGAGTTTAGTGTAAAGGTATTAGGGGAAGATGAAAATTATCTATACATCGATATGGGAAGAGACACGCTTATAAAGAAGGGTGACACCATTACGTTATATAAGAGTGAACGGCAGGGGCCAGTATTTGGCGTTGATGGTGGGAGTTACCAGTTTTCCGAACCCAGTGTTAGCGCAAATGTAATTCATGTTTATGCAGGTTATTCAGCAATTCAATTAAAAAAGAAGCGCAGTCCGATCTATTTTCAGCCGGGTGAATATATCAGTGTTAATTAGATATGTTTACTATCTATTTATACAGATACTGCTTCTACAGGTGCATATAAAAATCTAGAGATTATGACTATGAAAAAATTAATTCCCATCTTTTCTATCTGCCTGTTATCGACCTTGGTTATCCCTATTGAGGATGCAAATGCTGATATCTATAAAGATATTGCCGCACTCAAGAAACAGTCGAAAAAACAGAAAGGTGATATTAAGCTACTCAAGCTACGTCTCGATAAATTAGAGCAGACCATAAGTAATAACAGAGCATCTTCAAACCACAGTACAGCTGCACCGGCAACTAAAAGAGGTATAATTACTTACCCTTAAACTGGTATTAAATACAGTCTATACGAATTAAGATTTAGGGAACCTCTGAATAATTACCTTTAATATTCACCAATCGATTGATATAGATGTTACTGATAATCATTACAGTTTAATTTGCCCGTATAAGTCCGGTTTTTAGGCATTTTTTCATTTAAAAAGGCCTTTTCTGGCCTT
>JAJRZI010000114.1 GCA_024275295.1 Gammaproteobacteria bacterium | reverse complement strand
TGTTTCGTTGGCAGGCTAATGAGGTACAAGGATGAGTGATGAACCGGATTGGCTGCCACCATTGGTTTTATTCAATGACTATGGCGGCGACTGGCACTCTTATCTGGATGCCATCTATGATTATTTCAAACAGGATTTTGTGGACAGCAATCCGCTGTTCCAAGGGCGACGACTAGGTTTGAAACGGCATCCTTTAACCCATGGTAAAGAAGCAACATTCTGGCACCTGATTCAGGAAGGTGCTGTTGAGGAAGATAGAACGCCTGATTTTCGCCGCTGCGAACGAATTCGCTGGCCGAGACCCATTATTGAGCATGATGCAGAGAATGCTATCAAGGTTTGGTCAAACCAGCGTAGAAGAGAAAAGCGCGTTTGTTTGTGGTTCGAGCAGGAGAACTATTTGGTGATTCTGGCAGATCGGGGTAAATACATCTTACCCTGGACAGCCTATCTGGTGGAGCAGCCCCACAGACAGCGTAAGTTACAAAGGGAGTATGACGAGTATTGCAGGAATAAAGGCCAGAAAGGCTGAAGCCGCCCCGAAGGACGGCCTCGTTACTCCTTCTACACATGGCAGATGAGCTATATACATTATCGGCATAAGTCTGGAAAAACTCAAGGTGCTTTTGAAGTATGAACCAGTTGACCGCCCGTCACGCTGCTTGCAAATAAAGCAGCAACCACCGCGCCGGGCTAGGCCGCTGTCAACTTGAGGGGCCGCCAGACTGCCAAAAACCGGCAGACTGGCTACGTGGCTTCGTTCGACACTGTACCCTCCGTTCCCGCCCGCACTCCGCCACTGCGCCCTTAGCCCCAAACAACGGGGCCAAGGGCTTGCGGCTCCGTAGCGGGCTTTGCCGTGCTGGAATTCACCGCCGCCAGATGCTCCGTAAACTCCGCAACTGGCTCTGCGCCCCTGTTCCAGCTTGGTTACCCTTCGTTGTCGCTTGCGTGGTGCCAAGCCCGGCTCGGCTATCGCCCAGCTAGTCTTTTCACCACACTGCGCTGGTCATTGATGCGCACCATCCATGGCACGCCCCCTTCGGGCGCACTGTGTGCGTCCAAATTCGCTCCCGGCGAATTTGTCCCGCCCACCATTATTTGTGGCTTCGTTAAAGGTTTGGTGCTGCCTACCCAACCAGGGTCGGTGGTCGGCAAATGAACATAATGCTAATTATGCGCAACGCAAAAACCGCGCTGTTCGCTTCGCCGCATAATTAGCATTATGTATAAATTGCCTCCGCTTTTTTTGATCCCCCGCCCGCCAACCCGTCCGCCCCCAAGGGACTCCCCGATACGGCTTATGCGCTCTGGTTTATGGGGATGATCTCTGCCCCAGCCTTTAGCTTGTCGAGGTAATCTGCCCATTCCTGCATCATCTTGCGCCGTTCCGGCAAATGGGCGGTGCGGTTATAGGCGCGTCCGTTAGGGTCACGCACCGCGTTGGCAAGCTGATGCTCAATGTAATCCGGGCGGAAGCCCAGCACTTCATCAAGGATGGTTCGTGCCATCGCCCGGAAGCCGTGGCCGCTCATTTCATCTTTATCAATTCCCATGCGGCGCATTGCAGACAATATAGCGTTGTCACTCATGGGGCGGTCGCCCTTTGGGTTTCGTGCGCTGGAGAAGACATACCGGCCTCGCCCGGTAAGGGGGTGGAGTTCTTGCAGTATTTCTATTGCTTGGGTGCATAGAGGGACGATGTGCTGGGTCTTGGTTTTACTGACGGTATAGCGCCACTCAGCATTGTCCAGGTCGATATCTTCCCATTGGGCATGGCGTAGCTCACCAGGACGGACAAATACCAGCGGGGCAAGGCGTAGAGCGCAGCGTACCGGGAGGGTGCCTTCATAACCATCTAATGCCCGTAATACCCCAGCTACCTGCTTTGGTTCGGTGACAGATGCAAAGTGCGTCCCTTTCACCGGTGGCAGTGCGCCGCGCAAATCACCGGAAGGATCACGTTCAGCTCTTCCGGTGGCGACAGCATACCTAAACACCTGACCACAGTTCCCTAATGCACGGTGAGCGGTTTCCAGCGCACCACGCTTTTCAATCCGTTGGATAGATTCCAGCAATTGTGGCGCGGTAATGTCAGCAATGGCCTTGCCGCCAAGCCAGGGGAAGATATCCCGCTCCAGTCTGCGAATGGTTCGATTCGCATGGTTGGCCGACCAGTTAGGTTCGTATTTGGCGAACCACTCCCGCGCTACCACCTCGAAGCTGTTAGCTGCCCGTGCGACTTTGGCCGCCTTTGCAGCCTTGCGATTTTCACTGGGATCGATATCGTTGGCCAGCAGCTTGCGGGCTTCATCGCGTCGGTTGCGGGCATCCTTTAGCGATACATCGGGGTAAACACCAAGGGAGAGCCGTTTCTCCTTGCCATCGAAGCGATATTTCAACCGCCACCACTTGCCCCCGCTGGGGGCAACTTCCAAATAAAGCCCGCCACCATCAAATATCTTCTTAGTTTTGTCGCTGGGTTTGGCGTTACGGATTGCGGTATCTGATAGTGGCATGGGGGCAACTCCTTGTTGCTGTAGGTCAGCTGCCCCTAATATTGCCCCCAGTTGCCCCCGGATGTCAATGGATGCTATAGGCTGCAATAGACCGTAAATAGCGGTAACTAGCTGTATTTAGGCACAAAAAAGCCGTCCTAGGACGGCTTTAGATGTGGTGATGGTGGAGGCGGCGGGAATCGAACCCGCGTCCGCAAGCTCTCCGCCGTTGGCTCTACATGCTTATCCCGGTCTTTAAGTTTAGCCGGACGCTACCCGACGGGCAGGGAAGACGTACGGCGATTCCGGTAAGTGTTTAGCAAATCAGCCCCGGACGAGCTTCAGTGCGATCTTGTGAGATGTGACGCCTGAGTGTTTCCGAGGAAACTCTGGACGCACAAGAACGGCTCCAGTCAGACGGCCTCTACTGGTGTTTAAGCAGCGAGCGCGTAGTTGTCGTCGTTGGCAACTATAGTGGTATAGACTTTTTTACGAGGATGTCTATATCCTCGGCATGCACCTCAGGTTTTGTAACCCACGTCGAAACCATGTCGCCCCCTGAGTACTAATGAGACAGTCTATGACTGTTCGAGTTCAGCAGCAAGGCTTTTTATTGATAGCTAAGAAAGCCTAAGGTAGTGCCGAGGTGGTTGATCTAATCCGACTGTGTCGAATTGAGTCAGAAATAACCTTGTACAAAAAACTGGCCCGGTGAAAATAGGCCGTTTATGGGCGGATACTAACTTATAGGTTCTTAATATCACCTTATCCCCTTGGTTTGTGGGATAATACGCACAGATTTTAGTTAGATGCCACGATGCAGAGCCTCTCTGTGTCGTGGTGTATTGCCAATTGTCAGGAGAGATAAATGATCAAACCCCATGGCTCAGATACACTGAACCCGCTATTTGTCTACGATGCTGAGAAGCATCATGCGTTGATAAAAGAGGCTGAAGGATTGCCATCTATTACGGTTTCATCCGCTGCAGCAGCTAATGCTGTAATGATGGGGGCTGGCTATTTTAATCCTCTGACGGGGTATATGAATGTGGCAGATGCCCTGGGGTGTGCAGAAAATCTGCAAACCGCAGCGGGACTCTTCTTCCCTGTGCCAATACTTAATCTGGTTCAGAATATAATAACCATTAGTGGTGCTGCACGCATTGCGCTACGTGATCCCAATGTTGAAGGCAATCCTGTGCTGGCCATTCAGGATGTCGAAGCGATTGAAGAGATTACAGAAGAGCAGATGCAGACCATGACCAGCAAGGTTTTTGGTACTATGGACAGTGGTCACCCCGGTGTGGCGGCCTTCAATAGCCAGGGGCGTTTTGCTATATCTGGTGCAATCCAGGTGCTGAATTTAAGCTACTTTCAGAATGATTTTCCTGACACCTTCCGTACTGCGGTCGAGATCCGTAATGAAATTAAGGAGCATGGCTGGGAAAAGGTTGTGGCTTTCCAGACCCGCAACCCGATGCATCGAGCCCATGAAGAGCTCTGCAAGATGGCGCTCGAGGCGCTGGATGCCGATGGTGTGGTTATTCACATGCTGCTGGGCAAACTGAAACAGGGTGATATCCCCGCGCCTGTTCGGGATGCATCCATCCGCAAAATGGCTGAACTGTACTTTCCACCCAACACCGTCATGATCACTGGCTATGGTTTTGACATGCTCTATGCCGGCCCGCTCGAAGCTGTGCTGCATGCGCTGTTCCGCCAGAATATGGGTGCTACACATCTGATCGTGGGTCGTGATCATGCCGGTGTCGGTTACTATTATGGCGCCTTTGATGCACAGACCATCTTCGATGAGCAGGTGCCAGAAGGTGCGCTGGAGATTGAGATCTTTAAGGCTGATGACACCGCCTATTCTAAAAAGCTAAATAAGGTGGTGATGATGCGTGATGCACCGGATCACTCCAAAGAGGATTTTGTACTCCTCTCCGGTACCAAGGTGCGCGAGATGCTGGGGCAGGGTATTGCGCCTCCACCTGAGTTCTCACGCCCTGAAGTAGCCAAGATTCTGAGTGATTACTATCAGTCACTGGATAGTTGATCCCTTAGCATATCTGCCTGTATAAAAAAGGGCGCAGCAGTTTAAAACTGCTGCGCCCTTTTTTGATTGGAGCCCCATCCTAATGAAATATGAATATGAGATTCTGGAAAAAAAGCAGGTTTACAAAGGGTTTTTAACGGTTGACCGCTATCGCCTGCGTCATCGTCTGTTTGCTGGTGGCTGGGGTGAGGAGATTGTGCGTGAAAGGGTTGCGC
>JAJRZI010000113.1 GCA_024275295.1 Gammaproteobacteria bacterium | reverse complement strand
GTCAGTTATCCGCGTCAAAGGCTCCGAAATATCACCCGCTTAGAGGGTGGCAGGATTGCTGAGAATCAGTGGCAGCTTTCAGTGAGAATGGGTGGCAGCTTTGCCTGAGAATCGGTGGCAGGATTGGGTGAGAATACACATAGTGGCGGGCATCACATGCCTGCAGGAAACCAAATGTCTCTTGCAGCTTTTTCTCAACGGCCTTGTCGCTAATCATCAAAGATTCTCGGATGCAAATTCAGCCAGCCTCGAACGCTCACCCTGTATCAGGGTGATGTGGCCGCCGTGTGTCCAGGTTTTAAAACGATCCACTGTGTAGGTGAGGCCGGATGTGGTTTCTGTGAGATAGGGTGTGTCGATCTGGCCAATATTTCCAAGGCAGATAATCTTGGTGCCGGGGCCGGCTCGGGTGATGAGGGTTTTCATCTGTTTGGCGGTCAGATTTTGGGCTTCGTCAATAATGATGTATTTGTTAAGGAAGGTGCGCCCACGCATGAAATTCAGGGAGTGGATGCGGATGCGGTTGCGCAGCAGGTCATCGGTTGCTGCACGTCCCCATTCGCCCCCTTCGGTCTGGGTGAGTACTTCCAGGTTGTCTTTTAGTGCGCCCATCCAGGGAGCCATTTTCTCCTCTTCAGTGCCGGGTAGAAAGCCGATATCTTCACCTACGGGTACAGTAGCGCGGGTCATAATGATTTCGCGATAGATGTTCTGATCCAGAACCTGAGCCAGGCCTGCTGCAAGGGTAAGGAGTGTCTTGCCCGTGCCCGCTATGCCGAGTAGTGAGACAAAATCCAACTCTGGATCCAACAGCATATTGAGTGCGTAATTTTGCTCTCTGTTGCGTGCATTAATCCCCCAGACGGAGTGTTTGGGGATGCGATAGTCCTCCAGAAGTTCGATGACAGCGCTATCATCATTCAGCTCCCGTACAATCGCCTCAAAACTGGCGTCACCCTCCATGCTTAGGCATTGACTGACATGCCACTTCTCCAGATCCACACCTGTTATACGATAAAAAGAGCGGCCCTCTTCCTGCCATGATTCCAGGTTTTTACTGTGTTCATCCCAGAAGGTGGCGGGTAGCTCAATGTGCCCCCGATAGAGAAGGTTGATGTCATCCAGTACTTTGTCGTTGCGGTAATCTTCGGTGCGTATCCCCAGTACGGCTGCTTTGATACGGAGATTGATGTCTTTGGATATGAGGGTGATGGTGGTGGTTGGGTGCTCCTCCTGCAGCGCTAACGCGGCCCCCAGGATATTATTGTCCGGGATGTGGCCCGGTAGGCGCTCCGGTAGAAGATTAGGCAGATGTCGTGTCTGAAAGAAGAGGCGGCCACGTTTGCCAGCCTCTAATGCTTTGCCATTCTCAGGTGCGGGTAGAGGCAGCCCTCTTTTGATATCAGCCTTGGTTGCACCCGTTATCAGCTCATCAAGAAAACGGCTGGCCTGGCGTGCGTTACGGGCGACCTCAGATAGTCCCTTTTTACCGGCATCCAGCTCCTCAAGCACCACCATTGGCAGGAACAGATCATGCTCCATGAAGCGGAAGATGGCGGTGGGGTCATGCATCAGGACATTGGTATCCAGCACGAAAAGATGGTGGTTTGCGGGTGTTTTAGGCATCTTTTATCCCTGTTGAGTGGCTTTTGGGTATTAACCCTTGATGGGATCCAGTGCGGCGTCCAGATTCATTGAGTCACAAAATTCCAGGAAATCATCACGCAGCCCTGCAATGTGCATCTCTGCCGGGATGCCAATACTCATGTGTACTGAAAACATGGGTGTGCCGGTGTGGGCAGCTGCGTAGCTGCTGGTGACCAGATCCTCAATATTGATGTTGCGTTCGGAGAAGAAATTGGCCAGGTGATGTACGATGCCGGGGTGATCCATTGCCACAACGTCAATGGCATAGGGGAGGGTTTTGCTATCGGATTGACGCTCACCTGTGCGTTTTGAAATGATGGTAAGCCCCAGTTTCTTACCCTGTTTTGGTAAGGCATCCTCCAGTTTTGTCAGTGTATTCCAATTGCCCTCAACCATGAGCAGGATGGCGAATTCTCCCCCCAGAACCGTCATGCGGCTATCTACAATATTGCATTCATCCTCCAGAATGATCTTGCTTAGTTTATCTACGATACCGGGTCGGTCTTTTCCCAGGGCTGATATGACCAGATAATTTTTTTTTGCGGGCATCTTTTATCTCACTGCATGTTGGCAATTTGTTCTGGTGGTACTGATTTCTCTGAAGGCTCAGTGTAGTCTGTTTTATGAAATTATGAGCTTTTGCATATCGTTATGCCAGCTTAAAAACCTAAGATCCGCAATTGATTGCATCCAGTATCCACAATCAATTGCGGATCTTAGGTTGTATCATTTGGCACTGTCTCGGAAAGCACTGTAGAATTGCGTGTTTAGCCTGATTTTATTTGGAGTTTGTGCATGTTTCAGGGCAGTATCGTTGCATTGGTTACACCCATGCGTGAGGATGGCAGCCTGGATGAGGAAAGTCTGCAGGGCTTGGTCGACTGGCATGTCGAGCAGGGTACCGATGGTATCGTCGCAGTCGGCACCACGGGTGAATGTCCGACGCTGGATGAAGATGAGCACTGCCAGGTCATTGCCAGGGTGGTTGAGTTTGTGGCCGGACGCATTCCGGTTATTGCCGGTACGGGTTCTAACTCCACGAAAGAGGCGATTAGTCTGACCCGCCGATCCAAAGAGGTCGGTGCTGATGCCTGTCTGCTGGTCTCACCTTATTACAACAAACCTACGCAGGAAGGGCTCTATCTGCATCACAAGCTGATTGCAGAGACGGTGGACATCCCCCAGATTCTCTACAATGTGCCAGGTCGTACGGTGTGTGATCTGTTGCCGGAGACGGCGGCAAGGCTGTCAAAGATCAATAATATTGTCGGTATCAAAGAGGCTACAGGTGATTTGGAACGGGTGACTCAAATCAAACAGCTGTGCGGCGATGATTTTGCAATCTATAGCGGTGATGATGCCACAGCCCGTGAACTGATGCTGCTGGGTGGCAATGGGGTCATCTCGGTAACTGCCAATGTAGCGCCAGCACTGATGCATAAGATGTGTGCTGCAGCATTGGCGGGTGATAAAATAGGGGCAGAGCGGCTTGATGCCAACATGGCGGCACTGCACAGCGATCTGTTTCTTGAGGCCAACCCCATCCCTGTGAAGTGGGCGATGGCTGAGCTGGGGCGGATTCCAATGGGCATACGGCTGCCGCTGACATGGTTGTCGAACCAGCATCATGAGGCGGTACGGCAGGCCATGCTGAAAGCAGGTGCGCTTGCCTGAATGCTACAATTCAACTGATTAATTCAGGTTAAATCCAGATAACTTTTACGGTAATTTATATGTGTGTCAGATGGATAAAGATCCCCGCTATTTTAATGGTTTTCAGCCTCACTGCCTGCAGCATGCTGCCGGATGTCAGTAAGGTCTTACCTGACCGCAAGGTTGACTATAAAAAAGAGAAACAGGCGGAGCAGGATCTGGAAATCCCACCGGATCTGACCAAAAGCTCTATTGATGATACCCGCATAGTGCCTGATACTGCGCCATCTGGAACGGCAACCTATTCAGATTATGTGGGGGAACAAAAACCATCTGCCCCCACCGGCGGCAGTGCAAAAAGTGGTGAGGTACTGCCTCGGATTGAGCATGTCAGTGTAAAACGGGATGGCAATCAACGCTGGCTTGTGGTGCGGGCATCGGTTGAAGATGTCTGGAACAGGATCATCGCATTCTGGCATGAGAATGGCATTTCACTGCTGGAGCAAGCTCCCTCAGTAGGTGTGATGCGTACCCATTGGATTGAAAGCCGCCCGGATATCAAATCTGAATTTGCGGCTACGCGTGACCAGTACCGGGTGCGCCTGGAGGAGGGTGAAGAGGCGGGTGTTACTGAGGTCTACCTGACGCATCGCGGCATGGAAGAGCAGTTTATTAAAGGCACATCTGGTGAGGATAAGCAGCCAATCTGGACTATTCGTCCCGCAGATCATGGGTTGGAAGCGGAGATGATGCGCCGTATGATGCTCTTTTTTGGTCTGTCTGATAAGCGTGCCAGCAAGGATTTGGCAAAGGCTGATACCCGCAAACACCGCTCTCAGCTGCTGCAAGAAGGCAGTCAGTCTGAACTTGAAATTGCAGAAGCGTTTCCACGGGCATGGCGTATCACCGGCATGGCACTGGATCGGGGTGGTTTTGCTGTGGAAGATCGAGATCGTGGTAAAGGTATCTATTATGTTCGCTACAACGACCCGATGCAGGATGACAAGAAGGAGAAAGGTATTCTCTCCAAGCTGGCTTTCTGGAGTGATGACAATGATATTGATAAAGAGACGCAATATCAGGTCAGATTGCATGAAAGTGGTGAAGCCACTCGTGTAACGATTCAGGATAATAATGGTGTGCGGAGCAATTCGGATACAGCCAAGCGTATCCTGGGTCTACTGCATGAGCAGATAAAATAGATCTGGCAGAAAATTGAAGAACGGGCCTCATGCGTTTCGCCTCTTTGGGTAGTGGTAGCCGGGGCAATGCCACTCTGATTGAAGCAGGTGGCACCCGGCTGCTGGTGGATTGTGGCTTCTCTGCACGAGAAACCGAGCAGCGGCTGGCCCGGCTGGATGTTACTGCCGATACGCTGGATGCCATGCTGGTGACGCATGAACACGGTGACCATATCCGTGGTGTCGGCGCCATGGCTCGCCGCTACCAAC
Source organism: Gammaproteobacteria bacterium (assembly GCA_024275295.1). GTDB lineage: Bacteria > Pseudomonadota > Gammaproteobacteria > Chromatiales > Chromatiaceae > WFXD01. Next base: position 13,811 of record JAJRZI010000113.1, on the reverse strand, counting down.
TGCCGGTCTGGATGACGGGCGGCACTCGACGCAGCCACCGTTGTGGCGACCTGCCTTATCTCAATAGCTTCAGTAGTCATCAAGCCCCCTTTATGATTGGCGATATTCAAGTGACCCCCTTTCCTGTGCCGCATGATGCCCGGGAGACCGTGCAATTTACTTTTAGTGCAAACCGGCTGAAATTTGGCATGCTGACCGATAGTGGTGCTGTTACGCCGCATATTGTTGAGCTGTTGCAGGATTGTGATGCGCTGATGCTGGAGTGTAATCATGATCCCATCATGCTGGCCGATGGCCCCTATCCGCCGAAGCTTCAGGCGCGGGTGGGTGGTCGGTTGGGGCACCTGAGTAATCGTCAGGCGGCGGAGCTGCTGAGCAGGATTGATCACGGTCGGCTGCGCCATCTGCTGGCGGTGCATCTCAGTGAAAAGAACAACAGGCCACAGCTTGCCAAAGAGGCGCTGTTGGATGTCTCTGCAAAACTTGAAGCCTGTCTGACCATATCCGGGCAGGATGAGCCAACAGATTGGCTGGAGATCTGCTCCGGTTAGACTGTTGCTAAATTGATGTCCATAACCTCTGCCCTCTTTCCCAAGCAATCCCGGATTTTTACCGGGCAGCGCTGGATCAATATCCTGCTGCGAACGCTGCATCTATTGGGAATGGCCGGATTTGGAGGAGGCTATTTTTATGCCTCTGTTGGCAATGCCTGGCAGGGGTTTCTCTATCTGACACTGGCATCGGGTGTGGGCATGATGTTGCTGTCAATCTGGTCTAATGGCATCTGGCTGTTGCAGCTGCGTGGGCATGCCATCCTCTTTAAGCTTTTGTTGCTGGTATTGATGATGGTATGGCCAGGGTATCAGGGCGTCTGCCTTGTCTTGGTTATTGTTATCTCTGGTCTGATTGCCCATGCGCCGGGCGATGTTCGCTACTATTCAATCTTTTATCACAGGCGTATTGAACGGCTATGAGACCCATCTCTCATCTATGCCGGCGCTCTGCCGATAGCTAAATATCAATGACTCTGCAGGAGCATTTTATGACACTTTGTAAAACAGGCCGACACTGGAGTCCAAAATTCACTGCACTTTTACTTGCTATCCTGCTGCTGGGATCTTATGCAGTATCAGCAAAAAGTGAATCTGGAGATTTGGCAGGCCTCTATGAAGAGGCTCTGATCCAGTTCAATAAGGAAGAGGTGCCAACGGCAATTATTCATCTGAAAAACATATTGCAGAAAGACCCAAACTTTCTTTCGGCTCACGTACTGCTGGGTAAGGCCTATCTGCAGCAGGGAGACGGGGCTGGGGCAGAAAAAGAGTTTGTGATTGCTGCACGGCTGGGGGTTGATCGTGAGCTGATTATCGTCCCGCTTGCTCAGGCCTATCTGCAGCAGGATAAGCCCCAGAAGCTGCTGAATGAGGTTAGTGCAGATGGTTATAGCAGCGCTACCCGGGCTGAATTGTTGGTGCTACGTGGTCAGGCCTATTTGCAATTGAACCGATTGCCTGAAGCTGGGCAGACATTTGAGAAGGCCAGCCAGACAGATCAAAAAAGTGTGGATGCGGTACTTGGCCTTGCTGATTTATCACTGCGTAGTGCTGATTTTGATGCAGCTGGAAAGCGTATAGCCAGGGCTATAAAATTAGCGCCTGAAGATGCGGATGTATGGTATCTGGCAGGATCAATCAGGCATGCACAGCGGGATAACAAGGGTGCAGTAATGTATTACAGCAAAACCCTTGAACTGATGCCAGAACACCTTGCTGCACGCATGGCGCGTGCCGGGGTCTATATGGATCAGGGGCTTGATGATGATGCCCTGAAAGATATTGCCTACCTGCGAGAGGAGTATCCAAATGACCCGCGTGCCGCCTATCTGCAAGCGGTGCTGCTGGCGCGTGTAAATGATAAGGCAGGCTCACACAAGGCGCTGCTGGATGCGGTGGGCATCATTGACGGGCTTGATGAGCAGCTGTTTGCAAAACATGGCCCCAGCCTGTTGCTGGCGGGTCTTGTTCACTACAGTCTGAATCAGTGGGAGAAGGCGCGCCAATATCTGGTGCAATATATCAAGCTCGAACCGCAGCATGCTCAAGCACGTAAACTGCTGGGTTCAATTATGCTCTCCAAAGGGGAGTATAAAAAAGCGATTGCCACGCTTGAACCGGCGCTAAAGTTTGCCCCCAATGATCCTCGCCTGCTGACGCTGCTGGGTACGGCCTATGTTCGAACCAAACGCCATCTTAAGGCAACAGAGGTTCTTAACAAGGCCATGAGTCTGGCGCCCAATGAACCCACGGCCTCATTTCAATATGCGTTGAACAACCTGGCGACCGGCAAGGATGTGGTGGCCATGGAGGAGCTGGCATCGGTATTTGATAGCAGCGAGCAGGCAAACAAGGCGGGGCTGATTCTGGCCGTGCTGCATTTTCAGCGACGAGAGTTTGCGGCGGCCCGTGATGTGGCCAGCAGGATTATCCAGCGGGAGCCGGATAATCTAACAGTGCTTAATCTTCTGGCCTCGACCCAGATGGCACTGAAGGAGCGGGATGCTGCCCGTTCGGGGTTTGAGAAGGTTGTTGCGATTGATCAAGACTACCTGCCAGCGCGTATCAACCTGGCGAAGCTGGATCTGCTGGAGGGGAAAAAGGTAGCGGCGCAACGCCGTCTGCAGGAGATTATCAAACAACACCCGGAACATATCCGCACCATGATCGAGCTGGCTAAAGTAGCTGAGGCAAGTGGGAAACCGGAGGAGGCCATTCACTGGCTGGAGAAGGCGCGAACTGTAAATGTTGCATCCATACCCGTGGTCAGCTACCTGGTGAATCTCTATCTGCGGACTGGCAAGGTAGAAAACGCAAGTAAAGTGGCCTATGCAGCAAACCAGGTGGAACCGGACAACCTGGAGATAATGGATGCGTTGGGTCGTAGCCACATTGCAAATGGCAAACCCACAACGGCACAGCTCCTCTATAAACGGATGGCCAGGATCGCCAGTTATGATACCCGCTGGTTGTACAGAATTGCCCGGATGCAGAGGGGGTTGGGTGATTTAAGCAATGCGATATGGTCCCTCCAAAAGGCGGTCGATGGGGATGCCGAGTTTGTTCCAGTGCAGGTGATGTTGGTTGAGGTGCAGCTCCAGGCAGGGAAGCTGAAGAAGGCTTATGAAGGTGCATTGGCACTGCGCAACAAATATCCGGATAAGCCCTTTGGCTATCGGTTGTTGGGTGAGGTTCAGTTGCGAAATGGGGCTTATGTGAAAGCGATCGATAGCTATCACAAGGCGCTAAAGCTGGAGCAGAGACCGCGTCTGGCGATTGGCCTCTATCAGGCCTACATGCGTTCAGGGGAAGAGGCCAAAGCAATGGCTTTTCTCAAAAAATGGCTGAAGTCCCACCCGGATGACCTGACCTCAAAACAGGCCTTGGCAGAGGGGTATCTGCGCAAAGGAGATATAGAAAAGGCGCAGGCCCTGTTTGAGCAGATTATCAAAAAGCGTCCCAATCACCCATTGATTCTAAACAATCTGGCCAATATCTATTCAAAAACAGGGGATGCCAGAGCACTGAAATATGCACTCAAGGCCTACCAGATAGCGCCAGAGAGTGCGGCCATAAGCGATACACTGGGCTGGATACTGGTGCAGAATAACCAGCCAGCTGAAGGGCTGCGACATCTGCGCAATGCCCACTCCCGTGCCTCGGCTGATCCTGAAATCCGCTACCACATTGGGGTGGCACTGGAACGCCTGGGCCGGCGAAAGGAAGCAAAAACAGAACTTGAGCAGGCGCTTGGTGCCAACCGGCCATTTGATGGGATAGATGAGGCTCGAGTGCTCTTGCAACAGCTTGCGGACTAATGATCTGATCAAAGGTCATCACTGAGTGATAAGTGTCAGGTTTTTTTACAATAACCTTATAGGAAATAATCTACTATCTCATAACAGGCTGAAGTTAAAGGAATTATTAAACTGGCTTAAAACTTGCTAGAGTTAATCGCAGTTGATATTGTTTTTTCTGGACGGGGGTGAGGTCAGAACATGAATGTACGTTTTAGTTTAAATAAAAATCTGGGTTTAGTTGGCATGCTCTTAGGTTCTTTGATGGTTGTTCCGAGCGCAAATGCTGCCTATAGCTGGACGTTCAGTGGTGGTAGTGGCTATACCTGTCCAACAGCGTGCTGTGTTGAATCATCTACTGTTGGGGGCAAAACGATTACCAATACGGCAACTGGCTGGTATTCCAATACAGGCTCAAACGCTTCTATTCAAAAGGCGAATAAACTAAGGGTGTGGGATGGGCTGGCAGTTGAGGCAACAAGCGGTGATACGGGTACACCGCAGCATGCGACGGATAATGATGATTGGTACGACTCCGTGCTTTTTGACTTTGGCGGCGATAAGGTTGAGTTGGATAAAATCGTAATGGGCTGGCATAGAGATTCTGATTTTTCATTGCTCCGTTATACCGGGAATGATACGCCTGTGTTAACAGGCCAGAGCTATTCTGGCTTGAATACAACGGGTGGCTGGGAGTTGGTCTCTAACTATTTTTACAGTGATAATACTTCAGACGGCACTGATATTACTTTTGATGTTAATGCAGGCAATAAAAGCTCCAGTTATTGGCTGGTAGCTGCGCTGAACCCGGCATACTTTGGTAACAGTAACTATATTGGCAATGACTATTTTAAAGTGAAAACATTGAGTGGTGCTTTTGATAACACCTGTACTTCTAACTGTAATCCCCCTGGTCAAGTACCTGCACCTGCAACACTGATGTTGTTGGGTTTTGGCTTGCCTCTGCTGAAGCGCAGGGTGAAGACGCAGTAGCAGCATGGCGACGGGGCGGGTTTCGTAATGCTGAATAATCGACGTGGGAGTAATAATACGCCCACGTCGATTTTGAAGTGTAAAAAAACCTGACAAATTCAGGATATTCGGGGGATTTGTCTCTTTTTTTACGGCATAAAAAATACTGTTTTTTGCACTTGATATAATAATCAAAGAGTTACCTCTTTTTAGAGTGTAAAAAAACCTGACACTTATTGTGGCAAATAGCGAGTAAATTCTTACCAGAAGCGCTGAAGTTTTGCTCGATTCCCAATACTAAACAATCAATTTTTAGTATCATTGCACCTCTTTTCTACCCTGGAACCAAGGTGCAAGATGCTGATTCTTCGTGGCGCGCCCGCCCTCTCTGAATTTCGCCTGAAAAAACTGCAACAGCGAGTCGCTGAACATATCGGTCGATCTGTCGCCCTGTATGCGGAATACCTCCATTTTGCTGATATTGAGCAGACATTGGATGAGGCGCAGCAGACAGTGCTGGATCAGCTTTTGCGTTATGGCCCGCATCTGCCAGAGCATGATCCCGAGGGGCAGTTGATTCTGGTTGTGCCGCGTCCCGGTACCATCTCACCCTGGTCCAGCAAGGCTTCGGATATTGCACACAACTGTGGTCTCACCACTATCGAACGTCTGGAGCGGGGCATTGCCTACTATCTCACGGCAGCTGGGGAGGTGCTCTCTGATCATGAGCTGAGTATGGCGGCAGATCTGTTACATGATCGGATGACAGAATCTGTGTTGACCGACCCACAGGATGCAAATTGTCTCTTTATTCACGCTGAACCTGTTCCACTGCAATCAGTGGATGTTATAGGGGGTGGGAAGGCTGCGCTGATTGCCGCCAACAGTGAATTGGGCCTTGCGCTTTCGACAGAGGAGATCGACTATCTGGTAGAGAGTTTTCAAGGACTCAGGCGCAATCCCACCGATGTTGAATTGATGATGTTTGCCCAGGCCAACTCTGAGCACTGTCGCCACAAGATCTTCAATGCCGACTGGATTGTCGATGGGGAGAAGAAGCAGCACTCCCTGTTCAAGATGATCCGCAACACCACCGAAAAGTCACCGGATAAGGTTTTGTCAGCCTATAAAGACAATGCGTCGGTGATTGAAGGCAGCCATGGAAAACGTTTTCTGGTTGATCCGGTGGAGGGTGCCTACGGTTATCAGGATGAGGATATCCATATCCTGATGAAGGTAGAGACCCACAACCACCCGACGGCTATCTCACCTGGGCCGGGCGCCGCGACAGGTGCGGGTGGTGAGATCCGTGATGAGGGTGCAACGGGTCAAGGCTCTAAACCCAAAGCCGGATTGGCCGGATTTTCTGTCTCCAACCTGCGCATCCCTGGTGCTGAACAGCCGTGGGAAGAGGATTTTGGCAAGCCGGAACGGATTGTCTCTGCGCTGGATATCATGCTGGAGGGACCCATCGGTGCGGCATCCTTTAACAATGAATTTGGCCGCCCTAATCTGGCGGGTTATTTCCGTACCTTTGAGGCGGCGGTTGCCGGGCCAAATGGGCAGGAGCTGCGAGGCTATCACAAGCCCATCATGATTGCGGGTGGCATGGGTAATATCCGTGCCGGGCATGTGCAAAAAAATGATTACCCGGCGGGCACCCCGCTGGTGGTGCTGGGTGGCCCAGCCATGTTGATTTGGCTGGGTGGTGGTGCGGCCTCCTCCATGGCCAGTGGTGCCAGTGCTGAGGATCTGGATTTTGCCTCAGTGCAGCGTAGTAATCCTGAGATTGAACGCCGCTGCCAGCAGGTGATTGACAGTTGTGTAGCGCGAGGTGAGAGCAACCCCGTCCTGTGGATACATGATGTGGGTGCCGGTGGCCTTTCCAATGCCCTGCCGGAGCTGGTGCATGATTGTGGCCGAGGCGGCAAGTTTGAGCTGCGCACCGTTCCAAACGATGATCCGGGCATGTCCCCCATGCAGATCTGGTGTAATGAATCCCAGGAACGCTACGTGCTGGCCATTGATGCTGATCGGCTGGCTGAGTTCAAGGCCATCTGTGAGCGGGAGCGCTGTCCCTATGCGGTGGTGGGTCAAGCGACACAGGATGAGGAGTTGCTGCTGGGCGATGCCCATTTCAACAACAACCCGATTGATCTTCCATTGCCGCTGTTGTTTGGCAATACACCTCACATGCTGCGGGAGGTGCATCACCACAGCTTCCATAAACCTGAATTTGAAACAGCGGATATCAATCTGGAAGAGGCTGCCCTGCGGGTGCTGCGCCTGCCCACCGTGGGCAGCAAGAGTTTCCTCATCACCATTGGTGATCGCTCGATTACCGGCCAGGTCTGCCGTGACCAGATGGTTGGCCCCTGGCAGATGCCGGTGGCGGATGTTGCGGTGACTGCCAGCAGCTATCACGGTTACACAGGTGAGGCGATGGCCATGGGTGAGCGCACACCGCTGGCACTGCTCCATCCGGCAGCATCAGGCCGTATGGCAGTGGGTGAGGCGATCACCAATCTGGCTGCGGCCTCTATTGCCAATCTGAGCGACATCAAACTCTCCGCCAACTGGATGGCTGCGACCGGGCACGGTGCAGAGGATGCCGCCCTGTTCGATACCGTGCAGGCTGTCGGTATGGAACTCTGCCCGGCACTGGGTATTGCCATTCCGGTGGGTAAGGATTCCCTGTCGATGAAAACCGTCTGGCAGGAGAATGGCGAGGAGCGGGTGATGGCCTCACCGCTCTCCCTGATCATCTCCGGTTTTGCACCCGTGCAGGATGTGCGCTGCACCCTGACCCCACAGTTGCGTGCGGATCAGGGTGACAGTGATCTGATCCTGATCGATCTTGGCAAAGGCGCCAATCGCCTGGGCGCCTCTTCGCTGGCCCAAGTCTACAAGCAGATTGGGCACCGTGGCGCTGATCTGGATTCCCCCGAGGCGTTGAAGGGCTTCTTCAGTGTTATTCAGGAGATGAACCGGGAGGGGCGGCTGCTCGCCTATCATGACCGTTCGGATGGCGGCCTGTTTGTAACGCTCTGCGAGATGGCCTTTGCCGGCCGCTGTGGCATAAATATCTCGCTGGATGATTTGGGGGATGACCTTTTGGCTGCCCTGTTCAATGAAGAGCTGGGTGCTGTAATACAGGTTCGACACACTGATACTGATGCGGTACTAAAAAGCCTGCACGATGCAGGGCTGGGTCACTACAGCCATCTCATCGGCAGCCCCAATCAGACGGGGCAGATTGAATTTAGCCGTGGGCAAAACCTGCTGCTGGGCAAGAGTCGGATAGAATTGCAACAGGCCTGGTCTGAAACCAGTTACCGGCTGCAGGCCATGCGTGATAATCCGGAGTGCGCAGAGGAAGAGTACGAGCGCATTGCTGATCAGACCGACCCTGGACTACAGGCCAAGCTCAGTTTTGATTTGGATGACAATGTGGCTGCACCCTATATCAATCGCGGTGTTCGACCACCCATCGCCATCCTGCGTGAGCAGGGGGTAAATGGTCAGATTGAAATGGCGGCAGCATTCGACCGTGCCGGTTTCCAGGCGGTTGATCTCCACATGAGTGACATCATCGAGCAGCGCAGAGATCTGAGTGATTTTCATGGCCTGGTGGCCTGTGGTGGTTTCTCCTATGGTGATGTGCTGGGTGCCGGTGAGGGGTGGGCAAAATCCATCCTGTTTAATGCGCATGCCAGGGCGCAGTTTGAGGCCTTCTTTCAGCGTCAGGAGACCTTCACCCTGGGTGTCTGCAATGGTTGTCAGATGCTCTCTAATCTGCATGAACTTATTCCTGGCGCTGATCATTGGCCCCATTTTGTACGTAACCGCTCTGAGCAATTTGAGGCGCGGGTGGCAATGGTTGAGGTGCAGGCTTCCTCTTCCATTCTGCTGCAAGGCATGGAAGGCTCCCGTATGCCAATAGCCGTTGCACATGGTGAAGGCAGGGCCGAGTTTTGTGATGCAGAGCATCTGCGGCAATCGCAATCCCATATAGCGTTACGCTATATTGAAAATAGTGGTGAGGTTGCCAGCCGTTATCCGGCTAATCCCAATGGCTCACCTGATGGCATCTCTGGCCTGACGACTACGGATGGCCGGGTAACCATCATGATGCCGCATCCCGAGCGGGTATTTCGCGCAGTGCAGAATTCATGGCATCCCGATGAATGGAGTGAAGACGCCCCCTGGATGCGAATGTTCCGTAATGCCAGGGTTTGGGTGGGGTAGGGTTAATGGCTGCCCCTCTGCTCCAGCAGTTTGCAGGAGCAGAGGGGCGGTTTTGAACAGTGTGTTAAGTGGTGGCCTTGCTGTGCAGTTCGGCTGCTTGCAGCGTGTTCTCCAGCAGTGTAGCGATGGTCATGGGGCCAACGCCACCTGGAACAGGCGTAATCCAGCTGGCCTTCTCTTTGGCCTCGTCAAAATGCACGTCACCGGCCAGCTTGCCGTCATCCATTCGGTTGATGCCGACATCGATCACAATAGCACCGGGTTTGATCCACTCACCCCGCACATAGTTTGCCCGGCCAACGGCGGCCACAACGATATCCGCATTGCGGATCTTCCCCTCCAGATCCTTGGTGCGGCTGTGACAGACCGTGATGGTGCAGCGGGCGGCCAGCAGCTCCAGTGCCATTGGTCGACCCACAATATTGGATTGACCGATGATGACAGCATCCAGCCCCTCCAGCTCCTGCCCCGTGCGCTCCAGCATGGTCATGATGCCTTTTGGTGTGCAGGAACGCAGAATCGGCATACGCAGCACCAGTCGGCCCACGTTATAGGGGTGGAAGCCATCGACATCCTTGGTCGGCAGAATGCGTTCGATGACGGTCTCCTCATCGATTTGATCCGGCAGCGGGAGCTGTACCAGGATGCCGTCGATAGACTCTTTATCATTCAGTGAATCAATCAGTGCCAATAACGCTTCCTGAGTTGTCTCTGTGGAGAGCTTGTGCTCTTCAGAGTAGAAGCCCACCTCCTCGCATGAACGGCGCTTGTTACGCACATAAACCTGAGAGGCGGGATCCTCTCCCACCAGGATAACGGCCAGCCCAGGTGGTCGTTGGCCTGCTGCGATGCGTTCTGTAACGCTGGATTTGATGGATTGCCTTAAATCGGCCGCAATGGCCTTGCCGTCGAGGATTTGTGCGCTCATACCTGTCCATTAAAAAGGGTTGCTGAAGAGGGGGCGAATAATACCGTGAAAGTTAAAAATTATCACCTAAATGAGATTGACGAAATGCTAGAGTATGCGTATCATTCGGCCTCCTTGCTGAGTAGCACAGTTAGGCAAATCGGGGTATAGCGCAGTCTGGTAGCGCGCCTGCTTTGGGAGCAGGATGTCGGGAGTTCGAATCTCTCTACCCCGACCAATTTTTACGAGCCGAACGATGCGCCCGTAGCTCATTTGGATAGAGCATCGGTCTTCTAAACCGAGGGTAGCAGGTTCGAATCCTGCCGGGCGCGCCATTTTGTATGGTTCGATAATAGCCCTGGCAGCAAGCTGAACAACAACAGTTTTATGGTGGGCGTAGCTCAGTTGGTAGAGTCCCGGATTGTGATTCCGGTTGTCGTGGGTTCAAGCCCCATCGTCCACCCCAATATTTAAACAAGTTATAAGCTGCTTCCCCATAACTTGTCACATGCACCCACCTCCGGGCCGTTAGCTCAGTTGGTAGAGCAGGGGACTCTTAATCCCTTGGTCGAAGGTTCGAATCCTTCACGGCCCACCATATAATTCAATAACTTAGCTAGTTTGCTTAATTCTGCATAGCCCTGCAAGGCGCACTCACGGCGCACTTAACGACAATAATCTACCAAAGAGCGCAATCACTACGATTGCCATTCTCCCCCTTTAGATTTACCGCATACTTTCCTTGCTGGCCTGTTACAGCACAGAAATCAGCACGCCACCTAACAACAAAATCGTACATTATTGTACTTAATATGCGCCGTGAGTGCGCCTATTAGAATGGCGCATTAAGTATATCTTTAATTAACAGTGGCTTAAGAATATTCATTAAGGGACTATATGTCCCTTGTTGCTATTTGTTGTGGTTTGTTCTAGTCTTTTAGGTAGAGAGCTGGGGGCTTATATCAACCAGCAACTATCCAGGAAGATTAACAATGAATACCTCAACCAATACCACCAACAAGAGGGCACCTTAATGGCCTCTATACGCAAACGTAAAAACGGGGGCGGCTCTACTAGCTACCGGGTATATGTGCGGCTAAAGGGATTCCCCCCTCAACGGGCTTCATTTCCACGGCTAACAGATGCCAAGAGATGGGGTGCAGCTACAGAAGCAGCTATTCGGGAAGGACGGTATTTCAAAACCGCTGAAGCAAAAAAACATACATTAGCTGATTTGGTAGATCGGTATATTAGAGATGTAACCCCAATCCGCAATGATGCCCAAAAGAGAACAGCCCACCTTGAATGGTGGAAAAGCCAAATTGGTGCATACACTCTGGCAGATATTACCCCTGCACTCATAGCCGAATATAGAGATCTCTTATTAAGTGGCATCACCAAGCGCGGTACTCAAAGAAGCCCGGCCACTGTAGTGCGCTATTTGGCAGCCCTAAGCCATGCATTTACAGTTGCAGTAAATGAATGGGGTTGGCGGGACGACAACCCCGCCAAGAAAGTGAAAAAGCCAACTGAAGCCCGTGGGCGAGTGCGATTTTTAAGTGAAACTGAAACCACTGCTGGTGGTGTGGTTGTTGAGGGAGAACTACCCCGTCTAGTCAGAAGCTGCCAAGAATCAACTAATCCCTATTTGAATGTGGCGTTTATCTTGGCGTTATCTACAGGCATGCGGCGTGGTGAGATTATGGGCTTAACTTGGGCTGATGTGGATTTTCATCAAGGGCGCATAACGCTACATGAGACAAAAAATGGAGAACGCCGGGTAGTGCCACTGGTGGGTAAAGCACTTGAAATATTGAAAGAGTTTTCTAAAACAGGTCGGCGCATTGATACCCCTCTGGTTTTCCCTGGCAAGACACATCCCAATAAGCCTATGGATTTACAGGCACCATGGAAAACAGCGCTGAAAAAAGCAGAGATAGAAGATTTTCGATGGCATGACCTCAGGCATTCTGCTGCATCATATTTAGCTATGAATGGGGCATCACTGGCTGAGATAGCGGAGGTTTTGGGGCATAAGACTCTGCAAATGGTGAAGCGGTATAGCCATCTATCTGAGGCACACACAGCAGGAGTGGTAGAGCGTATGAATGAGCGAATATTTGGAGATGCATGATGACAGTCAAAGAATACGATGAAGGTACTGGCATAACGGCCCAAAAAGTGAAAGAAATAAGTCCGCCGTTCTCTGAGGAGGAGCTAAAAACCATGGAGAAAGATTGTAAGAGGACTATCAACCCATTCGGAGCTGGTGAGATTTGGGCGGTTGACACGCTCAAAAAGGCCGATTTGCCTACTGATGCCGAGAGATTGAATGGCCTGCCTAAAACCGCTCTTGAGAGGGGTTCTCCAGAATGGTTTGCAGCAGAGATTATCACCCGGCTTGCCGAGGTTCGAAGGCATATCAAACAAGATGAGGCGACATATGCTGCTAATGCCTCATTCATTCTAGGGGAACTCACAGAAAAAGCTCGGATAAAATTTGAGTGGGAGAGGTTTTTAGTAAATGGCAAGTCGATTACAGAAGGCCGAGCTATAGCTGCTGCCAAGACAAATAAACCTTATGCCTGTGCTCGAAAGAAATCTGTAGAGATTGCAGCAAGGAATTGGAAGGACAATCAAAGCATAAGAAAAAAGGATATGTTGGAGGCCATTCAATCAGAATTAAAGAAGCCAGGAAAGAAAGTCCCTAAAAAAGACACTATTTGGAGCTACCTAACGGATGCTGGAAAGAACGGTCAACTGACTATACCGAACGAAGCTCGTAAAGGAGGCCGACCAAAAAAGTGCAATTAACCTGCTGATTACGGATTTCTTACTAATTAACCTACCTGACCGCTAGCGAATCCCCCCTTTTCGCTAGCGTAACCCAATTTTTTCCTTCTTCTTTCCCTGTTAATGTTGAGACCAGCAGGAGCAGTACCGTCATGGTTTGCTCCGGTTTGCACTGAATCAATCAACAATTGAACCCCCAACTTATATCGGAGAATTAGAAATGAAAAATGCTGATCAAACGCTGAAACACCGTCGACTTATACCGGTACCAGATTGGCCTAAGCACCACCCATGGCCGCCCTTGGGCGGTCTACGACATCTCATCTTCCACGCAAATACAAACGGCTTTGACAAGGTGGTCAAGCGCTGTGGTCGCAGGGTTTTGATCGATGAAGATGCATTTTTTTCTTGGGTGGAAAGCAATAAATAGAACCAATTACAGTTCTTCCCATGTAAGGCAGCACATTCAAAAAATATTGCATGAAAGATGAGCTGGCTATCAGTTGCTCGTCAGCTTTCTCGGACAATGTGCTGTCAACATGGAAACTATGGTGAGTATAGGATAACAAATGACTTATAAAGTGAACTTTGCAGCAATCAAAGAGGATGCTACAGGCGCTTGGTTCGAGATCTTTGAAGAGCTGGCACCTGAACTAAACCCTGCGATTAGCAAGCACCCCCATCACACACGATGCCCAATGCACGGTGGAAGTGATGGCTTCCGCTTCTTTGAGGATGCACCAAATACAGGGGGAGCCATTTGCAATACCTGTGGAGCCTTTTCTGATGGGTTTAAGCTCCTGCGTTGGATAAAGGATTGGTGTGTTATGAAAAGCTTTTCGCAGGTAGGAATTTATCTTGGACTGGTTGGTAGTGAATATGACAGCAATGGGATGCTTCACTCTAGGAGTCTGTCGGGTTTAACTGTCTGACGCAGAAATACTCTGTGTCGGTTCGATACCCGCCTCCAAAATTTTGGTTCGGGAAATTACATTTTCTGCTGAGATGCAGGCCTTTTCTCCAGGTATATTGCTCCTTGTT